>URXE01000013.1 GCA_900551815.1 uncultured Collinsella sp.
CTGCTCAAGACCATCGACGGCGCCAAGGATGAGTTCACGGCGGATGAGCTTAAGACACTCAAGGCTGGTGCGCAGCAGATCAAGGAGATCGAGGACAAGCTCGAGAGCCTGGAGAAGGAGTTCCCCGGCTGTGGAAGCACGCCGAGTGCAGGCGAGAGCGTCGACGCTTCGACCGCTGGCATGACGGCTGGTGCCAATGCTTCGAGCGAGGCGACGAAGTTCCCCAGCTTTACGGGCAAGGACCTGGATGGCAACGACGTGAGCAGCGACGAGCTGTTCTCTAAGAACAAGGTCACCGTCATGAACTTCTGGTTCACTACTTGCAAGCCGTGCGTGGGCGAGCTGGGTGATCTTGAGAATTTGAATAAGGAGCTCGCCGAGAAGGGCGGCCAGGTCGTGGGCGTCAATTCCTTTACGCTCGATGGCAACAAGGGCGAGATTGCAGATGCCAAGGACGTGCTGAGCAAGAAGGGCGTGACATATAAGAACATCTGGTTCAAGTCGGATAGCGAGGCCGGTAAGTTTACGTCAGATTTGTTCTCGTTCCCGACCACTTATGTGATCGACCAAAAGGGCAATATCGTAGGAGACCCGATCGTTGGCGGCATCACTTCTGCCGAACAGCGCGATGCACTCAACAAGCTTATCGACCAGGCGATTGCGAATAGCGAGCAGTAAAAAACGCGTAAAGCATAGCGAGGATCGTGGGCCGCTGTGCGAAGTAGTCCGCTACCTTTCAAGATAAACTCCACCATATAGAGGTCCCGCTCGGGACCTCTTCTTTTGGGCACCGTCCCGTTCGTTTTTTGGCGCGGTTCGTTACATTCCTCACTGGCGCCGGCAAAAATTGGGGATAGAGTAGGACAAACGCGTCGAATACGAACGGCGGGGGAGAGCGGGCAAGTGCGCCCGCGTGGGAGAGGTTGCCGTCCATGTTGGAGCTCAAAGGTATTTGCAAAAGGTACGTTACGCAGTCGTTTACGCAGGTGGCGCTCGACAGCGTGCGCCTGGCTTTTCGCGATAACGAGTTCGTGGCCATTCTGGGACCTTCGGGCTCGGGTAAAACCACGATGCTCAACGTTATCGGCGGACTCGATCATTTCGATTCTGGCGACCTGCTGATTGACGGCATCTCGACCAAGGACTTTCACGATCGCGATTGGGATGCCTATCGCAACAACCGCATCGGCTTTGTGTTCCAAAGCTATAACCTCATTCCGCATCAGACTATTTTGGAAAACGTGGAGCTGGCGCTCACGCTCACGGGCGTGGGGCATGCCGAGCGCCGCCAGCGTGCGCGCGAGGCGTTGGAGAAAGTCGGCCTGGGCGAGCATGTTAACAAGCGCCCGAGCCAACTTTCGGGCGGGCAGATGCAGCGTGTGGCCATCGCCCGTGCGCTGATCAACGATCCCGAGATTGTGCTGGCAGACGAGCCGACCGGCGCCCTGGACTCAACGACATCCGTGCAGGTCATGGATCTGCTCAAGGATGTGGCGCGTGACCGTCTGGTTATTATGGTCACGCACAATCCCGAGCTGGCGTACCAATACGCCACGCGCATCGTTAACCTGGCGGACGGCAAGATCACCGACGATTCCGATCCTTTCGATGTCGCTGACGCCACGCGCCGCGAAGCCAAGCCTACGCGCAAAACCTCGATGAGCTTTGTGACGGCGCTGGGGCTTTCTGCCCGAAACCTCATGACCAAGAAGGGCCGTACGGCCATGACTGCCTTTGCGGGCTCGATTGGCATTATCGGTATCGCGGCGATTCTGGCGCTGTCCAATGGCGTAAACGGCTACATCAAAAAGGTCGAGGAGGATACGCTCTCGAGTTACCCGCTTACGATCTCCAAGCAGGACTACGACCTGTCATCCATGATGGGCGGACAGGGGGCTGCGGATGATGAGGCGTCCAACGGTGGGGATTTGTCCAACGACAATACCGGCGACAAGGCTAGGGGAACCGATAAGATCCCCGTGGTTACGGCCGTAAAGGACATGTTTGCAAGCGTTAAGTCCAACGACATGACGAGCTTTAAGGCATGGCTCGATGCCGGTGGCGACGGCATCGATAAAGAAGTCAACGCCATCCAGTACGGCTACGGTGTATCGCCGGTTGTCTATCGTGCCGGCAAGGGCGATGAGAAGCCTGTCCGGCTGGTGCCCAACGCCATGACCGAGGCCATGAGCGGAGGTGCGAGTTCGGCGGCAACGGTGAGCATGGAATCCATGGGAACCTCGGTCTTTAACGAGATGATTGACGACCAGAGCCTGCTCGACAGCCAGTACGATGTCGTCGCCGGTCATTGGCCCACGTCTGCCAACGAAGCCGTGATGGTGCTTTCGAGTCGCGGTACGGTGGGCGACTACACGCTCTACAGCATCGGTGCGCTGGATATCAATGAGCTCAACGATCTGGTAAACAGCGCTATGACGGCCGACGGTGGGGTCGAAACGCCCGAGACCGGCACCGACTTTACCTACGACGATGCGCTGTCCACGACGTTTAAGGTGCTGTCGCCGGCCGATGCCTATCGCAAAAACGAAGAGACCGGCATGTGGGCCGATATGTCTGGCGACACCGACTTTATGGCCGCCAAGGTTGCCGACGGTATCGACGTGCACATTGTGGGCGTGGTACGACCCAACGAGACGGCCAATGCGAGTGCGTTGTCTCCGGGCATTGCCTATACACATGCGCTGACTCGCCGGCTTATGGAGCGCGCCGCCGATTCGCAGATTGTGCAAGAGCAGCTTGCGCATCCCGAGACGGATGTCTTTACGGGCAAGTCTTTCGATGAATTGCAGGGCGAGGCCAAGCAAGGCGTGGATCTGGGCAGCATGTTCAGTGTGGACGAGGCGGCGCTCAAGAGCGCGTTCTCGTTCGATACCTCCGCGCTCTCGGGTGCGGCCGGCGGTATGGACCTGTCGGGTCTTGACTTGTCCGGGCTGGACATTGACCTTTCAGGCGTTGGTAGAGACATCGACTTCAGCGACATTATGGCAAAAGCACCGGGCCCAGATTTCTCGGGTATCTTTGACGGTCTGGAACTCACGCCCGAGCAAATGCAGCAGGTGGGAACGCTAGCCAACCAGCTGTTTGAGGGCTTTTTGCAGTCTGATCAGTTTAAGGCGCTGTCGCCCGAAGATCTTAAAGACGCGTCAAAGCTCGCTGCCGCATTCTCGACGTATCTTGAGAATGATACCGCGGTCCAGCAAATCCTGGCCCAGCTCAAAGCGCTCGGCGGCGATGCCTTGGCCGAGCGCCTGCAACAGGCGATGACCGACTATGTGCAAAAGCAGCTGGCTCCGTATCTGCAGCAGGCTATGGATCAGGTGACGAAGTCGATCAGCGACCAGATTGCGGCGACGGTGTCAGCTCAGCTCAAGGCAGGCGCGGCGGGGCTCATGGGTCAGATGGCTACACAGATGTCGTCGAGTTTTGCCAACCTAGCGAGCGCCATGCACATGGATGCGAGCGCCTTTGCCAATGCCATTCACTTCAACATGGACGCCGAGGATCTGAGTTCGCTCATGATGAGTTACGCCAAGGCGTCGAAGCTCACCTACGACAACAATCTGACCACGTTGGGCTACGCGGATGAAGCGGACCCCATCTCGGTCAAGATTTTCCCGCGTGACTTTGAGGCCAAGGAGCGCGTACTCGACCATATCGATGCGTACAACAAGCAGGTCAAAGCTGCCGGCCACGACGAGCAGGCAATCTCGTACACCGACTACATGGGCATCATCATGGGCTCGGTGACTGATATCGTGAATACCATCAGCTTGGTGCTCATCGCGTTCGTGAGCATCAGCCTGGTCGTGAGCTCCATCATGATCGGCATCATCACCTACATCAGCGTACTGGAGCGCAAAAAGGAGATTGGCATCCTACGCGCGATCGGCGCGTCAAAGCGCAACGTGGCCAACGTATTTAACGCCGAGACGTTTATCGAAGGTCTCATTGCCGGCGTCTTTGCTATTGTCGTCGTGGTACTCGTGAGCTATCCGGTCAATGCCTGGGCACTTGCTGCCAAACAAGTACCCAATCTGATGAGCCTGCCCGTGCAGGATGCGCTGGTGCTCATCGCGATTTCGGTGCTGCTGACGGTCGTCGCCGGTCTGCTGCCGGCCCGCAGTGCATCCAAAAAAGATCCCGTGGAAGCCCTACGCTCCGAATAATGTGACAAAGGGGAAGTCCCTTTGCCACATTGAGCGGCTTGTGAATTCGAGGTCTAATACTTTTCCGAGAAGTGAACGAGTCAAAATGGACCCCCGAAGCATCGACGCTTTTGAGATGCAATTTCCTGCGGTTTTGATCGTTGAATCCTGCGGTTTTGGCGTCAGAAAATGTCGATGCTTCGGGGGTCCAAAAACGGTCGTTCACTTCTCGGGAAAAGTATTAGACCTCGAGATATAGACGATGTTTGCGAGCGGCAATTAGAGTGCAAGCCTTTAGTTCTTCTTTGCGGAGAGCATGAGCCTAATTTCCGGATGGGTGTACTCGTCGAACTCTTCCTCAGGCTCGGTGTCAAAGGTGTAGTACGACTTGATAGATTCGTCCTCCGTCTTGATGCTGATTTCTTCATATAGGGATCCGGCTAAAAATGCCTGTTTAAATTCATCCGACAGGCTGCATGGCGTGAGGAGGCCCGGTGCGGCAACGGAAATGTCCAACCCGTTGAGCGGGGCACAGAGCGTCGCGATGTCCTGCTCGGCGCGGGCGAGGTTGTCTGCAAGGCTTGCCTCGGGGTCGATCTGGCTGGTGTAATCGACGTCCGTGAGCATGCCGTCTGCATCGAAAGAAAGGTAGACATAGGCTGCTTGAGCGCCGAGGTCATTATCGCGCAGATAGCCGATAATGCGATAGCCGTAGTCGTGATACGACTCATATGGGTCGTCTGCCGCAACGCGTTCGCACACGGGCTCCAAGGCATCTTGCGCGATGGCGAGCTGCTCAGCGGCTGCAGCCTTTCTTACCTGTAGCTCGTTATTCCCCTGGACAAACTGCGGGATGTAGACGCCAAGCAGCACAATGGCGGGCGCCACTGCGAGAGCTATGATCTGCTTCTTGACGCTTGGAATCGTCACGTCGTATGCGTTTGCCATGGCCTCGGCATTGCTCGAGGTTTCGGCTAGCACGTCCGCCGCGGTGGCAACTGCCCCTACGGCGCTGGCGACCTCCGCGGCGCCGCCCAGATTGCGCGCGAGATCGTTATCACTGTTCTTGAGCAGGCGGCCGGCAGCTTGCGTGGCGAGCACGCCGGCGACCTCCGCGGAGCGGTCTTTGTTGGTTTGGGCTACCGCAAGCCTGCTCTGCAGCTCCTTCCACTGTTTGCCCCGCATTCCAAAGCGCGGCGCAAGAGCGCAATAGCAAAAGACGACGAGTTCGATTACGGTGAGTGCGATGGCGGTATATATGCCCGCGGGTTGGAATTCCTTTTGGTGGAACGCGATATCGTTGATCATTTGGAGCGGCAGCATGAGCAGACATGCTACGAACGACATGACGAGTGTGGTCGCTGCGATCTTGGGGTATGTGCAGTACCGCTGGATGCGTTTCTTTTCTTGTTCGGTGAGCTGCTGCATGGGGGCCTCGATCCTCATCGTTTTCGGGGGCGATGCGCACGCGCTCTTTAGTATAAATGAGTGGGGCGTCTATTATTCAAACATAGTGTCAACAGCGTGGTGTTGGTGGTCGTCGCGATCATGAACGTCGTTTTTGGAGCACGGAGTCGCTGTCGTGGGGCGAATGACGCGCAAGGGGGTTGCCGTGGGACAGTCTCTCACTGTTTGTGAGCGCCAGCAAATCGAAGGTGAATGGTTTTCAGAGAAGTGAACGACCTATTCTGGACCCCTGAAGCATTCGCACTTTTGGATGCAAAAACCGTAGGATTTGAGCGACAAAACCGCAGGAAATGCCTCTCCAAAAGTGTCGATGCTTCGGGGATCCGATTTCACTCGTTCACTTCGCGGAAAACCATTCGCCTTCGTTGCGTGAGGCGACGGATGGAAGGGTGATTATCGTCAAGCTGCTACCTCTGCCTTGTGAATCATCTGGAGCACAAGGCATAATGCATGTGACAAAGGGGCGGTCCCTTTGCCGCGTTGATCTGAGAGCAGATGTTGATGATTCTTTCGCTTGCCCCCATGGAGGGGATTACCGGGCATGTGTTCCGTCGCGTGCATGCGGAGTGCTTCGGCGCGCTCGATTGCTATTACACGCCGTTTTTGCCGCCGCCGCGGGTGGGAAACCGCTTTGGCGGCAAGGCGTTTAAGGAGATTGATCCTGCCAATAACCAGGGGCTCAACGTAGTGCCTCAGCTGATGTCCAAGAACGCGGACGAGTTTGTGTGGGCGGCACAGGTGCTCGCCGACATGGGTTATCGCGAGGTCAATCTCAACTTGGGTTGTCCTTCGGGAACGGTTGTTGCCAAGGGCAAAGGATCGGGCTTTCTGCGCAACCTCGACGAGCTCGAGGTGTTCTTGAGCGACGTGTGCGAGCGGTCGCCGTTGCCGGTGTCGGTAAAAACCAGGCTGGGGTTGGAACGCGATGACGAGTATGAGCGTGTGCTCGATCTGTACTGCCGCATGCCGCTGGCAGAGCTGATCGTGCATCCGCGCGTACAAAAGGACCGCTATACGGGCACGCCGCGCAAGGAGTTCTATGGCGAAACGCTGGAGCGTGCGCCGTTTCCGGTGGCATACAACGGCGACATTTTTGATCTTGAGGATATGGACGCGCTGGTGGAGGCCTATCCCGGCACGCGCCATGTGATGTTGGGGCGCGGCCTGCTCGCGAACCCCGCTCTGGCTCGTATGGTCAACGGCGGTCCTGCTGCCACGGCAGCCGAACTGCAGCGTTTCCACGACATGCTATTCGCGGCCTATGCAGAAGAGATTGGTGGCAATGCGGTCTTTCGCATGAAGGAGTGGTGGTTCTACGCCAAATGCGCCTTCGCCGATCACGCTACCGTTCACAAACTCGTACGCAAGACTAAAAAGGTCGACGAATACCGCGCCGCCGTCGAGCGCGTCTTTCGCGAGCAGCCACTTGCACCCATAGCCCGCTTCCACGGCTAGCTAGCCATTGGAGACGTTCTTTAACGACTAGTCATTTAAGAACGTCCCCGATGAATATGTTGCACTAGAGCAGGTTCTTCTGTACCCATGCGATGATGTAGCTCGACTCGTAGAGCGGTTTTCCGTCGATAAACAGGCAGGGAACCTGGCGCTTTCCGCCGACGGCGATGAGCGTCTGCTCGGCTTCGGGGTCGGTCGAGATATTGCGCTCGGGAATGGTCACGCCGTTATCGGCCAAAAAGCGCTTGACCTTTATGCAATACGGGCAGCCGGTCATAACGAATAGCGCAAGCTCATGATTAGTAGCCATAGGTCTCCAATCGGTTGCAGTTTTGATTGAAATACCCAAAGCCGCCGCGGTCTATGCGCGGACCAGTGACGACTCGATGGCCTGGACCAGAAACGCCGTGGCTCCGGTGCCGCAGGGCTTGTCGTAGTAGTCAACAAAGCGCTGGTCGGCCAGATAGCCGTGGGCGAGGCCCAGGTATGCTTCGTCTTGGGGCTCGTGTCCCCAGTTAAGGCCAATCCATCGACGGTGCATCGTGACAAGCTTGCGGGCCTCGTTGCTCTCTGGGTCGCCAATGCCCATGGCAATCGAGAGCTGGCCCAGAATAGCGCGTTCAAGTTCCTTCATGTCGTTCCATGTCTCGGGGTCCATGTCCAGCAGCGCTTCGTTTGCCGCGTCGATGGTCTCGTCGCCATAGCGCGCCCGTGCCTCGGCGCCGTAGCGCTCTTCGTTTTCCTGCACGGAGCGCCAGCGCTCCAGTTGCGGCAGGACGGCGCCCATGAGCGAGACGGCTTCGTCGAGCGACATGCCGGTGTTTTGCGCCAGGCGCGGGGCACAGTCCTCGATCATTGCCTCCATCGTGGTGTCGTAGGCGTACTGGCCGTGGTCGTAGCACCACTTGCAGTAATGATCGGTCGCGGCGCCCGTGGCATCGGTGCCGCAGTCGCCGGGCGTGAGTATCATGCCGCAGCTCTGGCAATAGTGCTCGGGCATTTCGAGCAGGTGAGACAGGGGCTCGCCGGTCACGGCGGCAATGAGCTTCATCATGTCGATGCCCGGTGTGACCTCGCCGCGTTCCCAACGGCTGACGGCTTGGCGTGTGACGAAGAGCTTAGCGGCGAGCTGCTCCTGGGTAAGGTGATGGGCGCGACGAACGGCGATGAGCTTTTCTGCAAAGGCCATAACGGCTCCTTTCTGCTGGTTGATGGCTTAAGCATACGCGGCGGCAGGCGCCCTTCCAAGCAACCGTTGGTTGCACGACGGGGGACCGCGGCGAAGAATTGCGCGCTGCGCCCCACGCCTCCATGCCGTACAATGACCGGCATGGAACCTATCGCACGCATACATACCGACCTGCCGCAGAAGTTCGGCATTCCGCGCAACAGCTTTTTGGCGCCTCATCTGCAGGGACGCATCGTTTTTGAGCCGGAATTTGCCTCCAATGCAGCGGTTGAGAGTCTGGACTTCTTCTCTCACCTGTGGCTGCTGTGGCGCTTTGAAAACGGAACGCCCGGCGGTACGGCTAAGGACATAGCTACCGATGCCAAGTCGCAGGACAGGTCCGGCACCAATGCCAAGTGGTCGAAAACCGTGCGCCCGCCGCGTCTGGGTGGAGCCGAGCGCGTGGGCGTGTTTGCCACGCGCAGTCCGTTTCGCCCTAATCCCATTGGGCTTACCTGCGTCAAGCTCGATCGCGTCGAGCTCACCGACAATGGCCCCATCATTCATGTGCTGGGGGCCGACCTGCGTGACGGCACACCCATCTACGACATTAAGCCCTACATTCCATTTGCCGACTGTCACCCGGATGCGACCGGCGGCTGGATTGAGGACGCTCCGTGGCAAGAGCTCGACGTCGAGTTCCCGCAGGCGCTGCAGGATATGGTCCCGCCCGCAAAGCTCCCCGGTCTGGTCGAGGTTCTTCGCCAAGATCCGCGCCGCGCGGGCAGCAAGCACGAGCCAAACCGCGTTTACCACTTGGCCTACGCCGGGCTCGACATATCGTTTACGGTCGATGAAACCCAGCTAACCGTAGTCGCCGTCAACGACGCGCGAGACTAACCGGCCATTCGTCCGCACCCGTCAAATTAAGCGCCAAACCCCGCGCCAAAACCGCCCACGCTGGTGGACAATAACGCCTACCGAATCATTCCGCTCTGCACGGGAGTCCAGCATGAAATATGACTTCACTTCAATCATCGACCGCCACGGCATGGACTCCATCGCCGTTGACTCTTGGGGCGAGATCCCCGGTATGGCTCCGAACGCACCCGACGAGGGCTTCGACCGCATTCCCATGTGGGTGGCCGACATGAACTTCGCCACGGTGCCCACGGTTCAGGAGTACATCATCAAGCGCGCTCAGCACCCCATGTTTGGCTACTTCAATCCGCGTCCCGAGTACTTCGACCGCATCATCGAATGGCAGAGCCGTCGCAACGGCGTTGAGGACTTGGCGCCGGAGCATATCGGCTACGAAAACGGCGTGCTGGGCGGTGTCGTGTCGACGCTACGCGCGTATGTCCAGCCAGGTGATGCGGTGCTAGTCCACAGCCCTACCTACATCGGCTTTACCAAGTCCATCGAGGCCGCGGGCTATCGTATTGTCCACAGCCCGCTTAAGCTCGGCGACCAGGGCGTGTGGCGCATGGACTTTGAGGACATGGAGCGCAAGCTCGCCCAAAACTACATCCATGCCGCGGTGTTCTGCTCGCCGCACAATCCCTGCGGCCGCGTATGGGAGCGCGACGAGATCGAGCGCGCCATGGACATCTATCGCCAGCACGATTGCGTGGTGATCTCGGACGAGATTTGGTCCGATATCATCCTGCCGGGACACAAGCACATCCCGACGCAGTCGGTGAGCGAGGATGCTCGCATGCGCACGGTTGCCCTCTACGCGCCCAGCAAGACGTTCAACCTGGCGGGCCTGGTCGGCAGCTACCACATCATCTACAACGAGACGCTGCGCGACCGCGTGTGCGCCGTGTCCAACAAGACCCACTACAACGAGATGAACGTCCTCTCCATGCATGCGCTTATCGGTGCCTACCAGCCGCAGGGCTATGAGTGGGTTGATGAGCTCAACCAGGTGCTTGCCGGCAATATCGAGTACTTCTGCACGTATGCAGAAAAGCACTGGAAGGGCGTCGCGTTTTCGCGTCCGCAGGGCACGTACATGGTGTTTCTGGACTGCACCGAGTGGTGCCGCGAGCATGGCCGCGATATTCAGTGGTTGCTCGACGAGGGGGCGCGCGTGGGCGTGGGGTATCAGGACGGCCGCCCGTTCCACGGGCCCTGCCACATTCGCGTGAATCTGGCGCTGCCGCTTTCGCGCGTGAGGGAAGCGTGCGACCGCCTGGACCGCTACGTTTTTAATGCACGGTAAGCGTGCGCTGCATGTGGGGCCTTCTGCCAAGTTGGCTAGAAGGCCCCACATGGTAAAGCATCTGTAGCAATTGGGCGCAGACCTGCTGAGAGGCTTACTTTTCTTGAATCTGCTTACCGCAAAGATGCTCAATCGAAATCTCGTAAAGCTGGACGCCCTTGATGTCTTTGGCGATTTCCTCTTCGACTTCTTCGGCAGAAGGGTAGTACTTAAGGGCGAGCTGGCGGACTTTGTCCTCGATAAACGCGGGGGTGTCATTCGCCAGGCGACAGCGGCCAAAGACCACGGTGCTCATAACGTAGGGAGCCCAGTCGCCGTCCTGGTACCACTCGTTGCCGTAAACGGTAAAGCAGACCTTGTCATCGCGCTTGAGTGCGTCGACCTTGTGGCCGGCCTTGGCGCCATGGAAATAAATCTTGTCGTGCAGGGCGTCAAAGAAGTAGTTGACGGGAATGGCGTACGGGTAGCCATCGTCGCCGTTGACGGCAAAGACGCCGCGCTTGCAGGTGGCGAGCAGTTTGCGCGCTTCCTCGTCGGTGATGGCGCGTTTCTTTCGACGTAAGGGCCTAAACATCGTTGGCTTCCTTTCTGGTCGTGCGTGGTGGTTGAGCACAAACTATAGCGAAACGGATCCGTTTTTCTTGATGCGGGCGAGTATGTTTTTGAGCTTGTTAAAGTCGAGCGGTTTGGACAGATGGGCGTTCATGCCGGCGTCGTGTGCCGCCTTGGCGTCTTCGGCAAAGGCGTTGGCGGTGAGCGCGATGATGGGGATATCGGCTGCATCGACCTTCTCGCTCAGACGAATCACGCGGGTTGCCTCGTAGCCGTCCATGTCCGGCATCATGATGTCCATCAGGATCGCATCGAAGCTGCCGGCGGGACGGCCAACGTATAGGTCGACCGCTTCGTTGCCATCGGCGGCGCGAGTTACGACAATGCCTTCGCTTTCGAGCAGCGCCTGGGCAATCTCGGCATTGAGCTCGTTATCTTCTGCCAAAAGAACGTTCATGCCGGCAAGCGAGCAGCTGTCTGCTTGCTCGTCCGCGCGTTCTCTTGCCTGAGGGTCTTTGTCGATATCGAGCGGAATCTGGACGTTGAACGTACTCCCCACGCCAACCTCACTCGAAATCTCAATCGTGCCGCCCATCAGTTCAATAAGCGACTTGACGATTGGCATGCCCATGCCGGTTCCTTGGAACTTGCTGCGCGCATCGTCACCTTCTTGGGCAAACGGCTCATAGATATGCTTTAAAACTCGGGAGCCATGCCAATGCCGGTATCCGAAACGCTAAAGCAAAAGAGCGCGCGCCCGTTATCGAGTGGCTTGGTCTTTGAGCTAAAGGTGACGGAGCCGCCGTGCTTGTTGTACTTAATGCTGTTGTCTAACAGGTTGATCATGATCTGTCGGATATGGGTGGGACTGCCGATCATGTATGGCCCCGTGGCGTACGGCAGACTATTGTCCTGCATTGTGATGCCGTTACTGGACGCGCGGAGCTTGCACAGCACTAGCGTATCGTCACAGAGCTCTTTGAGGTTAAAAGGCGCATGCTCCAGTGTTAGCTTGCGGTCTTCGATTTTGCCCATCTCGAGGATGTCGTTGATCAGCGAGAGCAGGTGATTGGCGGCAACGCGCGCCTTGGCACGGCTCTCGCGGGCGACTTGCATATCGCCTTCCTTCAATTCCTCGATCTCGATAAGGCCCAGGATACCGTTGAGCGGCGTACGGATGTCGTGGCTCATGCGCGTGAGGAATGCCGTCTTAGCGGCGTTGGCAGCATCGGCTTTTTTGCGCTCGGTTCGAGCGCGCACGAGCGCCCAGATGAGCAGGACGATGCCGACCGACAACATACCGATGAGGGCAGCTGCAATGGCGGTGCGGTTGCGATAAAGGAATTGAAGCGTGTTGGATTCCTGGGCCGTGTACGACGTGGAGGAGAAATTGCTTGCGGAGAGCGATTCTCCGGCATTGATGATGTCCTTGTTGATGATTCCCAACAGCTCGGGTTTTCCGCGCGAAATCCAGCACGAGAGCTCACAGGTGTCAGGGAGCTCGGTCGTCTCGCAGTCCTCGAGATCGTAACGGTCACCGATGGTTTTTACGCGTGAACTGGGAGCGACGATGCAGTGCGCCGTTCCCTTCCTGAGGGCGTCGAACGCTTCATCGTCGGATTGGTATTCGGTTACGGTCGCTGTGGGGAACAGACTTTCAAGTGCATTTTTGTTGACAAACGATGATTTGGTACAGGCGATGTTCTGAAGGTCTTTGTTCAGGTTGCTGCCGGTGTGGATGGCGGTGAGGGATATGGTTCCCAACGATACCGACTGCACAACGCCTGTTTGCTCGGCAAACCAGTAATCTCGGTATACCGGCAGCGCAACGTCTATGCTTTCCTTTGACAGGGCCTTTGACATCATCTTGTAGCTATCAAAGGCGACGGTTTTGACCGTAATGCCAAATTTATCGTGTAGCGTCGTCGCAAGCGATGCGAGCGAGCCTTCCATTTCGCCGTCTTCGTTCTCGTTGCAGTAGGGGAGTTTGCCCGTAATGTAGCCGAGCGTGATGGTGTTGTCATTTGCTTTGAGCCAGGAACGTTCGGGTCCGTTGAGCGATGATGAGCCGCTGTTTTGGGTCGAGTAGTGAGATTTTACTTCGTCGTTATAGCGTGGGTTGACGCGGGCGATTGCCGTCATGGCAGCATTGATGTCGTCCATCAGGTCGGGGCGGCTTTTGGGAACGGCAAAGTAGTAGTCGTTCGAACCAATGTAGAACATGGGGGAGGCATTGGGCGACGAGATTGTGTCGTTCATGATGACGGCATCGACTTCGTCGTTTGCGAGCGCGTCAAAGAGATCGGATCCTCCGTCATACTCCTTGTATGTGCAGGCGATTCCTTCGCTGGCGAGCCATTGCTGGCCAACGAAGGTTTGCATGACGTCGGGGTTGCAACCGATAGTGAGACCCTGGAGTGCTTGAGGGTCACCCTTTGCAAGGTCGTCACGGTCGGGCCTGGCGTAGATGTAGTAGCGCTCGGTGCCCTCGGGGTTCGAGGAAAAGAGCAGCTTTTGGGCACGTTCCTCGGAGTAGGAGATGTTGGGCATGAGGTCGATCTCGCCTGCCTCGAGCATGTCCATAAGCTCGGTGAAGGTGCCGGAGACGTATTCGTACCGCCAGCCGGACGTGTAGTACGACAGGGTCTGGAGGTACTCGTAACCCCATCCCGAGAGACGCTCGCCGGGGGTGCCGTCCTGGAAGCCTTCGTTGTTGACGAGCCAACCAACGCGGACCGTCTTGACTGACTGACTAGAGTCAGCGGCAAAAGCTTGGACAGGCGCGACGGTGCTCAGTACGGCGAGCGCGGCAAGCGCGACGGCCAGGGTGCGATATATAACTGAACGAAGGACAGTGGCAGCTCTCACATGCAATCCTAACGAATCGAGACATTACCGCATAAGGATACCAGCTCAGCCTGCCCAGTCGGCAGCCGCACAGCTAAACGCTCCCGCCCGGCAGTTGGGCAGTTGGGGACGGTCCCTTTCTGCCGGCACAAAAGGAACGTCCCTAACTGCCGGTTGTGGGATAATACCGAGCGAACGAGATTGGACGTCTGGGAAAAGGGGTCGCGATGAACAAGTTGAGGACGCTTGCCGACGTGTTGCGCCAGGCTGGCTTTGCGCGCATCACGGGTCTGTTTCTTATCTTCTATCTGCTGTGCTCGACGGCTGTCTGGCTGTCCGAGCCCACGACCCTCACGTTTGGCGATGGTCTCTGGTTTAGCTTTGAGACGGTCTCGACGATCGGCTTTGGCGATATCCCCGCCGAAACGCCGGTTGCCCGCGGCATTACCGTTATCCTAAGCGTCATCAGTATCTTCTACATCGCCATGCTCACGGGCGTGGCGGTGAACTACTGCAATACGCTTATCAAGCTGCGCCAAAAGGACACCATGGCGCGCTTTATGGACGATCTTGAGCATTTGGAAGAGCTCGATCGTGACGAGCTCGCCGATCTTTCGCGTCGCGTGCGCGAGTATCGTCGACGCCAGCGCTAAGACGAACGTCGTGCGCCACAACAAGGGGGACCAAATATGAATATCACCGTGTATCTGGGTGCCAGTGCCGGCAATGATCCGGCGTTTCTGCCCGCGGTGCAGGAGCTGGGCAACTGGATTGGCGCCAACGGGCACGCGCTGGTATACGGCGGGTCCAAATCGGGGCTGATGGGTGCGCTCGCCGATAGCGTACTCGAGGCGGGTGGACACGTGACGGGTGTTGAGCCGAGCTTTTTTATCGAGGCCGAGTTTCAACATGACGGTATCAACGACCTTATCGTGACGAGCGATATGGCGGAGCGCAAGGCCAAGATGATTGAGCTCGGCGATGCGTTCATCGCATTTCCGGGCGGCACGGGCACGCTCGAGGAGATTGCCGAGGTCATGTCCGCCGTGTCGTTGGGGCATCTGAGCGCGCCGTGCATTCTGTACAACCTGGATGGGTACTACAACGACCTCAAGGCGCTGCTCGGGCACATGATTGATAAAGGGCTTTCGAGCCCGAGGCGCCAGCACGGCATCTACTTTGCCGACGATTTGCGCGAGATTGCCTCGATTATCAACGGATAAGTCTTGAGCCTGCCCCACCATGACTCCCAATGGTGCCGTTTGCGGCGCAGATGGTTGGCTCGTTCGAGCAACGCTCGCTCTACAATAAAACGTATCTATGTCGACTTTAACCGCGGGAGGACCCGATGGATAACCTTGCCAAACCCACAAACCGCGCGCTGTTTTTGGTCAGCGTTGCCGTGACCGGTGCACTCGCAGGTGCTGCGGTCTGGCTGTTCTTTTTTGCGATGGAGCACGGTATCGACTATCTATGGACCGAGATTCCGCACGCGCTGGGCGTCGCTTCGCCCGAGCTTGCCAGCGGCCCGTTTGGCTTTCTGCCGTACCCGTTTTTTATCTGCCTGCTGGGCGGCCTGTTAATCGGTCTGTACGAAAAGATGACAGGCACCAAGACCGATGACCTCAACCAGGTGATGGCGAAGGTTAAGCAAGACGGGCGCTATCCGTACGACAACCTGGGCAAGCTTTCGCTCGCGGCATTGCTGCCGCTGCTGTTTGGCGGAAGCATTGGACCGGAGGCCGGCCTGACCGGCGTTATCGCTGGTCTGTGCAGCTGGGTCGGCGACCGCATGCGTCGCTTTGGCGCCGAGTTTAGGGAGCTTACGCTGCTGGGCACCCAGGCTGCCCTGACGGCGCTCTTTACCGCGCCCGTCTTTGGTTTTGTGGCACCGCTCGCTGGTAGCGCCGACGGCCAGGGCGAAGACGCCGACGATGAGTCCGTGTCCGACGAGGTCACCATCAAGCTGCCCAAGGCGCAAAAGACCGTGGTCTACGGCATTGCGATTGCCGGCGGTCTGGGCACCTACCTGCTGCTTGGCCAGCTTGTGGGCGGCGGCATGGGCATGCCCAGGTTCGAGTCCGCCGAGGTGGGCAACCTAGAGCTTACCTGGCTCGTCCCTCTGTCGTTGATCGGAACAATCTGCGGCTGGCTGTACTTTGTCTCTGAGCACGCGAGCGAAGCGCTTGCCCATGCAATAGGGGAGTGTCCTGTCGTCAAGGCCATGCTAGCCGGTCTGGCGCTCGCCATCTGCGGCACGGTCCTGCCCTACACCATGTTTGCCGGCGAGACGCAGGCCGACGTGCTCATGGAAACCTATCTGACCATTCCCGCCGGCGTGCTTATTGTGACCGGTCTTGTTAAGGCCATGCTGACGCCCGCCCTCATCAACCTTGGTTGGCGTGGCGGCCACTTCTTCCCGGTTATCTTCTCGGGTGTGAGCCTGGGCTATGGCCTTGCCATCCTCACCGGCGCCGATCCGGTCTTTTGCGTCGCTGTCTGCACGGCATCGACGATGGGCGCCGTCATGCGCCAGCCCATCATGGTCGTGGGCCTGCTGCTCATGTGCTTCCCGCTCAAGGGTATCGTTTGCATGATCATCGCCGCCGTTATCGCCGCCGGCATTCCGCTGCCCAAGCCGCTGCGCAAGTAGCACGGTAGCGCGCAGTCAGTACAAACATCTCAAGTCCGGTGCGGGCGCTGTGTCACGGATTTGCGGGTGGACTGGATTTCGTTCGGTATCGGCGCTACTTCCAAATTGCAAGCGCGGCGGTGCCCAGTACGATGAGGGCGAGACCGATGGCGCTGCGGCGGGAGAGTTTTTCGTTGAATGCCAGGCGCGCAAATAGCACCGATACGACAATCGATAGTTTGTCGATCTGCACCACGACACTCACCTGGCCTGCAGCGATGGCATAGTAATAGAGCAGCCACGATGCTCCAGTCGCGATGCCCGATGTTGCGAGAAATGTGAGTTCGCGCCGGTCAACGTGCGCGACCTGCTCCAGTTTTCCCTTGGCTGCCACGATTGCCCATGCCATAACCAGTACCACGCAGGTGCGGATTGCCGTGGCCAGGTTTGACTCGACGCCTTCGATGCCGATCTTGGCGAGGACGGAGGTGAGTGCCGCGAACACGGCGGCGTCGAGGGCGTAAGCGAGCCAGGTTCGGTCTTGCTGCTGCTCGGGTTCGGCGGACTGCTTCTTCTCGATCATTAAAAACGTGCCGAGGGTGATGGCAGCGGTTCCCACGAGCTTAACCGCAAGGTTGCTCGTCTCGTCAAAAAGCGCGATGGCGACCAGCGCGGCGAGCACGGTGCTCATCTTGTCGACCGGTACGACCTTATTGACATTTCCGATGCTCAACGCCTTAAAGTAACAGATCCACGAAGCACCGGTAGCGAGTCCCGAGAGGACGAGAAAGAGCCAGGATCTGGGTTCGATGCTGCCAATGGTTCCAATGGATCCAGAAATGCCCGCCATTGCCCAGGCGAAAACGAGCACCACGCAGGTGCGAATGGCCGTCGCGACATCGGAGTCGGTCTGCTTGATGCCGCATTTGGCCAAGATGGATGTGATGCCGGCAAAGAATGCTGACGCAAATGCTGCGACAACCCACGACACGGGTGCGGTGCCTCCTTGGATAATGGGTTTATCCTGCGAGTTTTATGGACATGAGGATACCGCCCCACCATGAAGGTTTGATATGGCCGCGGCGAGACGGGGGTTATGTTCCGGGGAGCCATTTGGTGAAGGCTCGAATTGTCGATATGCTGTCGACTTCTCTTTGGTTTCCAAGATCTAAACGGCATGCTTCGAAGGGCGGCGGCGTTGTTGTTGCTTCGTCTTATCTAGTAAATGAGGTGGCGTGCAGCCCAAGCCCTTTGGCTGTCGATTACAGGTCGCGTGCCCGATAGACCTTGGTGCTGACTGCGCAGCTGATTGCACATAGCGCGAGGGTAAGTGCGGCGATGCCTGCACACAGACAGCCCAGAACGGCGGGATCGGGATTCGCTCCGGCAATCGACATGAGCCAGTTGCTGATGGGGTTGGAGGAGCTCAGCGTGGCCATGGCAAGGCATCCGAGCATGGCAAACAGACCAACGGATAGGCGCAGCGCCTCCATGTGTCCAAAGCGAAAGAACAGCGGCTGCGCCAAAAACACCATCATGAGGGAGATGAGCATTGATGCTGCTGAGGCTATTGCAATCTCAAAGACAATCTGTCCCGTCAACGGGATACCCGCGCTGTTGAAGAGCGGGAAGGAGACGATGCTCAGAAGCGCGGCGGCGCACGCCGTGACAGCCGAGAAGACAATGATGCTCAGGTAGCGTGCGCAGATGATGTCTTTACGCGAGAGAGACAGCGTTGCGCGATAGCGCTCCCAACCGTTTTGATTGTCGAAGCCGGCCAGCGAGCTCATGACCATGATGGGTGACATGGCACTGACCGCGCAGGCGCCAGCGCTCATGCCGGAATCGCCGTCCGATGCGTTGGCAAGGGTCAGCACGACGAATATGAACAGGCCGACGCCCGCGATGCTCGGGACGAGCGTGCGAACGATAGCGAGCTCGGACATAAAGGCGCGTTTCATTTCGAAGCCCCTTTCAGCATGAGGCGCAGATAGTCGTCAATGGTTGCCCGATCGCAGGGAATCTCGGGGAAGGCCTCGAGCGTTTCGCGACGGTTGGGCACGAGCACGTCCACGCTATAGGCGTGGTGGGCGGCACGGGCACCTTCGACGCAAGCCATAAGCTCGGCGGCCTGTGCTTGGGTGCAGTGGGCGATGCCGGCGCGGTCGGTAATGTCCTCGCGCGGCAGATCAAACACAATCGAACCGTTATCGATGCAGATGATGCGGTCGGCGGCACGATCGAGGTCGGACGTAATGTGGCTCGAGAGTAACACGCTGTGCTGGCCGTCGGCGACAAAGGCAAGCAGCTCATCAAGCAGTTCCTCGCGTGCCATGGGATCGAGGCCCGCGGTGGCTTCGTCCAAAACGAGCAGCTTGGCATTGTGGCTGAGTGCACAGGCAAGCTGCAGTTTCATGCCCATGCCGCGGGAGAGGTCCTTGACCTTTGTCTTGGGATCGAGGCCAAATCGGTTGATGAATCCGGCGAACGTTTCGCGGTCCCACGTGGGGTACGCCGGGCCTACGAGCGACTCGATCTGGCCCACCCTGAGCGTGGAGGGGAAGGGGCACGTGTCCAGGACAAGACCGACGCGGGAGCGTAGATGGCGTTGCGATTCATCGGGCGCGTCGGCGCCACAGCGCTGCCCAAACAGGTGCACCTCGCCGGCATCGAGCTTTATAAGCCCGAGCGCGGCGCGAATGGTCGTTGTCTTGCCGGCGCCGTTTGCGCCTACAAAGCCAACGATCTGGCCGGGCTCCACAGCGAGCGTGACGTCGCGTAGTGAAAAGCGGTCGCTCACACGGCGTGAGATGCCTTTGAGTTCTAAAAGGTTTTGCATGGTATAGCCTTTCTTTCAGATGGCTACTGCATGGTTTCGGGGGCTACCAGGTCGAGCATCTCGTGCAGTTTGTCGCGCGTGACGCCCAGGGTTTCGGCTTGGCTCGCCGCTTTCGCAAGTAGCTCTTCGATATGGCAGAGCTGGTTTTCGCGCAAGAGTTCCTGGTTGCCCTCGGCGACAAAGCAGCCCTTGCCCTGCACGGTGCAGATAAACCCGAGCTGCTCCAGGTCGGCGTAGGCGCGCTTGGTGGTGATGACGCTCACGCCAAGATCGCTCGCGAGTGCACGGATGCTGGGGAGTTTGGCTCCCGCAGTGAGTGCGCCCGAAAGGATCTGAGCTTTGACCTGCGAGGCTATTTGCTCGTAGATGGGTTTGTCGCTCGAATTGGATAGGATGATGTCCACAGCGGCTCCTTAGCTGTTGGGCTACACGTGTATATAACCGGTAAGCACAGTATATATACACTATATACAGTTATGCAAGAGGTAAATAGGGATTGTCCGTTCGTTCGGTCATCTCAATCTGTAACATCTGGAACCGATTTGGACGGCTACCTGTTACAGATTGAGATTTTGCTGGCGGGCCCCACCTGTTTGTCTAAATCTGTAACAACTGGAGAAGATTTTGGCTGGTAGATGTTATAGATCGAGACATTGGCCACCCGTCTACCCTTATATCTCAATCTGTAACAGATGGACCAGTTTTGAGTGGCTAGATGCTACAGATCGAGATCTTTCTGGGACGCCCACCTGTTTGTCTAAATCTGTAACAGGAAGAGGTTCAAAAACCGTCTAGATGTTACAGATCGAGACAAACTGCTGCGGAGTGCCGCCATCGACTGCTACCCCATGCCCCAACTGATGAATTTGTCCTGATAGGCGCCCTATGGCGGGATTTCGCGGCTACAATAGTGCGGTTACAACGACGTAATGCACTCAATGCAAGAAAGGATCCGCATGGCAAGCCTGTCGGATGAAATCTCGTCGCGCCGCACATTCGCGATTATCAGCCACCCGGACGCCGGTAAGACCACGCTTACCGAGAAGCTGCTGCTCTATACCGGCAGCATTCAGACCGCCGGCTCGGTCAAGGGCAAGAGCTCGGCCAAGCATGCCGTCTCGGACTGGATGGACATCGAGAAGGAGCGCGGTATCTCCGTTACCTCCTCGGTGCTGCAGTTCACCTACAACGGCGCCTGCGTCAACATCCTCGATACCCCCGGCCACCAGGACTTCTCGGAGGATACCTACCGTACCCTTATGGCCGCCGACGCCGCGGTCATGGTCATCGACGGCGCCAAGGGCGTCGAGGCCCAGACCAAGAAGCTCTTTAAGGTCTGCACGCTGCGCCACATTCCCATCTTCACCTTTGTGAACAAGCTCGACCACGAGGCCCGCGATCCGTTTGAGCTCATGGAAGAGATCGAGAATGTCCTGGGCATCAATACGTATCCCATGAACTGGCCGATCGGCAGCGGCCGCAATTTCCGCGGTGTGTTCGATCGCCAGACCCGTCGCGTTATCGCCTTTGAGGGCGACGGCCACGCTAACGCCACCAAGAAGGTCGCCGAGGTCGAGGCCGAGCTGGGCGACCCCGCTATGGACGAGCTCATCGGCGAGGAGAACCATAAGAACCTGATGGACGACATCGAGCTGCTCGATGGTGCCGGCGACGAGCTCGACTTGGATGCCGTGGCCTGCGGCAAGCTGAGCCCGGCGTTCTTTGGCTCGGCGCTCACCAACTTTGGCGTGGAGCCCTTCCTCAAGGAGTTCCTGCGCCTGGCCCCGACGCCGCGCGCCTATACCGATACGCTCACCGGCGAGCCGGTCGATCCCTGTCGCGACGACTTCAGCGGCTTTGTGTTTAAGATCCAGGCCAACATGGACAAGAACCACCGCGACCGCATCGCCTTTGTGCGCATTTGCTCGGGCAAGTTCGAGCGCGGCATGGACGCCTTCCACGTGCAGGGCAACCGCAAGCTCAAGCTTGCCACGGGTACCTCGATGATGGCCGATGACCGCGCCATCGTGGACGAGGCGTATGCGGGCGATATCGTGGGCCTGTTCGACCCGGGTATCTTTAGCATCGGCGACACCGTGTGCTCCGGCAAGCGCCACGTGCAGTATCCGCAGATCCCGACGTTTGCCCCCGAGATGTTCGCTCGCATTACGCAGGTCGATACGCTCAAACGCAAGCAGTTCGTCAAGGGCATGGAGGAGCTTGCCCAGGAGGGAGCTATCCAGATCTTCCGCGAGCTGGGTGCCGGTATGGAGAGCGTCATCGTGGGCGTGGTCGGCGTGCTGCAGTTTGAGGTGCTCGAGCGCCGCCTCAAGGCCGAGTACCGTGTTGAGGTTCGTCGCCAGCCGCTGCCCTATACGGACATCCGCTGGATCCAGAACGACCCCGACACCATCGATATCCCGGGCCTTTCGCTCACGCGCGACACCCTGCGCGTCGAGGACATGCGCGGCGGCAAGCTGCTGCTGTTCACGAGTCCGTGGAACGTGGATTGGGCAACCGACCACAACCCCGACCTTATCCTGTCGGAGTTTGGCAACGTAGCGTTTTAACGCATCGGCGCGGTGGCCCTGCGGGGCTGCCGCGCCGTTTGCTTGCCTGATGCCGTGTGAGCGGCTATCATACCCACCGTCGTCTCAAGACCGGGGCGTCCGAGCAGTTCGGGTCCGATATCCTGCTCGTTAAACCTAAAACCAAAGGAGTACATAATGATCAAGAAGGTCATGGAGGACTACAAGGTCCTGTTGCGGAGCATTCCCGCGGCAACGGTTTCGCTGTTTTTCGTGAGTGTCATCATGATGAACCTGCTGGCCAACAAAGAGCTCATCAGCCTGCCGTATCTGGCACTCGATTGCGGCTTTGTGGTGAGCTGGGTTTCGTTTTTGTGCCAGGACATGATCTGCAAACGCTTTGGCGCCAAGGCATCCATCAAAATCTCTATCCTCGCGCTGCTGGTCAACCTGGCCGTGAGCCTGTGCTTTTGGGCATGCTCGCTCACGCCCGGTATGTGGGGCGCCTACTACGACACGGGCATGATCGAGGTTAACACTGCCCTTAACGCTACCATCGGTGGCACCTGGTACGTGGTGCTGGGCTCTTCGCTGGCAATGCTCGTCTCTGCCGTGGTTAACTCCACGCTCAACCAGTCGCTCGGCCGCATGCTCAAAAAGAATAATTTTGCGAGCTTCGCCTTCCGCTCCTATGTGTCCACGGGTGTTGGCCAGTTTATCGACAACCTGGTCTTTGCCATTGTGGTGAGCCACACGTTCTTTGGTTGGACCTGGGTGCAGGTCCTTATGTGTTCGCTGACCGGCGCTGTCGCCGAGCTGCTGTGCGAGGTCTTCCTGAGCCCCGTGGGCTACAAGGTCGTGCGTGGCTGGGAGCGTGAGAATGTGGGCGCCGAGTACCTCGAGCGCCACGCAACCGCCTAAGGAGCGAGTATGCGGGTTTTGATCACGGGCGCTTCGGGCGGTATCGGAGCCGCGTGCGTGCAGCGCTTTTTGGACGAGGGCCACGAGGTCGTGGGTTTTGATCTACTGCCGGTGGCGATCGAACACGAGCGCTACCGCCATCTGATCGTTGATGTCCGCGAGCCGGACTCGTTTCCAGGCGACCTTGAACCCCAGGTGATCGTGAACGTTGCCGGTACGCAGGATTCGGCCGACGATATTGCTGCCAACCTGCGTGGCACCATCAACGTGACCGAGCGCTACGCCTTTGTGGGGGAGGGGCTTGCCGCCAAGCCGACACTGGCTATCAAATCCGTGGTCAATGTGGGGTCGGCGAGCGGACATACGGGATCGGAGTTTCCCGCCTATGCTGCCAGCAAGGGCGGCGTTATCGCCTACACCAAGAACCTTGCAAACCGCCTGGCACCGCAGGCCATCGCCAACAGTGTGGACCCGGGCGGCGTTATCACGCCGCTCAACCGTTGCGTGATGGAAGACGAACACCTGTGGAACCAGATTATGGAGCTCACGCCGCTTAAACGCTGGGCCACCGCCCAAGAGATCGCCGAGTGGATCTACTTTGTGGGCGTGACCAACCGGTTTATGACCGGGCAGAGCCTGCTGATCGATGGCGGCGAGGCCGGCCGCACACAATTTATTTGGCCCGAATAGGAAACGCGCCCGATGGAAAGCCGTCGGGCGCGTTTTTGATGTATCGATTTTTAGCTGAGGCAAGTCCAGTTGACGGGGGTCGAGCCGTGCTGTTCGAGTAGCCGATTGGCAGCGGAGAAGGGGCGCGATCCCATAAAGGCGGGGAGTTCTGCCGTGGCACGGTTGGCCGAAAGCGGCGAGGGGTGCGTAGAGGCCAGGCAGAACTTGCCGGTTGCCTTGCCCGCGCCGATTGCGGCGAGCTTGCCTTCGACCATCTGCTGGGCAAAGCGGCCCCATGCCAAAAAGACGACCGGCTGGGGCAGCTGGCAGCAGCGTTCGATAACGTAGTCGGTGAGCGTGCTCCAGCCCAGCTTGGCGTGCGAGTTCGCGGCATGCTCGCGCACGGTGAGCGTAGTGTTGAGGAGCAGGATGCCCTGTTGCGCCCATGGGGTTAGGTCTCCCGTGGCGGGAATGGGGCAGCCCAAATCGGCTTTGAGCTCCTTATAGATGTTGCGCAGGCTCGGCGGCAACTTGGTTTGCGTCGCGGGGACCGAGAACGACAGCCCCATTGCCTGGTTGGGTCCGTGATAGGGGTCTTGACCCAAGATGACAACCTTGACCTGGTCGGCCGGCGTGTAGGCGAGGGCATTGAGGATGTCGTCTTGTGCCGGATAGATAGTCTGCTCGGCACGCAAAAGGGCGATGCGCTCGAGCAGCTGGTTCGTAGTGTCACGTACCGACTGCGGCGCATCGCCCAACCAAGTTGCTATGTTGTGGTCGCGGGTTGCGGTGTCCATGGGGCTCCTTTATGGTAGATGCTCTGTTGGCATCTATTGTAAAGGCGCACCGGTTGCCTTTATGACACGGCTGTATGAAGAGCGGGGTCTACGAGACGCGCTCGGGCGCTCCTGCCATACGGGCCTGTCCATGTGCACGGAGGCGCGGAAGCTCGACGGTTGCCACCATGACGCCGGTGAGGATGAGGGTGGCGCCAAAGAAGGCGATGGGGTTCAGGACCTCGCCGACCAGGAAGAACGAAAAGACGGCAGAGCAGACCGGCTCGAGCGAGAAGGCGAAGCCGGTGGTCTCGGCGGGCACGTGGGGCTGCACGAGCGTTTGGGTGATAAAGCCGTAGGCAGAGCAGATGAGTGCGAGCGCGACGACGACCACGATCTCGCTCGGCGTGCCGGGAAGCGTGAAACCGCCAAAGGTGAATGCGGCAATGCCCGAGAACAGGCCGCCGAAGCCCAGCTGCCAAACGCCCAGGGCCAGCGGGTCGACATCTTCGACAAAGCGCTTGGCCACGATGATATGGCCGGCATAGATAAAGGCGGAGAGCAGCATGATGAGCGCGCCCGGGTTCAGGCTGGTGAAGTCGGCGCCCGAGAGCAGCAACATACCGCAGGTGACGATGGCGGTGCCGACGAGCACTTTGCGCTCGGGGGCACGACGCAGCAGGGCGGCGTTGGCAAACGGCACGATCACGACCGTCAGGCTCTGCAAAAAGCCGGCAGTGGAGGCAGAGGTGAGGCTGGAGCCCAGGCACATGCAGGTGAGTTCGGTTGCCATGATGGCGCCGATGATGGCGGCGCGGACCATAAGGTCGCGGTTGATGCGGAAAGCGCGCTTGTGGAAGAGCAGCAGGCAGACCACAAAGGCGATGATACAGCGTAGTGCGACGATGCTCGTGGCGTTCATGCTGTCCATGCCGATCTTCATGAGGGGGTACGAAAAGCCCCATGCGACGGGAACGGAAAATGAGAGCGCGATTGCTTTTTTGCGATCCATGGGACTCCTTTTGTTACAGAACGGTTTCGTAAAAAGGATTCTGCTCCCAGATGTGGATGTAGTAAAGCGAATGTATCTTCAGTATGATTAAGAAATGCTAATGTCATTAGGAAAAGCGCTGGCAAAACGTTTTACGGCTGCATTGATGTGGAGGCACGATGGCATCGCGGTATCAGATTGTTTGTATGGTGGTCGATCGCGGCAGTCTTAAGGGCGCGGCGGACGAGTTGGGCTATACGCAAAGTGCGGTGAGCCAGGCCGTCAAGGCGCTCGAGCGCGAGCTGGGCACCACGCTTATCGAGCGCGGAAAGCAGGGCGTTTCGCTTACGCGCGATGGCAAGCAGTATCTGCCGTACCTGCGCCAGATTGTGACCGCCGAGGCCGAGCTCGAGGGCAAGCGCCAGGAGCTGCTGGGGCTTTCGTCGACCGATATTCGCATCGCGACGTTTACCAACGTGAGCCGTACCGTGCTGCCGCGTGTGATCCGCGACTTTGGTACGCTGCACCCGGGCGTACGCTTTACCCTCAAGCAGGGCGATTACACGCGCAACGCTCAGTGGGTGCACGACGGCGTGGTGGATTTTTGCTTTACGGCGCGCGGGTTTACCGCAGGCCTCGAGAAGCGTGTGGTCTATCACGACGAGTTGGTGGCGCTGCTGCCGGCTGCGCATCCGCTGGCGGCAAAGGAAAAGGTGACGCTCGCCGACCTGGCGTCCGAGCCCTTTGTGCTGCTGGATGAGGGCGAACAGAGCCTGGTGCTCGATGCATTTGCGACACATGGGCTGTCGCCGCACGTGACGAGTGAGGTGACTGACGACTACACCATCATGGCGATGGTGGAGGAGGGCCTAGGCGTGAGCATGCTCTACCGTCGTACTGTGGAGGGCATGCGAGCCGATATTCGCGTGCGGCCCATCGTGCATGCTCCCTCGCGCGACGTAGTGGCAGCTTGGCGCAGCTGGGATACCATGCCTATCGCCACGAGGCGCTTTATCGACTATATGAGCTCGCATATTGTCAATTAATGACTGGCGTGGCGTTGAGTGCGGTGTCTAGCGGGCTGTCGCTTTGGCTTGGGTGGCGCGATAGGTGCGTGCCGGGTGGCAAAGTAGTACCGCCACGACCATAAAGAACGCCGTGGTGCCCAGGCTGATGGGGTAGACCATCATGATGTTCGCAAAGGTGCGGAAGTGCGGGAACACGCAGAACACCCAATAGAAGCGGATGCCGCAGACGCAGATCATGGTGATGAGGGCGGGCGTGAGCGAGATACCAAAGCCGCGTAGGTAGCCGGACATGTTTTCGTAGAACATGCTAAAGGCGTACGCCGGGAAGATCGAACACACGCGGATATAGCCGATCGAGACGATGTTGGGATCGCTGTTGAACAGCGACAAGATCTCGCGCCCCAGGCCGACAATAACGATGATCGTGGTGAGCGCGACGATACCGCCTTCGACCAGGCAGACCTTGAGCGTTTTGGTGCAGCGGTCGATCTGGCGGGCACCGTGGTTTTGTCCCACAAAGGTGGTGCAAGCCTGGCTAAAGCTGTTGAGCAGGTTGTAGCATACGTACTCCAGGCTCATGGCGGCGCTCGATGCCGCCATGACCTCGGTGCCCAGGCTGTTGATGGCGGACTGGATGATGATGTTGGCGACGGCAAAGACGGCGCTCTGGATGCCGGCGGGCAGGCCGATCTTAACGATGCGCTTGAGGGCGACGGGGTCGATAGCCAGGTCGCGCGGGGTGACGCGGACGACGGAGTCGGTCTTGAGCAGGCGGATAAAGAGCGTAGCGGCGCTGACGGTGTAGGCGATGGCGGTGGCGATGGCGACGCCCGCGACGCCCCAGTGGAGTACGGGGACAAAGATGAGGTCCAGGCCAATGTTGAGGACGGTGGACACGGCAAGCGCCTGCAGCGGCATGCGGGTGATGCCGACGGAGCGGAAGATCGCGGCCTCAA
Source organism: uncultured Collinsella sp. (assembly GCA_900551815.1). GTDB lineage: Bacteria > Actinomycetota > Coriobacteriia > Coriobacteriales > Coriobacteriaceae > Collinsella. The sequence goes on from URXE01000013.1 coordinate 27,223, forward strand.
AGTTGTAGAGCAAGATCGAGGGCATGCTGAGCAAAAAGACGCGTAGGTAGAGCGAAGCGAGCGGCATGGTTTCGGCGGGAACGTTGAGCGCGGCGAGCATGGGCTCGGCAAAGATCTCGCCCAGTGCGATGACGACAAAGCCCACAAGTGCCATAAGAATCGAGGTGTGGACGGCGCGTTTGACCATGTTCTGATCGTTGCGGCCGATGGCGTTGGCGATGACCACGTTGGAGCCAAGCGACATGTCAATAAACAGGTTGAGCATAAGACTGGTAAGCGGAACATTGGAGCCGACCGCCGCCATGGCGAGGGTTCCCTGGTCGCCCGAGAAGTTACCGATGATGACCGTGGCGATGAGGTTCGACAGTTGCTCCAAGATGCTCGTGGCGGCCACGGGGAAGGCGAACAGGGGAACATTGCGCCACAGCGATCCGGTGGTCATGTCAATGTGCTTAGATACGGTGTCAGCCATACGCTCTCAATCTCTAACATGCTCTTTTGTGCTTATTTGCGCAGACGATGATACTCCTAATCGCCTAGTCATTGGGGACGTTCTAAAACGATTACTCATTCAAGAACGTCCCCAATGACTAGGCGGGGAAGGCGTGCGACAATGGTGGGCGTTGTGTTGTTCGCGCTAAGGAGTTGCCATGTTGTTGTGTCCCGTTTGCCATGAGCCGCTGGTGGATGACGAACGCGGTGCTGCATGCGCGGGCGGGCACCGGTTTGACCGTGCGCGCGAGGGCTATCTATATCTATTGCGCTCGTCCAAGAGCGGCGACTCCATGGGCGATCCCAAGTCACAGGCGCGCAGCCGTCGTGACTTTCTGAACCGTGGATACTACGCGCCGTTGCGCGATGCGATGGTCGAGCTGGTGCGCAAGCAGGTGTCTGGGCGTGCTGCGTCTACGAGCGGTCCCATGACGCTGCTCGATATTTGCTGCGGCGAGGGCTATTACACCAGCGCCATGGGCGCGGTGCCGGGCGTGGACGCTTACGGGTTCGACTTGGGCAAAGAGATGGTGCGCCTGGCCGCCAAACGCGGCGATGCGACCTATTTTGTGGCCAACATGAAGGATATCCCCGTGGCCGATGGCGCCTTCGATATGGTGACTGAACTCTTTGCTCCCTTTAACGAGCGCGAGTTTGCCCGCGTGCTGGCGCCCGAGGGCTCGCTCTACACCGTGGTGCCAGGTGCCCGTCATCTCTTTGGGCTCAAGGAGGTGCTCTACGACACGCCGTACCTTAACGATGAGAAGCTGCCGCAGACCACCGAGCTCGAGTTGGTCGGAACGCAGCGGGTGTCTGCGAATATTACGCTTAAGACCCAGGCCGACATCGAGGCGGTGTTCCAGATGACGCCGTACTACTACCGCACGCGCCCTGCCGACAAAGAGCGTCTGGCAAACCTGGACACGCTCCAGACCGACATCGACTTCATCATCGCCGAGTACCGTCACAGCTAACAACTTGCCAAAAAGGGACAGGTTTATTTTGGCAGGTTTTATCTGGCCAAACGTAAAGGGCCGACCGCGGAGATGCGCGATCGGCCCTTTTTAGTTGCTTGGCTGCAGAGGTTATGAGAAGCGAGTGCTTACAGGCGGTCCTTGTTCTCGGTCTTAACGGCGTGCGCCTGCTGAACAAAGAACAGGTCGTACACCACGATGACAAAGGCGACGATATTGACGGAGCTGCCGCCGAGCGCGGGAAGCGTGAGCACGGCTTGGAGGAGCGTAGCTGCCGCGGCAACGATACCGAGCTTAAATGCGCCGTCTACCTGCGAGGGCTTGTTGGCGCCCTTGATACCGGCGACGCCTGCCGCAAAGTCGACAAGGCCTTTAATAATCACAACGACAGCAGCGAGCATGGCGTTCGATCCGTAGACGGATTCAAATTTGCCGGTCGCGATGCCGGCGATTCCGATGACGAGGCTGGCGATGCCCAGAACAAAATAGATGAGGGCAAGGATTTTGAGTGTCTTGCGCGCGGCGCTCATAGGTAGTCCTTTCGATGCGGGCGCTGCCAGTCTGGCGCGTCCCATATGCTGCACATAACGTGAAGCACATTGTAGTTCAACGTGACGGCGTGTGTGTCAGAAAGCGCTTCTCGTCTGTGCAGGGCAATCTTTCAAAAAGGAAAGCCAGCTGTAAGGCAAATCGATGGCAGTTCATGTGCGGCGCTGCGATGATGGGGCCATGGTAAGAGCTGGTCTCAAGGAGGAGCCATGATGTACGGAACAGGTCAAGTGCGTGAGCCGCGGTCGTTGGGGAGGCGCATGAGTGATTCCGTGATCGCTGCCGTGTGCACGGGATTGATGGCGGTGCTTTGCGTTGGGATGCTGTGGACCATGTCGCATGTGGGACAATAGCGGATGGTTGGGCGTCGTCATGAACGGCGCTCGCGCATTCGTTTTGCTTGTTAAGGAGTGCTCATGGGCGTCGTCGATCCCTTTTCTGTTGCTCGGGCGGCAGGACTCGAGTTAACCAGGACACCCGAGGGCCTCACGCTCACCGACGGCACGATGGAGCTGCGTGCCGATTTTACCCGCATGCTTCCGCGGCTCAAGCAGGGCCGTCTGCAGCAAGAGCTGTTGGTAAAGGCTGCGCGCACAAAAGGCATCGAGCGCCCATGGGCGATTGACGCCACGGCAGGCTTTGGCGAGGACTCGCTGCTGCTGGCGGCCGCGGGCTTTACCGTCGATCTGTATGAGCAGGATTGCGTGATCGCGGCGCTCCTCAAGGATGCCTTGGATCGTGCGGCAGATGATCCGGCGCTTGCGGCTGCCGTGTCACGCATGCGTTTACATGCGAGCGAGGACAGTATTGCCGGCCTTCGCCATGTAGCTGAGCTGATCGGTCAGGGCGAGCTTGCTGCTCCCGACGTGGTGTATCTGGATCCCATGTTTCCCGGGCGCACCAAGAGCGCGGCGGTTAAAAAGAAGTTCCAACTCTTGCACCATCTGGAACAGCCGTGTGCCGATGAGAAGACGCTGGTCGAAGCCGCGCTTGCGGTGCTCCCGCGCAAGGTCGTTATCAAACGGCCGGCGAAGGGACCACTGCTTGCCGGCGTTAAGCCGAGCTATCAGCTTGCGGGCAAGGCCGTCCGCTACGATGTTTTGGTGCCGCCGCGCCCGTAGCTTGCGTGCGATGGCTGGCACTCCGCCAGCGCCGTGCCGATGCGTGGCCTATTTCCAGGGGTGCGACGTTAGATGCCATCCGCCGCAGTATTCGCATTTGTAGCAGGCCAAACCGCGCCGTCCGCGGTTTTCGCAGTCGGCCATGACTGCCTCGGCCTCGGCGCGCGTGTCGTAACGGTTTTTGCGCTCGCACGACTTGTAGCGCCAGGCTTCATCGCGCTCGGCGTCTAGTGCGTCGCGGCGCTCGTCTTCGCGTGCAAACAGGTCGCTCATATCGCCGCCCGTGGCAGCGCCCAAAAACTCGCTTTTGGCTTTTGACCAGGCGGCTCGCTTTTTGCTCCCCATCTGCTTCGCGCCCCTCTCCAAACGTTGGTATCATTGCTCAATCAAAGTGATACCAATAAACGTGAGGTCGCCGCGTGATGATCAGAAAAACCCTCGATACCGACATTCCCGCCATCATGGCTATCTATGACGCGGCCCGCGCCTTTATGCGTGCGCATGGCAACGCCACGCAGTGGCCCGAGGGCACGCCTTCTGCCGAGCAGCTGGCTGCCGATATCGCCGCCGGTGGCAGCTATGTGTGCGAAGTCGACGGCCGCGTGGTGGCGACGTTTGCCTTTTTACCGGGCCCGGACGAGTGCTATGACGTAATTGAGGACGGTCAATGGCGTAGCGACACTCCGTACGCCGTGCTGCACCGTGTGGCATCCGACGGCACCGTGCACGGTATCGCGGCTGCGATGTTTGCCTTTGCCAAGGAGCGTGCCGATCACCTGCGCATCGACACACATCAGGACAACCTGCCCATGCAGGGTGCGAGTATTAAGGCGGGGTTTGAGCGTGCCGGCGTCGTCTATGTATCCGACGGCACGGCGCGTGTTGCGTTTGATTGGCTGCGCGAGGTGTAAAAGCCGGGCCTCACGGCAACAAGTCATTCGAACGAAAAATGGCCCCAAACGGGGCCAAATTAAGTTGATTGCGGCGTCTGGGGTGCTTGCCGTGTGGTTGAAAGTGCTGCGCCTACGCGACTATTCCTTGGGCAGCTCACTTCCGCAGTGGCAGCACTTGGTCGCGCCTTCGTGCACCTCTTCCAGACAATACGGGCAGACGGGTGCCGGCGCGGCTTCCTCGGCGGTGGTGCCGGCCAGCTTATCGCCAATCTCCTGCGCCTTGTTAAACGCCTTGACGATGGCAAAGACGATGGCAGCGACAATTAAAAAGTTGATGCACGCGCCAATGAACGCTCCAAAGTCGATATTGGTTCCCGGCACCACCAGCCCCGAGATCTCGGTGGCGCTGCCGCCGGCAATCACGGAGATAAGCGGGTTAATGATGTTATCGGTAAGCGAGGTCACGATGGCAGTGAATGCGCCGCCGATAATCACGCCGACGGCCATGTCTATCACGTTGCCGCGATTAATGAATTCCTTGAACTCGTTGAGCAATGCCTTCATGGTGACTCCTCGCTGTTGTGAGGCTCGCGTTGTTACTGCCCCAGATGAACCCGGGCAGACAAAAAGGGGAGGTGCCGGCTTTCGCAAGGCGCGAACCTACGAAAATCGCCGCGCGGCAACGCAGGGCGATGAGCTCGGTCGGGGGATAGGGCCCGCTTCGCCCGCCGGCCCGTAAATTGTATCATCCAGTGTGGAACGAGGGTGCCCGTTGCCGCGTGCGATGGGCTTGCAATAAGAGGAGAGCCATGTCGAAGCAAGCGGTCGTTGGAATCTTGGCACATGTCGATGCCGGCAAGACCACGCTGGCCGAGGCCATGTTGTTCAACGCGGGCCGCATTCGCAAGCGCGGACGCGTGGACGATGGCGATTCGCACCTGGACACTGACGCGATTGAGCGCGAGCGCGGTATCACGATCTTCTCGTCGCAGGCCGTGCTCGATCACGGCGATACCCATGTCATGCTCGTGGATGCGCCGGGGCATGTCGATTTTTCAGCCGAGGCGGAGCGCACGCTGCGCGCACTCGACTACGCGATTTTGGTTGTGGGTGCCAACGATGGCGTGCAGGGACACACCGAAACCCTGTGGCGCCTGCTTGCGCGCTATGACATTCCGACGTTCATCTATAATCTATATCAACAAAATCGATTTGGAGAATCCCGGCCGCGATGTTTTGCTGGCACAGCTTGGGCAGCGTCTTTCCGAGGGCTGCCTGGATGCCAACGAACTGCTGGCGGGCGGCGCCGTTCAGGAGGACGCTGCTGCGTTGGACGAGGCGGCGCTCGAGGAGTTTTTTGAAGCGGGCGAGCTTTCTGTCGCAACGCTGTCGCGCATGGTTGCCGAGCGCAAGCTCTTTCCCTGCTTTGCCGGCTCGGCGCTCAGGGACCAGGGCGTGGACGAACTGCTGGATGGCATATGTGCGCTGATGCGCGAACAGGCGTGGCTCCCGGAGTTTGCCGCGCGCGTCTATCGTGTCAGCCGCGGGGATCGCGGCGAGCGTTTGGCTTGGGTTAAAGTGACCGGCGGCACGCTGCACGCAAAACAGATGATTGGCGGACGTTCCGGTGCCGAGGCATGGGAGCAAAAGATCGATCAGGTGCGCATCTATAACGGCGAGAAATACGAGCTTGCACAGAAAGTTGCCGCTGGCGGCATCTGCGCCGTGACGGGTCTTGCACACGTTCGCCCAGGGGACGCCCTGGGCGCGGAGCCCGCGGGCGATGCGCCCGTCATTGCGCCAGTCCTTACCTATACGGTGCTTCCGGGCGAACACGATGTCCACGCGGTGTTCAAAGCACTGACTGAGTTGGCGGACGAAGATCCTATGCTCGGCATAAGCTGGAATACGCATCTTGAGCAGATTCATTTGCAGTTGATGGGCGCCGTGCAGCTCGAGGTCGTGCAGCGGGTGTTGGCCGATCGCTTTGGCCTTTCGATTGATTTTGAGTCTGGCGGCATTCTCTATAAGGAGACTATTTCGCAGCCGGTCGAGGGCGTGGGCCACTTTGAGCCACTGCGCCACTATGCCGAGGTACATCTGCGCCTGGAGCCATTGCCGGCGGGTTCGGGCGTGCAGTTTGGCACCGTTACCTCGACCGACGAGCTCGATCTTAACTGGCAGCGTCTGGCGCTCACCAACGCCATGGAGCGCGATCACCTGGGCGTGCTGACCGGCTCTCCCATCACCGATGTGCGCATTACGCTCACGGGCGGCCGTGCGCATGCCAAACACACCGAGGGCGGCGATTTTCGCCAGGCCACGTACCGCGCGATTCGTCAGGGTTTGATGCAGGCGCGTGAGGCCGGCGCGGCGGTGCTGTTGGAGCCGTGGTATCGCTTTGAACTCGAGGTGCCGGGGGAGTGCGTGGGCCGGGCGCTCTCGGATGCCACACGCATGGGTGCCGAGTACGAGCCGCCGACGATAGCGGGAGACCGGGCGAAGCTTGTGGGTCGTGTGCCGGCATCTGAGGTGCAGGATTACGCGCTAGAGGTGGCCGCCTACACGAGTGGTCGCGGTCATCTGTACCTGGAGTTCGCCGGCTATGCGGCTTGCCATGATGCCGAGCGCGTCATCGAGGCGGCCGCCTATGAGCCCGAGGCCGATCTGCCCAACACGCCCGATTCGGTCTTTTGCGCTCACGGCGCCGGTTACACGGTCAAATGGTACGACGTACCCGCCGCAGCCCACGTAAAGGTCGATCCCGCCACCTTCCGCCCCTGGCGAGCGGCGGACGCCGAGTTTTTCGGCCACATGTGACAAAGGGACAGTTCCTTTGTCACATGCTATTGGTATAACTCGGTATAAGTTGGTATAACTATTGCCAGGGTTTGCCAATCCGAGGAGGCCGACATGAATCCAAATCCCTTTAAGCCAACGGCTGGCAAGCGGCCTCCGATGCTCATCGGTCGCGAGTCGGTCATCGAAGATTTCGAGGAAGGGCTCGATAACGGCGCTGGAGCGCCGGGCAGGCTCATGCTCATTACGGGAAACCGCGGCTGTGGCAAGACGGTTCTCCTGCGGGAGCTGCAACGTCTGGCCAGCGAGCGCGGATGGGCGGTTGTCTCCGATTCCGCTTCGCTTGGCTTATGCGACCGCTTGGCCGACGCGCTTCGCTCGAATAAACCCGTTGTGACGTCAATGGAGTTCGGTCCGTCGTTTGGGCGGATGTCGGTCGAGGCGGCGCGAGCAAAGGGCGAGACGTTGCGAGGGCTGGTCAACGAGCGCCTCAAGAAGCTCGGTCCAGGCAAGGGCATACTGTTTGCGATTGACGAGGCGCAATCTGCGTCTATCGAGGAACTGGCGGCTCTTGCCGTTCTCTATCAGCAGGTGCTCGGAGACCAGGATGCCACGGGCTTGTCCGATAGCGACCAGCGCGGTCTTGCGCTGGTGTTCGCCGGCTTACCCAGTATGGTTGACGATCTGCTCGAAGAGCCGAGCGTGACGTTTTTGCGGCGTGCCCAGCAGCGTACGTTGGGGGCGATCTCTTTGCCCAAGGTACGCGATTCGTATATCCAGACGGTCAAAGACGCTGGTCTTCACGTTGACGCGGAGACGGCGGACCTTGCGGCACACAAGAGCATGGGGCATCCCTACATGGTTCAGCTGGTGGGCTATTACATGTGGCGGTCTGCTGTTCGACGCGGCTCGCAGGTCATCGAAAGGCGCGATGTCGAGGATGGCCATGCGGATGCCGTCTCCGAGTTCTACGAAGCGGTTGACGCGCCCCTGTATTACGGGCTGCGCAGTCCACAGCGCCTTTTTATCGAGGCTATGGCGGTTGACGAGAACAAACCGACGCGCATGGCGGATATCATTGAGCGTTGTGATCGTACCCAGAGCTGGGCGAGTAAATATCGCGCAAGCCTGATTCGCGAGCGCGTCATCGAGGCTGCCGGATACGGCCTCGTCCGGTTTACCGTGCCCATGCTGGGCGCGTACGTTCGCGATCGAGTTTTATGGCATGAGTAGGGTGATAAAGGTGACGGAACAGAAGATGAGCCCGCAGGCTATCGAGGTGCGTGGCGCGCGCGTTCATAACCTTAAAGACATCGATATCGATATTCCGCTGGGAAAGCTTGTGGGCATTGCCGGCGTGTCGGGTTCGGGCAAGAGTTCGCTGGCGCTGGGGGTTCTTTATGCCGAGGGCTCGCGCCGTTACCTGGAGGCGCTCAGCACCTATACTCGCCGTCGTCTGACGCAGGCCGAACATGCCCAGGTGGATGAGGTCTTGCACGTGCCGGCGGCGCTCGCGCTGCACCAGCGTCCGAGCGTGCCGGGCGTACGCTCGACCTTTGGCACCATGACCGAGCTCAACAATAGCCTGCGCCTGCTCTTTAGCCGTTGCGCCCATCACGTGTGCCCGCATTGCGGGGCGCGTGTGGAGCCGAGCCTTAACGTGGCTGCGGGCCTGTCGCTCACGTGCCCTGCATGCGGTCGTGAGTTCTACGCGCCGAGCGCCGAGGACCTTGCGTTTAACAGCGGCGGTGCGTGTCCCACCTGCGGCGGCACCGGTGTCATGCGCGAGGTGGACGAGGCGAGCCTGGTGCCCGACGAGTCAAAGACTATCAACGAGGGCGCGGTGCTTCCCTGGGGCACTCTCATGTGGGATCTGATGAAGCAGGTGGCAGGCGAGATGGGCGTGCGCACCGACGTGCCGTTTAACCAGCTCACGCCTCAAGAGCGCGACATCGTGTTTCATGGTCCGGCGGTTAAGAAGCACATTCTCTACGTCCCCAAAAACGGTGAGGGCGCCACGCCACTCGACTTTACCTATTACAACGCCGTCTATACCGTTGAGAATGCGCTCGCCAAGGTTAAGGACGACAAGGGCCTCAAACGCGTTGCGCGCTTTTTGCGCGAGGGTCCATGCCGTGACTGTGGTGGCACGCGTCTCTCCGAGGCTGCGCGCCTGCCTCAGGTGCGCGGTATCAATTTGGCGCAGGCCGCGGCCATGACGCTAGGCGAGGCGATTGAGTGGGTGCGCGGGGTGCCTGCATCCTTGCCGACTGAGATGCAGCCCATGGCAGCGGATATCTGCGATTCATTTTTGGGCGCTGCCCGTCGTCTGGTCGACCTGGGCCTCGATTACCTTTCGCTCGATCGCGCCGGTGCCACGCTCTCCACGGGTGAGCGCCAGCGCGTGCAGCTTGCTCGCGTGGTGCGCAACCGATCGACGGGCGTGCTTTATGTGCTGGACGAGCCTTCGATCGGCTTGCATCCCGCCAATGTCGACGGCTTGGTGGGCGTGATGCGCGATCTGGTGGATGACGGCAACACCGTGGTTGTTGTCGACCACGATACACGTGTGCTGGCGGAAGCCGACTATCTGGTCGAGATGGGCCCCGTTGCCGGAGCAGGCGGCGGCAATGTGATCGCCGCTGGTACGGTAGACGAGGTCGAGCAATCGCAGAGCAGTCGCATCGCGCCGTTTTTGCGCGCCGAGCCCAAGCGCTTGCGTCCGCAGGTGACTGACGACGAAATGTTCGACCAGGGCCATATCCGCATGGCGACCGATGCCATCCATACCGTCAAGCCGCTCGAAGTCGATATCCCGCGCGGTCGCTTGGTTGCGGTTACGGGTGTTTCGGGTTCGGGCAAGACGACGTTGGTGCTCGAGACTCTCATCCCGGCACTCAAGGCGCAGGCAGCTGGCGAGCGCCTGCCGGGGCACGTGCGTTGGGTCGATGCCGAGGGTATTGCCCGCGCAAACCTGATTGACGCTACGCCCATCGGCGCCAACGTGCGCTCGACGGTAGCGACTTATGCCGACATCCATGATGAGCTGCGCCGCGCCTTCGCCCGTACGCCCGAGGCCAAGGCAGCCGGCTACAAGGCGGGCGCCTTTAGCTACAACACCGGCGCCTTGCGCTGCCCTACGTGTGACGGCACGGGCTCGATATCGCTCGACGTGCAGTTTTTGCCCGACGTCGAGATCGTCTGCCCAGCATGCCGTGGTTCGCGCTACGCCGAGGCCGCCTCGCATATCCATCGCGAGGGTAAGGACGGGAGCTTGCTGACGTTGCCGCAGCTCATGGACATGAGTGTGGACGAGGCCATCGACGCCACACTGGGACTCAAGAAGGTTCAGACGCGTTTGCAGACCTTGCACGACCTGGGTCTGGGTTATCTCACGCTTGGCGAGCCCACACCGGCGCTTTCGGGCGGTGAGGCACAGCGCCTTAAGCTCGCGAGCGAGATGGGCCGCGTGCAGGATGATGCCGTATTCGTATTTGACGAGCCCACGATCGGCCTGCATCCGCTCGATGTTCAGGTACTGTTGAACGTGTTTGACGGTCTCGTTGCCAAGGGCGCCACGGTTATCGTGATCGAACACGATCTCGACCTTATCCGCAATGCCGATTACGTGATCGACATGGGCCCGGGCGGTGGCGATGCGGGTGGGCAAATCGTCTGCGCCGGCACGCCGAGCGACATCGCGGCCTGCCCCGCAAGCATCACCGGCCGCTATCTATAGACAATGAGGCAAAGGGACAGCCTCTTTGCCTCATTGATGCCTATTTCACGCATTGAGCCGCGAGATAGTCGCGGAAGAATGGCAATTCAAATGCGACGAGCCCTCGTCCTCGTTCCCCGATGATGCCGGCATCTATCATGCGGCGTCGGTAGCGGGAGACCTGCTGCGGCGAACGCTTAAGGCGCTCGACAAGGTCGGCGGTGGTGGACTCTTCCTCGTCATCGAGCATGGCGATGAGGAATCGCTTGTCCTCTGCAGTGAGTTCCCGATAGGTTGCCGCGAGGATTCGGTCGTCCATCTCGTCGCGCGCGATTTTGATTCCCAGGTCAAAGTCGCGTGACGAGATTTCCTTCGAATCGCTTGTGAGATCCCAGGCACGGTAGCCTACGAGTTGCAATAGGAAGGGAAAACCAGAGATCGAGCGAACGGCTCTATCGATTCCCTCAGCATCTGCCAGGCGATCGTTTTCCTGGATTGTGCGAATCAAGGCCTCGCGCACGTCATAGTCGGCAATGCGACCCAGATGATATTGTTGGGCGCGGCGAAGGAACGAGACCGTCTTGTGGTTCAGCAACGTCGAGACGTTGTTGGGAAGTCCCGCCATGAGCAGGGCGACGCGTTTCCCATCGGTCACAAAGTGCTGATACGTTGCTGCGAGCTGAATCATCTCGTCGAGTGTCGGGTCCACCTCGTCAACCGTGACGAGCAGACCGGTGCCCGCCTCGTTGAGCTGGTCGATGATGTCGCTCATGCGATAACGCCAAGTTGAGGCATCGTGAACGCGATTGACCTCGATGCTGCCGAGCGGTGCAATTCCGAGACCGGTGACTTCGAAGTTCTTAGACGGGTCGATAAGATGGCCGCCAGCACGTTTCGCCCCGAACTCGATTTCCTCAAGCATTCCCGGGAGCGCGGTCGTCTTTACGGCTATCCAGCCGTGGGATTCCGCCCTTGTCGCGAGCGACGACATGAGAGCGGTTTTACCGGTTCCACGCGCGCCTGAGAAGATCGAGGTCAATTCTGGGCGCCTGCGCTGGCTCAAGAAGGCACGGTCCAAATCCCGAATAATCTGTTGTCTGCCAGCGAGATGGGCAGGAACCTCACCAAA
>URXE01000014.1 GCA_900551815.1 uncultured Collinsella sp.
GCGGTACGCGAGCTGGGTTCAGAACGTCGTGAGACAGTTCGGTCCCTATCCTCCGTGGGCGCAGGAGAATCGATGGAGGCTGCCCCCAGTACGAGAGGACCGGGGTGGACGCACCTCCGGTGAACCGGTTGTCGACCAACGGCACGGCCGGGTAGCCGCGTGCGGCGCGGATAACCGCTGAAGGCATCTAAGCGGGAAGCCGTTCCAGGGATTAGTTCTCCTTCCGGTAAGGGCCCAGGTAGACTACCTGGTCGATAGACGGCAGGTGCAAGGACGGCGACGTCCTCAGCCGAGCCGCACTAATCGCCCGAGCTCTTCCGGAACCGCACCTCGCGGCCCGCGGGACAAGCGCTCATGCGCGGTCCGGGCACGAGGATGCCCCCGAGTCACCTTTCCTATGCGCCATGCGGCCCCCAGGGCACGCGATATCGACCCAGGACACCGTAACGGTGGGCGCCGCCCACCGGTCAGCGGCCAGAGCATGGGGGGCACGCCCGGTCCCGTTCCGAACCCGGAAGCTAAGCCCCATCGCGCCGAGAGTACTGCGGGGTCAGCCCGTGGGAGGCCAGGGCGCCGCTGACCGGTGGACGGCACCGAGCCGTCAGTGAAAATGAAGAAGGGGGAGGCCTCGCGGCCTCCCCCTTTTTTGCGTTAATACTTCACAATGTAGTTGCATTTCACCCGTGACTCGGTCGGCTTATGGGTAATGAGCTTTTATTTAAAGACAAAAAATCGAATCAAAAGGGCAACTGCTATAACCACAATGATCAATAGCAGTAATTGGAGTCGATGCTGTTTGCGTCGTTTACTTGACGAAACGAAGATTGATTTTCCCTGTTTTGGCGTTTCGAGATAACGAGCCGAATGCGTTAAGGTTTGCTTAGGTCGGGGACCTCTTTGCTGCCGAGTTATGGGTGTTTTCTTCGGTTCGTCAATGATCGCACTGTTTTTTGATAACGGTGCATCTTTCAGATATACGGGATCGCTCGATGCGACGCCCATGTGCTTACATCCCGTCTGGGCATCCTCGAGCGTTTGATATCGATTTCTCGTCACATATTCGGGCTCTGCATCATTAATGGGCTCTTGCGAGATGTGGGGGCGATGGAACCGTGGCGGCTGCGTGGAAATATCTTCCCCCTGCGTCGGCATAAACATATTGTTCTGGTTTTGGTCGTCCATGATGCCCTTTAGCTCGTTACCAACAACGTGTATGCGCTCATTGTAAGCCCCTTGTTATTTGTAGCTGTGGACATACTCGTTATTTAAGCTCTGGTTCAAAGAACCTTAACCTTCCTAAAACCTGAGTCATACTCACTTAGATATGCTTATAGTACTGGACTCAAAAAACTTTATAGTCGATGTATATATAAGCACAGGGTGGGCATATATAAGAGCGTCAAAAGAAGTCCCAGTCACCTAGAAGATGACTCGGCAGTCCTATAAAGGAGTGGTAAACATGGCAAGCATGGTTCCTTATCGTTCGGTTTTTGGCGTTCGTCCCTCTGCAAGCTCGCTGTTCGATCTGTTTGATGATATGAGTGACCTAGCGAACGGCTCGATTGCCTCTAAGGCGTTCCCCGTTGACGTTGAGGATAAGGGCGATGGCTATGAGGTCAAGGCTTATCTTACCGGCGTCGCCAAGGACGATATCGATGTCGAGCTTAACGAGGGCCGTCTCTCCATTAGCGTGAATGTCGAGGAAGACGAGGAGAACGAGGGCAAGAACTTCCTGCAGAAGGAGTTCAGCTCGTACAGCGCGACGCGTGGCGTGTATCTTAAGGACGCTTCGAGCGAGGGTCTCTCGGCTAAGTACGCTGACGGCATCCTTACCGTTACGGTTCCCAAGATCGTCGAGAAGAAGAACGTTACGAAGATCTCCATCGACTAACTTCGTTGATGTTCTGCGCTATTAAATGACAACAAAAGGGGCTGGGAAGCGATTCCCGGCCCCTTTTGCTGTTTAGGACAGTCTATTGAATGGTTGCTGGCCGATACTGGCTTGCGGGGCGTATCGAGAGATTTCGCGATCCTTGGAGAAGGGTGGCGGAGCTGCCGACCTCGTCATCCAGGGTTGCGGCTAGAGCTTTGGCATAGCTTTTTACGGTAAGACTCGGGCGATTGTTATCTTGGCTGATATGCATGGCAATGAGCTGTTCGGTGCGATCGGTAACAAGCTCGCGTGCGGCTTCGGCGGCCTGATCGTTGGACAGATGCCCTTTTGTAGATAGGATGCGCTCCTGAAGAAAGCGGGGATATTCTCCCTCGCGCAGCATGGTCACATCGTGGTTGCTTTCGAGCGCGAGGACTCGACAATCTTTGAGGGTGTTCATGGCCTGGCTCGATAGCTCTCCGGTGTCGGTGGCAAAGCCGATGGAATCATCGAGGGCGTCGAATCGATAGCCGACTGGATTGATGACATCGTGTGATGTTGAGTAGGTTTGCACCTGGATGCCGGCAATGGATAGGGTGTCACCGGGATCGAATTCCTCGACAGGCAGATGCGAAAGATTTTCTTTGCTCGAAAGTGTGCCCCTGCTGGCAAAGAGGGGGCCGTGCCAGTGCTTGCACCAGACATCGAGGCCCTTGATGTGATCGGTATGCTCATGAGTAATGAGAAGAGCCGAGACGTTGTCTGCCGAGAGCCCCAGTTCTGTCATGCGCTTTAATGTCTCGCGGCGAGAAAGACCGTCGTCAATCATGATGAGCCCCCGGGGGCCTTCGATGAGCGCGCAGTTGCCTTTTGAGCCGCTGCCAAGGATATGAAGGTGCAGACGAGACATAAGATTCCAAAGGATACAATGGGTGCGAACGAATAGAGGAGGAAGCAAATGCCAACGGTATCTCAGCATTATGGACACCATGCTGCATCGCGGGCTGATGATAAGGCCCTGGCAACGCGGCAGACGGCTGCCCCCGTGGTGCTCATGGTATCAGGTGGTGCGGACTCGACGGCTTTGCTCCTTATGGCGTGCACATCAAAGTTGGATATTCAGGATGGGCGTGGTGTAGCTCCCATCGCGCGCGAGCGACTGCACGTGCTGCATGTGAACCATCATCTGCGCGGTGAGGCATCCGATGGCGACGAGGCCTTTGTGCGCGGCCTATGCGCACAATATGGCTTGCCGCTGTGTGTTGAGCATGCCTATTTTGATGATGAATCGGGCAATATCGAGGCGGCTGCCCGCGAGGTGCGCTATGCCGCGGCGCGGAGGTATGTCCGCGAGCTCTGCGCCCAGACGGGGGCACCGCGAACGGCGGCTCGTATCTGCACCGCGCACACGTCTTCGGATCGCGCGGAAACGTTTTTGATGAACGCGATTAAGGGTTCGGGGCCCGCTGGTCTATCGAGCATTCCTCGCCGGAGAAATATCGTGGTGCGTCCCTTGCTCGACCTGACTCATGATGAGCTCGTTGGCTATCTGCAGGTGCATGCTCAGCCGTGGCGAGAGGACGAGAGCAACGAGGACGTGTCGTACTTGCGTAACTACGTGCGCCATCGAGTGATGCCGGTGGTGGCGCAGCGCAACGCGAACGTCTGTAAGACGATTGGCGGCGCTTGTGAAATTCTTGGCGACGAAGACGCCTTTCTTTCCCAGCTTTCCGCACAGGCGTTTCGAAGCTGCCTGCGTAAGGAGGCAGCGGGTGCACTGGTCCTTGACGCTCGCCGACTGGCCGCGGCCGAGGTGGTGATTGCTCGGCGCATGGTGCGACTGGCAATTAAGCGTATCGACCCAGACGCTCGCCCGGAGATGCGGCATGTGGAGCGCGTGCTCGCCTGTGTCGCCGAAGGTTCGGGTTCGGTCACGCTGCCGGCGGGAATCGATGCGCGCGTGGAGTTTGGCATGCTGGCGTTTAAGGCCCCGGTGGCTCGCGAGGGCCTGGTCGCGGACTGGGTTACCGTACCCGGTCGTTTGCCGTTGGGCGGGGGACGTATGCTGGTCACAGAGCCGATGGCCGTTGAGCCGGGATGCGATATCGTGCGCCGCGCCCGTGAGCTTGCGGCTGCCGGGGAAGTGACCGCTTTGGTAGACGCGGCTGCCTTGGGTTTTGCCGACAGCGATAGTGAGCGGATCCTGGCGGGCTCGCGTGGCGAGATCCCTGTCGAGGCGCGATTGGCGCGCCTGTGGGTGGACGGTCCCGCACCGGGAGACGTGATGTGCCCGTTAGGGATGAGTGGCCGAAGCAAGAAAGTATCCGACTTGCTAGGCGAGGCTCGCATTCCCGTTTCCGAGCGCGCCGGCGTGCCCATGGTGAGGACGGCGCCGGGAGGTGCCGTGGTGTGGGTCGCCGGAGTTCGCGCGGACGAGCGTTTTAAGTGCACGGCAGCAACGCGCGTGGCATATCTGCTCCGCGTGGTCGATGCGGAATAGCGTCCCACGCCTGCTATTCTGTGCGACGTTGACGGTATTCCCGCGCTGATGGCGCACGGGCTGGTAAATTTACCCCGTGCGCTGCTAGAATGTGAAGTTCGCGTCCATGCGGCGGTGTGTGGGCGATAAGCACAAGAAAGGGTTGTCATGGCTTCTCAACATCCGGATATCGAGAAGGTTCTGTTTACGCAGGAGGATATCGACGGCATCGTCTCTCGCCTGGGCGAGGAGATTACTCGCGACTACGCGGGTAAGGATTTGGTGCTGATTGCGGTCCTGCGCGGCGCCGTGGTCTTTATGGGCGACCTGATGCGCAAGATCGAGCTGCCGACCAACATCGATTTCATGGCTGTTTCGAGCTATGGCGACGGTGTGAAGTCCTCGGGTATCGTGCGTATCATTAAGGACCTGGATATCGACATCCGCGGTCGCGACGTGCTGATCGTCGAGGACATTCTGGACTCGGGCCTGACGCTCAAGTATCTGATGAAGAACCTCGAGAGCCGCAAGCCCGCTTCTCTGGAGGTCGCCGCCTTCCTGTGGAAGGACGTTGAGGACCGCGTCTCGGCCATCACGCCCAAGTATGTTGGAACCCATTGCCCCGATGCCTTTGTGGTGGGCTACGGCCTCGACTATGCCGAGCGCTATCGCAACCTTCCGTATCTGGGCATTTTGAAACCGGAGGTTTATTCGTAAGATGCCCGACGACCGTAACGATAACAATTCCCAGACTCCCCGGGAGCCTAAGATTCCGGGGATGCCCGGAGGCAGGAAGCCCACGCGTACGGGCTGGCTGTATTTTATTTTGGCTTGCGCGCTTCTGGGCTACGCCTTCTTTAACATGGGCTCCGGCTTTGCCAATTCCAGCAATACCGTTAAGCTCGCGACGAGTGAGATGGTCAGCGCCATCAAGCAGGATCGCGTCGAAGATCTGACCTATACGGTTCAAGACGGAAGCGTGACGGGTCATTACTGGAAGACGAAGAAGGACAAGGGCGATACGAGCGAGCTCAAGAGCTTCTCCTCGACCTATGTCGGCTCCGATTCGCTTGCCGAGCTTATGGCGGAGCACCCCGATACCAAGTACATCGTCAACACCAATGACCCCGATTTTTGGGGCGACCTGGCGATGAGCGTGCTTCCGACGATCGCCCTGATCGCCATCATGTTCTACTTTATGCGCCAGATGATGGGCGCCAACAATAGGAACATGCAGTTTGGCAAGACCAACGCCAAGACCAACGAGGCCACGCGCCCCAAGGTCAAGTTTGAAGACGTTGCCGGCGTGGACGAGGCGGTCGAGGAGCTCGAGGAGATTCGTGACTTTTTGAGCGATCCGGATCGCTATCGCAAACTGGGCGCCAAGATCCCGCGTGGCGTGTTGCTGGTGGGCCCTCCGGGCACTGGTAAAACGCTGCTGGCCAAGGCCGTTGCCGGCGAGGCGGGCGTGCCGTTCTTTAGCATCTCGGGCTCCGACTTTGTCGAGATGTTCGTGGGTGTCGGCGCCAGCCGTGTGCGTGACCTCTTTAAGGAGGCCAAGTCCCAGGCCCCGTCGATCATCTTCATCGATGAGATCGATGCCGTGGGACGTCAGCGCGGAGCTGGCTTGGGCGGCGGTCACGACGAGCGCGAGCAGACGCTCAACCAGCTGCTGGTCGAGATGGACGGTTTTGAGGAGAGCGAGTCAGTCATCCTGATCGCTGCGACCAACCGTCCTGACATCCTGGATCCGGCATTGCTGCGTCCCGGTCGTTTTGACCGTCAGGTTACGGTCGACCGTCCGGATGTGAAGGGCCGCGAGCAGATCTTGCGCGTGCATGCTGAGAACAAGCCGATGGACGAGGACGTGAAGTTTGAGAAGCTCGCCCAGATGACCGTTGGCTTCACCGGCGCCGATCTGGCAAATCTGCTCAACGAGTCTGCGCTGCTGGCTGCCCGCCGCCATCGTTCCGTGATCTCGATGGACGAGGTCGAGGAATCGATGGAGCGCGTGATTGCCGGTCCGCAGCGCAAGGGTCGCGTGATGACCGAGGCCGAGCGCACCACGATTGCCTACCACGAGAGCGGTCACGCCCTGGTGGGTCACATCCTGGAGCACTCCGATCCGGTACACAAGATCTCGATCGTCAGCCGCGGCCAGGCTTTGGGTTACACGCTGCAGCTCCCGCAGGAGGACCACTTCCTCAAGACCAAGAACGAGATGCTCGACGAGCTTGCCGTGTTCTTGGGCGGTCGCGTTGCCGAGGAGCTCATGTGCGACGACATCACGTCGGGTGCGAGCAACGATCTGGAGCGCGCGACCAAGATGGCGCGCGAGATGGTCACGCGCTTGGGCATGAGCGAGGAGCTTGGAACGCAGGTGTTTGGTGAGGCGCAGCATCAGGTATTCCTGGGCCGCGACTATGCCGATCATCAGGACTACTCTGAGGAGACGGCGCGTCGCATCGACATCGAGGTCCAGCGCATTATGCGTGAGGCCCACCGTCGTGCGGTCGAGATCCTGGATGCCCGTCGCGATCAGCTCGACCTGATGGCCAAGGTACTGCTTGAGCGCGAGACCGTCGAGGGTGACGCCGTGAACGCCCTGCTCGACAACGAGTGGGACGCCTACCTTGAGCGTGAGGGCGATATCCTGGCGGCCAAGGAGGAGCGCAATGCCAAGGCGGCCGGCATGCCGACCAAGAAGCATGCGCCTCGCATGAGCGAGGAGGAGCTGGCGGCTGATGCCGCGGCATTTGCGCAGGCGGCCATGCAGGAGGATGCCGAAGCCGCATCCGATGATGCCGGCGATGACTGTGCCGTCAATGCCGGCGCCGACACCGACGACGACAAATAGTCTTTGTGGTGAAAGCCTCCGCGGGGAAACCTGTGGAGGCTTTTCTTTTGAGCGATATGGAGCCGTCTGTTGATTGGGGACAGACTTAAATGTGCGTTTTCACGCATTTAAGTCTGTCCCCAATCAACATTGCTGCGGCGCTTTTCCCGACTAAAGCGTACAATACCGCCTATGCGAAAGGGGAACAGATGATTAACGAAACCATGTATGCTCGCGGTGCGGAAAGCTCCATCATCCGCGAGATTTTTAGCTATGGCCTTGAGCGCAAGGCGCAAATCGGCGCGGAAAACGTGTTCGATTTCTCGCTGGGCAACCCGAGCGTTCCGGCACCCGCTGCCGTCGCGGAGTCCATCAAAAAGGCGCTTGAACTGCCCAGTGACCAGCTGCACGGATACACTCCCGCACCGGGCCTACCGCAGTGCCGTACCGCCGTTGCTGAGTCGCTCAACCGTCGCTTCGGTACGAGCTATGAGGGCAAGGACGTCTTTATGACGGTGGGCGCCGCGGCTTCGCTCACCTGTACGCTCAATGCCGTTACGAATCCGGGCGATGAGGTTATTGTTATCGCCCCGTACTTTCCGGAGTATCGCGTTTGGATTGAGAAGGCCTGCTGTACGTGTGTCGAGGCGCTCGCCGATGAAGATACGTTCCAGCTGAGCGTGGACAACGTGCTCAAGGCGATTACCGATAAAACGGCAGCCGTCATCATCGACTCGCCCAACAATCCGACCGGTGCCGTATATACGCGCGACACGCTGACGCGACTGGCCAATGTTCTGCGCGAGGCCAACGCTCAGCGCGATCCTGAGAACCCGATCACGCTTATCTCTGACGAGCCGTATCGCGAGATTGTCTATGGCGCCGAGGTGCCTTGGGTGCCTTCGATCTACGAGCACACCATCGTGTGCTACTCGTATTCCAAGTCGCTTTCGCTGCCGGGCGAGCGCGTGGGGTGGATCCTGGTTCCCAATACGAACCCTCAGGCAGCTCGTCTAATGCCCGCCGTTGCCGGTGCCGCCCGTACGCTGGGCTTCGTGTGCGCGCCGGCGCTCTTCCAGCGTGTAATTATCGACTGCATCGATGAACCGAGTGACGTTGAGGCCTATGCACGCAACCGCACCGCGCTTACCGATGCACTAGCGGAGTACGGCTACACCTATGTTGAGCCGGATGGTGCATTCTACCTGTGGGTGAAGGCGCTGGAGCCCGATGCGAACGCTTTCTGCGAGCGCGCGAAGAAGTATGAGCTGCTCGCGGTGCCCTCGGACAGCTTTGGCATGCCGGGCTGGTTCCGCTTGGGCTACTGCGTGAGCTACGAGACTATCGTCAACTCACTGCCCGCCTGGAAGCAGCTGGCCGACGAGTATCGTCAAAAGTAAAGCGCTCTGCTTACAATGTTTTACGTGAAACGGGGTTTGGCTTTAAGCCAGACCCCGTTGTCTATGCCGTTGTGTGATTGGGATGAAGCAGTTTTACGACTGCCGAAAGCTATGCGTACAATGAATATACGCGACGGCCATACTGGACAAGGAGACCTGATGCCCTACCTTCTTTCTTGTGATATTCATACTCATACGTTGTTCTCCGCGCATGCGTACTCAACCATTGAGGAGAATGTGTACTGGGCGGCGGAACGTGGCCTGCAGGTGCTCGGATCTGCCGACCATCTGAGCTCGATGGTTACGGCTTGCCCCAACGACCTGCGCAGTTTCCAGTTCTTTATTAACCAGGATATCTGGCCGCGCATTTGGAGCGGCGTGCTGGTGCTTCGCGGCGCCGAGGTCGATATCGTTTCGCTGGACGGAAGCTTGTTTGGCGAGGACATTCCCGTGTCGCTCGATATTGCCGGCGATTCGTACAGTCACCAGCATTCGCTGTTCGATTTGGTGACGCGTAATTTGGATTATTTGGTGGCAAGCGTGCATAACCCGCAGTTTGCCGAAGGCGCGACGCTCGCCCAAACAACCCAGATGTATATCAATGCCCTGGAGCATCCCAAGGTGTTCATGCTTGGGCATACGGGTCGTTCGGGCGTGCCGTTCGATATCGATGAGGTGCTGCTGGCGGCCAAAGCCAAGCACAAGATCATTGAGATCAACAACCATAGTCTTGAGCACGGTGCCGACACTGAGCATTGGGCCGTATGCCGCAAGATTGCCGAGCGCTGCGCCGAGCTGGGCGTGGGTATTGGTGTGTCGACCGATGCCCACATTGGTATGGCCATTGGCAAGCTCGAGCACGCCCGCAAGTTGCTCGACGAGATTCACTTCCCGCTGGACCTGATCGTGACGCGCGACCGCGAGACACTGCTGCGCGAGATGGCGGCAGCCGGCGTGTGCGACCTGCGCAAGGGGATGTAACGAGACTCATATGCCCAACGAAAGGGGGCGGTCCAGACGGGCCGCCCCCCCTCTTGTCCCAAAAATCTACAAGGGTGGATTAGCGGCGCTCGAGGACCGCGACGGTCTCGGTGTGGTCGGTGTGGGGGAACATGTCGACCGGTGTGATCTTGAGCAGGCGATAGCCTCCGTCGAGGAGTTGGTGCAGGTCGCGCTCTTGGGTCACGGGGTTGCAGCTGATATAGGTGATGCGGCGCGGCTTAAGTGCGCAGGCGGCCTCGAGGAACTCGGGGGTAGAGCCGGCACGCGGCGGATCGATGGAAAGGACGTCAACGCGCTCGTTGTTATCGGCGGCATCGAGAATATAGTCGGTCGCATCGTCGGCCATAAACCAAGCGCTGCGGGTGAGGCCGTTGAGCTCGGCATTGCGACGTGCGTCGGCAATGCCCGCCGGGTTGCGCTCAACGCCAAGCAGCATAATGCCGATGCCCTTGTCCTGGGCGGCTTTGGCTGCGCACAGGCCGATAGTTCCGCTACCGCAATAGGCATCCATGAGTACGTCACCCTGCTGCAGGTCCATGCCGTCAATCGCGAGCTGATAGAGCAGCTCGGTCTGCTGCGGATTGGTCTGATAGAACGCGGTAGGGGAGATATCGAATTCGCAACCGAGCAGCTGGTCGCGCATGCACTCGACGCCATAGACGACACGAGTCTCCTCACCCAAGATGGCGTTACCGGGACGGCCATTGATATTTTGGGCAACGGTGACGATATGCGGATCGAGCGCCGCGACGGCTTCAAAGAACTCCTGCGCATGCGGCAAGTCACGCTGGGCGGTCACGAGCGTAACCATGACCTGGTCGGTACGCCAACCGCGGCGGACGACGGCATAGCGAAGCAAACCAAGATGCTTGTCCTCATTAAAGGCGGGAATATGCAGCCGCTCAGCTTCGCGTGCGATGCCGTTGAGAATCTGACGAGCGCCCGGCGCCTCGACAGGACATTCGGGCACGGCAACGATTCTGTGCGTGCCGCGCTCAAAGAAACCGCAACGGACAGCGCCCTCCTTACCGGGAGCAAAAGGAGTGGCAGCCTTATGGCGAAAGCCACGCGGCGCAGGATATTTACCCGGGTCGCCCAGGGTGACGCCCATGCCGCGAATAGGATCAACGGCGATGCCCTCGCGCTCGCAAAGAGCAGCAAAAAGCTCCTCCATAGCAGCCTGCTTAGCTGCCAACTGCTTTTTATAAGGGCGATTGAGCGCCGTACACCCACCACAAGATTTCATGATCGAACAGGGAGACTTGGGGTCCACAGCCTTACGCGCAGACGAAACCGGATCTTTATGCGGGCGCTTGGAACGAGTCTGAGATGCCTTGTCCTCGCTCCGACGAGAAGCGGGACGCTTGGCCTTAGCCCTGCTCTTAGTCGATTTGCTTTTTGCAGCTCTAGAAGACTTGGATTTCGTAGAAGATTTCTCCTCCTTCGACCCCTCAGCCGCCTCCACCAAAGCACGACGAGCCCTACGCTCCGCACGAGATTCTGCCATGAATTAACCCCACTATTAAATAAAAGAAAAGTTCGAAGCAATTGTACCGTGCATTCAACGTGCCCGTTTGGAGAGGAGGCTATTTAAGGTTCCGAGCACGTTGTCTCCCGGAATGCCGGCAGCCGTCACGGTATTTAATTTGTCGCGAGTTCCGCACGAACAGGAGGCCACTTAATGTGGCCTCCGTCGTGAGCAGGACTGTAGAGCAGCAAATTAAATACCGTGACGGCTGCCGGCATTCCGGGTGCACCAACCTTGTGCTCTATCACGCTAAAGTGTATGATTCTGAACGTTACATGACTCACTTTACCTAACTAAAGTGCTATCAAGGGGGATACCATGAATACCGATATGTCTCGTCGTCAGTTTGTTGGTCTAGCCGGTTCGCTTGCCACGGTGCTTGGCCTCGGCCTGGTAGGCTGCGGCGGTGGTGCCGATAAGGGCTCTGCTGCCGGATCTACCGCAGCCAAGGACGCGAAGGGCGCTGCGGAGTCCAAGAAGCTCGTCGTGGGCTTTGACAAGTCCTATCCTCCGTATGGCTTTGTAGGCGACGATGGCGAGTACACCGGCTTTGATCTCGATCTGGCCAAGGCTGTTGCCGATAAGCAGGGCTGGGAGGTCAAATACGAGGCTATCGACTGGGATGCCAAGGACACGCTGCTCAACTCGGGTGCCATTAACTGCATCTGGAACGGCTTTACCATGGAGGGCCGCGAGGACGACTACACGTTCTCCGAGCCTTACATGCTCAACGAGCAGGTGCTCGTGGTCAAGAAGGATGCGGGTATCAAGAGCTGGGACGATCTTGCCGGCAAGACCGTGATTACCCAGACTGATTCCGCCGCACAGGATGTGCTCGAGGGCGACCAGAAGGATTTGGCCGCGACGTTTGCCACGCTCGATACCATCGGTGAGTACAACACGGCGTTTATGCAGCTCGAGAGTGGTGCAGTCGATGCCGTTGCCTGTGACCTCTCGATCGCTCAGTATCAGCTTGCCGCCAAGCCCGATGCCTATACGCAGCTCGACAAGCCGCTGTCCAGCGAGCACTATGCCGTCGGCTTTAAGAAGGGCGACACCAAGTCGGCCGACGCCGTGACCGAGTCGCTCAAGGCACTCTACGAGGACGGCACGGTCAAGGACCTGTGCGACAAATATGCAGATTACGGCCTTTCCTTCGATAATTGGGTGCTCAAGTAATGTCTATTCAGGTCATGATGCAGATGCTTGGCCAGGGATTCTTGGTCAGCTTGCAGCTGTTTGTGCTGACGCTGTTGGGGTCGATTCCGCTGGGAATCCCCGTGGCGTTTATGCGCATGAGCAAAATCGCGCCGCTTCGCTGGATTGCGCGCATCTACATTTCGATCATGCGCGGTACGCCGCTCATGCTGCAGATGTTTGCCATTTACTTTGCCCCGTACTATGTGTTTGGCATTTCGCTCACGCCCGATTCCAAGTGGACGGCGTGCGTTGTGGCGTTCATCATCAACTACGCCGGTTACTTTGCCGAGATCTATCGCTCGGGCCTGCAGTCCATTCCGCGCGGTCAATACGAGGCTGCCGAGGTGCTGGGCTACTCGCGCATGCAGACGTTTCTGTATATCGTGATGCCGCAGGTCGCCAAGCGCATTTTGCCGGCGATGGGCAACGAGATCATCACACTGGTCAAGGACACGTCGCTGGCGTTCGCCATCGGCGTGGGCGAGATGTTCTCGACGGCCAAGGCACTGGTTGCCTCGCAGGTGAGCATGGTGCCGTTTGCGATCGCGGCGCTGATCTACTGGGTCTTTAACTTTGTGGTTGAGATGCTGTTGGGCGCTGCCGAGAAAAAATTGGATTACTACCATGACTAGATCGTTCCGCCGTTCTAACGAACGGCGGACTGCTCGACGCTGCACGCGTGCCTGACGGCCAATCTGCTCCTCAAACCGTCGCTTGCGTACAGAAGTACGCGGCGCTCCTCTTTCGGAGCACATTGTCTCGCCAGTCACACGCTCGCTGACTTTTCAAACACATGGAGGTTTCCGTGCCCGGAACGGTAATGAATATATCGAACGCGCGTAAGGCGTTTGGCGGCAATGAGGTGCTCAAGGATATCTCGCTCGAGGTAAAGCGTGGCGAGGTCGTGGCGATTATCGGGCCTTCGGGCGGCGGTAAGTCCACGCTGCTGCGTTGCGCCACGCTGCTCGAGACGCTCGACGGTGGCTCGCTCTCGTTTGGCGACCTTGCCGTCGCGACGGATGCGGGTTCGGGCGCGGTGTACGCAAAGGGCGATGTGCCCAAACGGGCGCGCTCGCGGTTTGGTTTGGTGTTTCAGAACTACAATCTGTTCCCGCACTATACCGTGATGAAAAACATCACCGATGCGCCGATCCGCGTGCTCAAGCGCCCGCGCGAGCAGGCGGAAGCCCGCGCTCACGAGCTGATTGCGCAAATGGGGCTGACGGGCAACGAGAACAAGGTGCCCTGTGAGCTTTCGGGCGGTCAGCAGCAGCGCGTGAGTATTGCCCGCGCCCTGGCGCTCGACCCGGAAATCCTGTTCTTTGACGAGCCGACCTCGGCGCTCGATCCAGAGCTGACGGCCGAGGTGCTGCGCGTCATCAAGGATCTGGCCGCGCAGAATATGACGATGGTGATTGTGACGCACGCGATGCAGTTTGCCCGCGACGTTGCCGACCGCGTGGTCTTTATGGACGGCGGCCGCATTGTCGAGGAGGGGCCTGCCGAGCAGGTCATCGACCATCCGCGCGAGCAGCGTACACGCGAGTTCTTGAGTCGTATCGAGGGGTAGGTCCAGCTATTTACTCAACTATTAATTGAGGCGAAGCCGCCGCGGGCCTTACGGCCTGCGGCGGCATTTTGTTTGCATCGGCGGGGTCCAATAATCGCCTGGCATACTTGCTCTGTCCTCTCGCCGCCTGTATTCATACGTGCGCCGAAAGGTGTGCATGGACAGTTGCCTGTGAGGGTAGGGTGGTGGCATAGGACATTTGGAGGGTGAGTCGGCTCGGCTGCCGACCATGCTGCTCCCGGGACGGCATCGACCGCGAACTCTCCCCGTTGGCGTCGCGCATTGCGCGCGGCCCTGCAAGGAGGTCATCATGGGTGCTCCCAAGACCGGCAATGTAAGGAACGTGGTGCTCGTAGGCCAAGGCGGGGTGGGCAAGACTTCACTCGCCGAGGCCATGCTCCACCTTTCCGGTAAGACCGCCCGCCTGGGTGGCCACGACGGCACCAAGCCTACGCTCGACTATGACCCTGAAGAGGTCAAGCGTTCATTCTCCATCTCGACGACCATCGCGCCGATTGACTGGAAGGGCGCCCGCATCAACGTGCTCGATGCTCCGTGCTATCCCGATTTTATCGGCGACGCCTTTGCTGCGATGAGCGTTTGCGAGACGGCGCTGTTTGTGGTCGACGCCGAGGCCGGCCCGCAGCCAACGACGGTCAAGCTCTGGTATGCCGCTGAGGACCTGCGCCTGGCGCGTGCGGTGTTCGTAAACCGCCTGTCGCGTCCCGAGGCCAGCTTTGCGACCACGATGGACCTGCTGCAGGAGCGCTTTGGCACGCGCCTAGGCGCCGTGACCCTCCCCTGGGGCGAGGGCGAGGACTTTGACGGCATTATCGACCTGGTGCGCATGAAGGCGCGCCATTGCAACGGCACCGAAGCCGTTGAGTCGGAGATCCCCGAGGAGTATCGTGCCCAGGCTGAGGAGGCCCACGACCATCTGTGCGAGTTGGTGGCCGAGGCCGACGATGAGCTGATGATGAAGTACTTGGAAGGCGAGGAGACGCTGACGCAGGAGGAGCTTGAGGGCTTGTTGTCCAAAGCGATCGCCGAGCGCATCTTTGTGCCGGTCTTTGCGGGCGATTGCATTAAGGAGCAGGGCGTCAACTCGCTGATGGACGACATCGCCACGTACTTCCCGGCGCCGACTGACTACGGTGAGATGCCACTCATCGACGGTGATTCGCTCAAGATCTCGAGTGACGATGACCGCCCGGTGGCGTTTGTGTTTAAGACGCTGGCCGACCCGCAGCAGGGTCGCATCAGCTTTATCAAGGTGCTGACGGGCACGCTTGAGCCGGGCCTTGAGCTGATCAATGCGCGCACACGCAAGGGTGAGCGTCTGGCTCACCTGTATGTGATGTGCGGCCGCGACATGACCGAGGTCGGCCACGCCTATGCCGGCGACATCATCGTGGCGCCTAAGCTGGCGGCCGAGACGGGCGATACGCTCTCGATTACCGGCAAGGTCGAGGCTGCGGCGTTTAAGTTCCCCAACTCGCAGTACCGCATTGCCATCGAGGCCGAGAACCGCGGTGACGAGGAGAAGCTCTACACGTTTATCGAGAAGGCGTGCAAGGCCGATCCGACTATGAGCATCGATCGTGACGAGGAGACGGGCCAGACCATCATTTCGGCGGTGGGCGAGGCGCAGGTTTCGGTGCTGCTCAATCGCCTTGAGGACCGTACCAAGGTTGTGGCAAAGAGCGTTCCGATCCGCATTCCGTATCGCGAGACCATCCGCCGCACGGCAAGCGCTCAGGGCCGCCACAAGAAGCAGACAGGCGGCGCCGGTCAGTACGGCGACTGCTGGCTGCGCGTGGAGCCGCTCATTGGGCCCGACGGCACGAGCGATGGTTATGAGTTTGTGGACGAGGTCGTGGGCGGCCGTATTCCGCGCTCGCTGATTCCCGCCGTGGACAAGGGTGTCCAGGAGACCATGAAGGACGGCATCATTGCCGGCTACCCGCTTACGGGCATTCGCGTCGCGGTGTACGACGGCTCGTATCACAGCGTCGACTCCAACGAGATGGCGTTTCGCGCGGCGGCTCGCATCGGCCTGCGCAAGGCATGCGCCGATGCCGACCCGGTGGTGCTGGAGCCCATCGAGGAAATCACGGTGACTATCCCCGAGAGCTACGCCGGCGCCGTGATGGGCGACATCTCGGCCTCGCGCGGTCGCGTGACGGGTATGGAGACCGATGAGCGCGGCGATACCGTTGTTATTGCCCAGGCGCCGCTGGCCGAGCTGACGGATTATTCGACGCGCCTGCGCTCTATCACGCGCGGCACAGGCGACTTTACCATGAAGCCCGCAGGCTATGAGCAGGTGCCTTATGACGTTCAAGCCAAGCTGGTCGAGCGCTATGAGGAGGGTCGCGCCAAGTAGCGTGTGGCGCTGCCTGCAATGTAGGTACTGACGAAAAGGCCGCCCTGGGTAACCGGGGCGGCCTAATTTGATCCCCTGGGGACGGAGGAAAACGGATCATGTTTTTGGGTTACGGGCGGCGCGGTCGGCACTAGTCTCCGGATGCCTGGTTGCGGCCGGTGGCGTAGTCGATCTGCACGTGCGGCTGCAGGTTGTAGCAGTACACGTGGAAGCACAGGGTCTTGCCGTGGTCCTCGATCGATTGTGCCTCCAGGCGAACGCCGCGACAGACGAGTTCCTCTTCGTTGTACATGGGCGTGACGCGGTAGAGCACATGGTTACCCGTATCGCGAATATAGTTGAGAATCTGCTCTTCAAACGGTAGCATGCCCGTCTCGTTGAGATAGCGCGTGCCGGTGAGGAGATTTTTGCGGTTGGCGTTTTCGCCGCAGAGCGACCAGGCGATGAGGTGGCAGCGGTTGTAGAGGCTCTGGCCTGGAATAAAGTCGTAGCGCTGCTGATGCCAACCGGCAGGGTGGATGCGCGAGATATCGCCGCGCTTGCCCTGGCCGAGCGATTCGGGGCCAACGCAGGCGAGTGCCTTGCGGGTGCGGCCCAGGCTATCGAGCTTGGAGAATTTCTTAAAGCAGCCCTCTTCTGCAGCGCGTTCGTATTCGTCGAGCGTGAACGACGGCATGCCCAACGGGTGCGTGCTGTCGGCGCGAAGGGCAACGTAGGGGTTGCCGGCGTAGTCGGGAATGCTGCCGAGATAAACACCGCGGGCGCGGTTGAGGTCGGGGTTTTCCACCTCGTCGATGGGGGTGGCGGCGCTGTCCGCGGCAACGTTGCCGTTGGTGTTGGTCGCGGTGGATTCGGAGCCATCGCCGGAGTCCTCGGAGCTCGCTGTTCCCGATTCGAGCCGGGCGACCAAGTCCGCCTCGTCGTCGGTGCGGCTGGGACTCTCGTTTTGCTTCTCGGCCAGAGCTGCCGCCTGTTCATCGCTTTGCGGCGACAGCAACTTGGGAGCTCCGTCGAGCGATCCCGTAAACAGCGCAAACCCCAACACCACGGCGGTGCCGATGGAAAGTGCTTGCTTGTAGGCGGACTTGCGCGACATTGCGGCTCCTGGATGGACGGTTGGGAATCTACCAGTCTAGCAGGAGCTGGCAGGGGCCGTTCTGTCGAACAAATACTCAAGATTTGGGACAAACGCTACTGATTCATTTACCTTACCTCATATGGAGCTGCGGCGGCTGTGTATATGAAGCTATTCGGCGCTTCCCCAGATAATACCTGCCAAAACAAACCTGTCCCTTTTTGGTAGGTCAGTTAACGCAGTCCAGGTTGAGCATATGCGAGCGAGCGGGCTCCGGGTGCGGTAAGGTGACGTGAAACAAGCGGGCGCTGACCTTTTGGTCGCGCCCGTGAAGTTGAACGTCAGATTGCCGTGCCCGGAGCCCGCGCAGCGCCGAGCAGTTACGCCGTTTGTAAAACGGCGTAACCTAAAGGTTCATGTTGCCGTGAATGTAGGGGGTGACCTCGGGGGAGATGTGGCCGCAGCCCAGCTCGCGCAGCGCGGACTCGATGGCGGCGGGCAACGGGGTCTTGCCCTCGCCGTCGACGGCGCCGCCGCCGAGGACAGCAATCTTGGTGACATCTGCGGGAGCGGCTTCGATATGCATGCAGCCGCCGACCAAGCGCGCGCGAACCTGCGCCAGGCCAAGATCGTGCAGGTAATCCTCGCAGGCGCGGATTAAATCGACCTTCTCGCGCGTAAGCTCCTCGCCCGTGGGGACGCGCGTGGCAAGACAGGCTCCCGCCGGCAGGTTCCAAACGGGATAGCCCCATGCGCGCAGCAGCTCGCGCTCTTCGTCCTTGGTAAAGCCGACCTCCATAAGAGGGGAGCGTACGCCGAGCTCTTCTGCCGCGCGCATGCCGGGGCGGTAGTCGCCGCGATCGCTTGCATTGCTGCCATCGATGACGGTGGGAAAGCCGAGCGACTTGGCGTGGTTGACGATAGCGGTAAAGCCGGCGTGCTTACAGTGGTAGCAACGGTTGGCATCGTTGCAGGCTACTTGGGGGAGCTGCAACTGATCGACCGAAAGATTGAGCACGGGGAGCTTAAAATGCGGCTCCTCATTGGCTTGCCCGTCAACGGATCGCTCAAACGAAGCCTGTTCGGGCGTGCCGATGAGCGGCGTGGTGAGGTGAACGAGAAGCGTGCTGGCAGGCATGATGCGGGCGCAGACCGCGGCTAAAAAGCTGCTGTCGACGCCGCCGGAAAAGCCGATGGCGACGCGTCCGTATGCCAAAAGCAGCTGTTCGAGTGCTGCGAGTTTGTCCTGAAGCTCCTCTGCAGGTGCGGTGGTGTCTGAAAGCATGAAACGTTCCTTACCAATATGTGCTCGGTCGAAAACTATAATCCTACCGGGCTGCTTGTCATAATACTTCTACCTATGTAACGAAAGTGCAATATGGCATATACGTTATATACAAGTTGCCAAATGCGGTAGAGTTGCGGTAATGCGATAGCGAGAGCCGATGGGGGACCGATATGATTA
Source organism: uncultured Collinsella sp. (assembly GCA_900551815.1). Classification (GTDB taxonomy): domain Bacteria; phylum Actinomycetota; class Coriobacteriia; order Coriobacteriales; family Coriobacteriaceae; genus Collinsella. Next base: position 18,815 of record URXE01000014.1, read on the forward strand.
AGGCTGTTATTTTTGACATGGACGGAACGCTGGTCGATACCGAGCGTTTGGGGATTAAGGCCTGGAAGGCAGGCGCCGCTGAGCTGGGGCTCGCGATTGATGATGCGCTGATCCATCAGTTTATCGGCCGCACGCTGCCCGATGTTATGGACATTCTCGATAAGCATTACGGCAGCCACGAAACCACCGAGGCGGTCTATGTCCGCCACAAGGAGATTCGCGACGAGATGGTCAAGACCGAGCTGGAGCTTAAGGCCGGCGCCGCCGAGTGCATAGACGAGCTGTTGGCTGCGGGCTATCACGTGGGCCTTGCGACGTCATCGCGCCTCGCTACGGCCGAGCGCAACCTTAAGATGGTCGGCCTCTTTGACAAGTTTGAGACCGTGACCTGCGGCGAGGACGTTGTGCATGGCAAGCCCGACCCCGAGATGTACCTGCTTGCTTGCGAGCGCGCGGGCTTTGCCCCCGAGGAGTGCGCCGTGGTCGAGGATTCGCGCAACGGCTGCGTCTCGGGCATCACGGCCGGCTGCCATGTCTTTGCCGTGCCCGATATCGTGCCGCTGCCGCAGGATGTGGTGGATGGCTGCGAGGCCGTGCTCGATACGTTGTTCGATCTGGCGGCGGCGGTCAAGGCTGTGCACTAGGCAATTGCGGCGTTGAAGCGAGACATTGGCCGTCTTTGCACTTAAGCAAAAGAGGTCCGGCAATGGTCGGGCCTCTTTTGCTTAAACGGCATTTTGGCATACTGGCCGACGTGCTATAGATACGCGCCCAGGTTGATGGCGGTGGCTTCGGCGTGGTTGCTTGCCTGGGTGCTGGCGCGCTCGAGGAGGAACGGCCGCACGAGTTCTTGGCGGTTGATATCCTCCGCGGTGGTGACTGCGGTGACGGTGCGCGCTGCAGAGCCGACGCGGATATGCTTGGTCTTTGTCGGGACCTTGTTCTCGATTTGCTCCATCAGCAATTGGACACCCTTGCGGCCAATTTCGTAACCCGGCGGTGCCACGGTGGTGAGGGGAACCGACCCGCTCCAGGCGAGTGGGTTGCCGTCGCATCCGGCCACGCGAACCTGCTCGGGGACGGAGATGCCTTTGTCGACCAATGCCGAGATAACGCCCGAGGCTAACACGTCGGTCAGGCCGACGACAAAATCGGGGCGTTCGTCGGCAGGGCGCCCGGCAATCTGAGCGCCAATGCTGTAGCCGTCGGCTGCGGTATTCCACTCTCCGGCGTCAATGACTTCAATTTTGATATCGGGATGCAGGGCGAGGGCCTTGTGAATGCCAAGTACGCGCAGGGTGAGCTGCATGAATGCCGCTCTGCCCACAACGGTGATATGGCGTGCGCCGCGGGCGACGGCGAGCTCGGCGATAATGCGCCCCTGCGCCTCGTTGTCGGCGGCCACGTAGTAACCGGGCTCGGAGCAGTGGATGTCCAGATGGACGATCGGCACGGGCATCTTGGTCGTTGCGGGACGCCAGTCGGGGGACGCCATGGGCTGAACCATGACGCCGGACATTTGCGTGCCCATAAAGTAGCGCAGGTAATGGTCCTGGAGAATATCGTCGTTATCGGCGTTGGCGATGAGCAGGTCGTAACCGTGCTTGCGGGCCTCGTTATGGGCGCCGCTGGCAATTTGGAGCGAAAAACCGTGGTCGAGACGGGGAAGGACCAGGCCAAAGGACTTGGTGGTGCCGCCCGCGAGCTGACGGGCGCTTTGGTTGGGCAGGTAGCCTAGGCGATTGATGGTCTCGTTGATGAGTTTGAGGGTCTCGGGGCGCAGCTTTTCGGGATGGTTGAGCGCGTTGGAAACCGTGCCCAGCGAAACCCCTGCCTCGCGCGCGACGTCGCTGATTTTTACCTTTGCCATAGCGGCCCCTTTGATGCGTTTCAAGTACAAGCCAGATTGTAGCATCGCCCGACTCTGAGGTGTCAAAACCTGCCAATTAGGGACAGGTTTATTTTGGCAGGTTTTATCTGGGCAAACGCTGGAGCCCAGCCCACCACAAAGGTGCCTGTCCCCATCGTGGTGGTTTGGGCATGTGTGTATCGAGTGGTATCCAAGTTAAGATACCACTTCTGGTATATCAGCTTGCGCTTGCGTGAGTACAATACTCGAACGTTATACGTCTCAGCGCCTTCCGTGCGTGGACGTCTTGCAGTCACGCGAACGAAGGGATTTATCCTATGTGCGGAATTGTCGGCTACACCGGCTCTGATATTGCAAAGAACATCCTGGTCACAGGCCTTAAGCGCATGGAGTATCGCGGCTATGACTCCTCGGGTGTCGCGCTCGAGGTGGGCGAGGGCGCCGCAGCGCACCTCGACGTTATCCGCCGCGTGGGTAAGGTTGCGGGTCTGGAGAGCGAGCTTTCCAATATCGATAGCGACGCAACCTGCGGTATCGGTCACACCCGTTGGGCCACTCACGGCAAGCCTTCCGTCGTTAACGCTCATCCCCACACCAGCTGCGACGGTCGCATCGCCATCGTCCACAACGGCATTATCGAGAACTTCGCCGAACTGCGCGAGGAGCTGGAGGGCCGCGGCCATCACTTTAAGAGCGAGACCGACACCGAGGTCTTCGCGCATCTGATCGAAGAGGCCTATGCCGAGACGCACGACCTGATGGCCTCCGTGCGCGAGGCTTGCACCCACGTGGTAGGCGCCTATGGCTTGGCCGCCGTGTGCGCCGACGAGCCTGGCGTGATCGCCGTTGCCCGCAAGGACTCCCCGATTGTGGTCGGCGTGGGCGAGACCGGCTCCTACGTTGCTTCCGACGTCATCGCGCTCATCGACGCCACCCGCGATGTCGTGGTGCTCGAGGACGGTCAGTTTGCCAAGCTAACGCCTGCGGGCGTCGAGTACACCGATGAGGCCGGCAATGTCATCGAGCCCAAGGTCACCCATATCGATTGGGATCTGGACATGGCCGAAAAGGGCGGCTATCCCGACTTTATGCTCAAGGAGATCCACGAGCAGCCGCGCGTCGTGCGCGACACGCTGGTTGGCCGTATGACGCCTGCCGGCGAGCTCGACATCGATGAGCTGGGCCTGTCCCTCGAGGAGCTCAACGACATCGACCGTGTCTACGTGATCGCCTGCGGCACCAGCTATCACGCCGGACTCATCGCAAAGAACCTTATTGAGGGCTGGGCTCGCATTCCCACCGAGGTCGAGGCTGCCAGCGAGTTCCGCTATCGCAACCCCATCATCACGCCGACGACGCTCGTCGTTGCCGTGTCCCAGTCGGGCGAGACGGCCGATACCCTCGCCGCCATTCGCGACGCGCGCATCAAGGGCGCCAAGGTCTTTGGCATCACCAACGTGGTGGGCAGCCCTGTGGCGCGCGAGAGCGACGGCGTCATCTACACCAAGGCCAACAAGGAGATCGCGGTCGCCTCGACCAAGAGCTTCATCGGCCAGGTTGTGAGCCTGACGCTGCTGGCTCTGCTGCTGGCGCAGGTCAAGTACCGTCTGACCACCAAGCAGACGCGCATGATGTTCCGCGAGCTTTCCGATACGGCCGAGCAGATCCAGTGGATTTTGGACACGCAGACCGAGGCCGTGCACGAGGCCGCCCTGCTGTGCAAGGACGCGCAGTCGGCGCTGTTCGTGGGCCGCGGTATGGGCGCTGCCATCTCCTACGAGGGCGCACTCAAGCTCAAGGAGGTCAGCTACCTGCACGCCGAGGCGTATGCTGCCGGCGAGATGAAGCACGGCCCCATCGCGCTGATCGATCCGGGCTTCCCCGTCATCGCCGTGGCCACCAAGAGCGCCACCTACGACAAGACCGTGTCGAACCTTATGGAGTGCAAGGCGCGCGGTGCCAAGGTCATCGTCGTTGCCACCGAGGGTGACGAGGAGATCAACAAGATTGCCGACTGTATCATCCGCGTGCCGGCCGTCCGCGACGTGTTCAGCCCCATCACGGCGAGCGTCCCGCTGCAGCTGCTCGCCCGCGAGGTCGCCATCCTGCGCGGCTGCGACGTTGATCAGCCTCGAAACCTCGCTAAGAGTGTGACCGTGGAGTAGTTGGTTCCGCCGTTCTAGCGACCAAGGCCCGGCTCCGTTGTGGCGGAGTCGGGCCTTGTTGCATTTGCCCAGATAAAACCTGCCAAAATAAACCTGTCCCTTTTTGGCAGGTTAGCGGAGCTTGCTGGTCTCGAAGTACTTGGGATATTGGTCCAGGACCTCGGTCTGGTTGCGGAACATCATATGCAGGTGCTTGCTGACCAAAAAGCTCGCCTCGATGGGGTCGCGGCCGGCGATGGCGCGGCGGATTTGCTTGTGCTCGTTAACAATCTCCTGATTGTCGAGCGTCTGCGTGGCGGCGCGCAGCCAGCGGAAGCGCTCCAGGTCGGCATTGGTCTCTTCGAGCCACGACCATACGGTGCTGCGGCACGCGATGCTAAAGATCATGCGGTGCATGAGGTTGTCGCTTAAAAAGAAGCCGATGCGATCCTCCTCGGCCATGGTCTTTTCCTGCAGCGCGATGGCTCGGTCGAGTTGCTCGATGCCTGCCGAGGTGGCACGGGCGCAGCACTCCACAATCACCTGCTTTTCCAGATGCTCGCGAATGTAGCAGGCACTCTCGGCAAGAGTGAGGTTGATGGGCGAGACATAGGTGCCGCTTTGGGGCACGGTACGCACCAGGCCCTCTTGTGCCAGACGCACCAAAGCCTCGCGCACAGGGGTGCGCCCCATATCCAGGTCGTCGCAAAGCTGCTTGACGCCCAGCTTTTCGCCCGGCTTGTAGTCCAGATAGACGATTTTGCGTCGAATGGTGTGGTAGGACTGGTCCTGCAGGCTCGTTTCCTGCTCGCCGACGTGCATCGATTCTTCCATAGTGCCTCACAACCGTTCTATCACACTCATATATCAGCTGTTAATTATGCCGCGAATCAGCTCTCCGCGGTGGGTAATTCGGCTGTCGTCCGAGAACTATTGCGGCATCTTAGCCTTTGTTTGCGCAGGGCTGTGCTCAATATTGCCGTATCATAAGCCGTCGCAAACGTGAAATAGAAAGAAGGAATCCCATATGCAATTGGCGAATATCGTACGCGAGCGCTGGAAGGGTGTCTTGTTCTGCCTGGTCATCGCCATCCCCGCGACGTTGCTCGGCAAACAGGTTGAGGTGGTCGGCGGGCCGGTGTTTGCCATCCTCTTTGGCATGGTCCTGGCGCTCGTCTTTCCCAAGAATCGTCGCGAACAGCTCGCCGCCGGTGTCACCTATACGTCTAAAAAAGTCTTGCAGTACGCGGTAATCCTGCTTGGCTTTGGCATGAACCTCTCGCAGATTCTGTCCAAAGGCGCTCAGTCGCTGCCGATTATCGTGGCGACGATCTCGACCTCGCTTGTCATCGCCTTCGTGCTCTGCCGCGTTATGAACGTGCCGGGCAAGATCGCGACGCTTGTGGGTGTGGGTTCGTCGATTTGCGGCGGTTCTGCCATCGCCGCGACCGCGCCCGTCATCGATGCCGACGATCGCGAGATTGCCCAGGCTATTTCGGTCATCTTCCTGTTTAACGTTATCGCGGCACTCGTGTTTCCGACGCTCGGCGGCATGCTCGGGCTGACCAACGAGGGCTTTGGTCTGTTTGCCGGCACCGCCATCAACGACACCTCGTCGGTAACGGCTGCGGCGAGCGCCTGGGACAGTATGCATCCAGGCGCCAATGTGCTCGAAAGCGCTACAGTGGTCAAGCTCACCAGGACGCTGGCTATTATTCCCATTACGTTGGTTCTCGCATGCTGGCAGATGCATCTGGCGCGCAAGGCCGGCGGCGACGCCAAAAGCACGTTCTCGCTTAAGCGCGCGTTTCCCATGTTCGTGCTGTTCTTTGTGCTGGCGAGCGTAATCACCACGGTGCTTCAGCTTCCCGCGTCCTTTACGGCGCCCATCAAGGAGCTGTCGAAGTTCTTTATCGTGATGGCCATGGCTGCTATTGGCTTTAATACCGATATCGTCGAGCTGGTCAAAAAGGGCGGCAAGCTCATCGCATTGGGCTTTTGCTGCTGGATTGGCATTGCGTGCATGAGTTTGGGAATGCAGCACGTGCTGGGAATCTGGTAGAGAAGTAGCTTATTTGCGTGCTGCGTGCTGGCGAGCATATGTCCGCGGTGGAGCGATAGGAGCTCTTGCGGGTATGGCTTGTCCGCAGGTTGATAGGTCCCGAAGAGCTCTTATCGCCCCGCCAGGATGGCGATGCGGGGCAACTCATATACTCGCAGGACGGCGACTTCTGCCCTATAGTGTTTGGTGAGCAATATCGTTCAATTTTGAAACACTCGGTCGTGTGACCGTCGTCGGTTGCACGTCGCCGCGGACGGGGGCAAATCATGGATAGCGATGCCAAGCTGAACATCTTGATCGAGGCCTTGGCTGCTGCCGGGGCCTCGGCGTTGGCAATCGATGGGCATGGACGCGTGGCAATTTCGACCATGGATGATGTCGCACTCGAGCAAGATGTCGCGGCATTTGTCGCCGAGCGCCTGGGGCGCGTGGGCAATGGCATGCGTCTGGTGATGGGGCATGCGGGAGGGCGCTTGAGCCTCACGGTGCGTCCGGTCGCCAAGGAATACGGCGCGCTTTGGGTGGTCGTGGTCCGCGAGGTGCACGGTGTGGCGGCACACGCGGGTATTGAGTGGCTTAACGCGGATGAAGTCGAAGCGCGCTACGAGGCAAGCGCGTACGGCATTGTCGAGGGTGCCGCTGCGGTCGCTGGTCCCGTCTGCGAAAGCTATGCCCGCGGCGTGCCCCTCATGTTGGAGGGCGAGCTGGGTGCCGGCCAGGCAGAGATTGCAAAACGCCTCTATCTGGATGGGCCTTATGCTGACGAACCCTTTGTGTCCGTGGCACTTGACGAGCTCACGGATCGCGGCTGGCGCCATCTGCTCAAAAGCTCGGAATCGCCGCTGTTCCAGGCAGGGCTGACCCTTTGTATTGGCGGCTGGCATGCACTTTCGCCGCAGCGTCTGCGCGAGCTTGTCTCCACGATGACCGACACGGCGCTGGCCGCGCGTTGCCATGTGGTTCTGACGGCAAACGATATGCCGGGCGGTGGCGAAAGCGATCAGGCCGCTTTTGTAACCGAGCGCCTAGCGTGCGCAGTAAGTGTGGCGCCTGCGATTGCCGAGCAGGGTGGCGCATCGAAAAAGGTTGCGCGGTATTTGTCATATCTGTCAGATGTCTTTGGAGCTGCCGCTCCGAGTATGTCCAAGGAGGCCGCCTCGACGCTCAACGGCTATCGCTGGCCACGCAACTATCTGCAGCTTCGCGAGGTCTCGGAACGACTCTATATATTAGTAGGGTCGGGTGTGGCGGATCGCGCGGTGGCGGAGGAGGTGCTCGCCCAGGAGGATGTCATCAAAACCGCAACCTTTGGCGCTCCGACGCTCGACAGCGACCTGTATATCCTGCGCCCGCTGGCCGATACCGAACGCGACATCGCGCGGCTGGTCGTAGGCTACCTTCAGGGTAACCGGACCCGCGCTGCCGAGGTGCTGGGAATAAGCCGCACGACCCTGTGGCGCTTGCTGAAGGACGACGACCGCTGAGCGAGGCGCCCGTGACCGCGTGCGGCGCGTGTGCTACAGTCCAAAGCAGTAATGTTTCGATTGTGTTACGGCGTGCGGGGGCGTATGGCGGAGACTTCAAAACCAAACCGGAATAGACGGGGCGCGGCTCCAGTTAACCGCCGCACGACGTCCCGGACGTGGGGCAAGCACGCGTCGGGGTTCGACGGTTCGTTCAAGCGCACCAAATACGGCTATCCTTCGGCAAGCGCTCGTTTGGCCATGCAGGCCGAGTCGTCGCTGCGGGGACGCAAGCGCGTGGTGGGCTCTAAGCTCAAGCACGACGGAACGCTGGGCTATATCAGCCGCGGTGCGGCTCGCCGCAGTGGGCTCAATCCCGCTGGGTGGCATCGTTACGTGCCGATTGCAGTTGTTGTTGCGGTGGCTGTCATCGCACTTGCCGCACTCGGCTACGCTGGCGGCGGGGCCAATCTGGACGCAATGTTTAAGTCGCCCGAGCTCGCGCATGCCGGCACGGAGCTTGTCGAGGGCGCTCAGGCACAGACGGGCGTGGCTCCTCAGCGCGGTATTGTTGCCGCTGCCGCAACGATCGCCGACGCCCAAAAGGGCGAGGACGCGGACAGCGAGGATAGCGAAACCGGTGCAAACGGCGTGGATTCGCAGGTCACGCCCGTGACGCAAGGCCAATAAGTCACAGAACCATCACACTAAGTCGCTGTTTGGGGCCAATGAGTGAGCAAAAAAAGCAGCAATGTTGTTTCATATGGAACTCATTAGTCACAATTTGTAAAAAAGGGCTATACTACTAGGCACTTAAAGGTCCACAAGCTGCAAGTTGAGGAGTACCTAACATGAAGAAGAGATTCATGGCAGCACTGGGCGTTCTCGCTCTTGCCCTGGCTCTGCCCGTGGCTGCTTTCGCCGCCCCGAGCCCTGCCAACACCACCGCCACCGGCGCCAACAACGTGACCGCCAGCGTTAACAACGCTAACGTCAAGGTTGCTTCCACCACCAAGAACGCCGAGGGCACCCCTGCCAACGCCAACGTGGTCGCTTCCTTTGAGATCACCGAGACCGTCGAGGGTACCGTTTCTGAGTCCAACCCGCTGACCGTCACCTTCACCCTTGGCAAGGCTTACGCCAACGCCAAGGTTACCGTCTATGTCCAGCACAACGACGGTAGCAAGGAGACCCTGAACCTCACTGCCGACAACAACGGCAATGTTACCTTTAAGGTTTCCAAGCTCTCCATCTACACCATCGTGGCCGAGAAGACCGCTGCTGGCGCTGCTACCACCGACAACGGTGCTAAGTCCCCGGCTACCGGCGTGAACACCACCGCTGTTGCCGCTGTGGCTGCTGTTGCCGCTGCTGGCGCTGCCTGCGCTTTTGTTGCTCTTCGCAAGAACAACTAGCACACATACGGTTTCAACCGTAAGATTTGAGGACCCGTACTTGTGCGGGTCCTTTTTTTGGCCGATTTACAGGGTAAGGGAACACCATGGCACAGCAGCCGCAGGGCAAGCATATGGAAGTTAAGCATATGGGCGACTCGGACAAAAAGCGTCGCGCCACGATACTCAAGGGCGTTTTCGTAGTGTTGTTGCTGGTCGCAGTCGGCTGCGGCGGCTACGTGCTCTATATGAATCATCTAGAGCAGCAGCGCGCCGAGGAGATGAGTGCAACAGGCAAGCCCGCCACGAAGGTCGAATCAAAGGGCAAGGAGCTGCCGGACAACCCCATCGACTTTGCACCGCTCATTCAAGAGAATGCCGATATCTATGCGTGGCTCTACATTCCGGGTGCGGATATCAACACGCCCTTGCTGCAGAGCACGACGGACGACCTGTTTTATCTGGACCACGACAAGGACGGCAAGTACGACCCGTATGGCACAGCATTTAGCCAGATGGCAAACGCGCGCGACTTTAGCGATCCCGTCACGGTGATCTACGGCCATGTGAACGGCGGTGTGTTCCACAACTTGCATAACTTTGAGGACGCGGACTTCTTTAACGAGAACACCGAGTTCTATATCTACACGCCGGGCCATATTCTGAAGTACAAGATTGTCTCGGCCTATCAATATGACGATCGCCACATTCTCAACTCGTTTAACTTTGCCGACCCTGCCGTGCGCCAGGACTACTTTAATTCGGTCTGTAATCCGGACGCATTGCTCAAAAATGTACGTGACGGCGTGACACTTGATGCAGATAGTAAGATTGTACAGTTGAGCACTTGCATGCTCGATAGCTCGCAGGGCAACTCGCGCTATATTGTGAGCGGTGTGTTAACAAGCGACCAGGAGACAAAATAGTCATGAACCCCCGTGGCAAGCACTTTATCGATGCGGTGGATCCCGACGAAAATCAAGTAAACAATCCCGAGCAGCAGGTTCGGGATGCGGCGGAGCCTGTCGAGCCTCAATGGGAGACCAAAGGCACTCCGACACCTCAATCTGACGAAAAATCCCAGGGCAAGGCCGAGGCTCCGTCCGACGCATCGGCAAAGACCGATGAAGCTGCGGCGCAGCCTGTTGATGAGGTAGAGTGGCCTTCGCTTGATGAGGCGGGACCTCAGCGTCGTCGACGCTCCAAAGAGTCGATTAAGCGCATCAAGCGCCGCCGCCGTATCCGCACGCTGCTGATCGTGCTGCTCGTGATTGGTGCGGTTGCTGCTGCCGGCTGGGGCTTTGTGAATCACAGCGTGAACCAAGGCAAAAAGAAGATTGAGGAAAAGACCGAAAAGGTCATTAAGGCCAAGGGCGACACCATTACCTATAACGGCAAGAAGTATGCGCTCAACAAGCATATGGCCACGGTGGCGTTTATCGGCTTTGATGGCCGCAATAACGATGACGGCACCCAGAAGGGCCAGTCCGATACTGTGATGGTCGTAGCGCTTAATACCGACACGGGCGAGGCCCGCGGCATTATCATCCCGCGTGACAGCATGGTTGCCGTAGATACGTATTCCAATGGTTCGTTTGCCGGTCAGGTGACCGAGCAGCTGTGCTTGCAGTTTGCCTATGGCACCGATGGCGACAACTCATCGGCACTGACGGCCGCCGCTGCCTCGCGCGTGCTCGATAACATTCCGGTCGACTATTACTACACGCTCAATATCGAGGGCGTGGCTCCCATTAATGACTCCATCGGCGGCGTGACGCTGGTGCCTACGCAGACTGTGCCGGGCACGTCGGTTGTCGAGGGCCAGGAGACCACGCTATTTGGTACAACGGCGGAAAAGTACGTGCAGTGGCGCGACACGACGAATCTGACGTCTTCGCTGGATCGCACAGCGCGCCAGGTGAGCTACGTGCAGGCGTTTGCATCGAAGGTGCTCAGCAGTGCCAAGAGCAACCCCGCCATGCTCATCAGCCTGTATCAGGCCATGGGCGACTATACGTGGACCAATTTGGGTCTCGATGAGTTCAGCTATCTAGCGACTACGATGCTCGAGCACGGCCTGACTTCGTTTGATGTCGTGACGCTGCAGGGCACCATGCAGCAGGGCGACACCTTCGCCGAGTTCTATCTGGACCAGGACAACGTAAAGCAAACAGTCGTCGATACCTTCTATCATCCAGTCGACTAGATTGTTCCGCCGTTCGTTAGAACGGCGGAACTAATTACCCGACGTACACCACGTTGTTGCGGCGCGGCTTTGCCTCGGGGAGTGCGTCCTCGGCGTAGCCCAGAATGCAGTTGCCCACACCGCGCAGGCTTCCGTCGGCAGGCAGACCCCACTTGGCCAGCAGTTTCAGTCCCTCGGGTGAGTCAAAGACCTCGTGCGCGCGGTGGATCCAACACGAATCGACGCCCAGCGCATAGGCTGCGTTGAGCAGGTTGCCCATGGCGAGCGAGCCGTCTTCCAGGTACGTGGGCACGCTGCGGTCGACGAGCACCACCACAACGGTCTTGGCGCCGTAGAAGGGATCTCCCTCGCTGCCCATAACTTGGGCGTTGAGCTGCGAGAGGCGCTCGACGGTTGCGGGGTCGGTAACGGCGACGAACGTGACCGGCTGGCGTCCCATGCCGCTCGGCGCGTACTGGCCGGCTTCGATAATGCGTGCGAGCTTCTCGGCCTCGACAGGGCGATCGCTGTATTTGCGGCAGCTGCGGCGGTGGATGAGTGCTTCGATGGTCTCCATGGGTCCTCCTGACGTTGGTTTCGATGCCTCGTTCTTACCCGCCGAACCAAAACCGTAATCGCGCAGTCGGCCCCAAACAATGCAAACTACCAAGTGGAAAAGTTGGTTTGCATAAAACTTCAGCCAGAATGTGATAAACCGGTGGGATGGTTAAACGTTTTATCCCGTCTACCCTGCGGTTTTTTACCACTTGCCTAAATGATGCGCGCATAAGCTCTGATAAAGGTTTTACTAAAGGAGCACCAACGTTTATCAACGCGCCATGGTGGCGCGGGGCCAGGAGGTAACATCATGTTCCAGGCTGGAGATGTCGTCGAGACCGACTTCGAAGGATTTCTGAAGCTGCTGCGTTCCAAGACGCGCGCTTTCGTGTCGATTAACGATCACGAGTACTACATCACGCACACCGATGGCTATTGGCGTGTCCAGGATTGCGAGGCCCTCAACGATAAGGGCCACTTTACTGACTGCTCCGAGCTGGTCAACACGGTCTGCGAGGTCGTCGAACTGCCGTGGATCTGCGGCAAGAGCCTGCACGACAGCTTCTCGGGCGCCACGGTCTACGAGGCCGTCGCTGCTTAACAGCCAACACTCGATATTCTCTCGCAACCGCCGGCGCCGCCCCCGCGCCGGCGGTCTTTTTTGTCGATATGCTTATGTAGAGCCGACCATAAACAACGAGCTTATTGACGATAGTCAAAACTCGGACTAATGTAGAGATATAAATTGGTCAAAACTCGGACTATCGAATGGTGGGAGAGATGAATAGTGCAGTTAGCCTGGTCGATTTCGACCGGATGCTCAACGGGCTTGACCGTATCTATTCGGAGTTCGCGCGTACCTGCGGTCTTTCGGACTGCGCCTACTGGATGCTCGTCGACACGAGTGCAGCGGGCGGAAGCGTTGCCGTGAGTCGGCTGACGAGTGAATGGTTCTACAGCAAACAGACCATCAATTCGGCGATCAAGACGCTTAGGGCGCGAGGGCTTGCGACGTTGGAGTTTGCCGAGGGCAGTCGTAAGAACAAGGTTGTGCGACTGACCGAAGAAGGCGTGCGGTTTGCCAGGCGCTACGCGTTGCCGGCGCAAAAAGCCGAGCAACAGGCATTCGAGGCGCTCGAGCCGTGGGAACAGCGCGAGATCATGCGCTTGGTCGGTAAGTTCTCCCATGTTCTGAACGAAGAGTGCGAGGCATTTAAACGGCAAGTGGCCGCCGAGAACGAGGCTGACGATAAGGGCGAGGGGGACACATGCGACTCTTAATGAGGTTTATGAGGCCGTATCGCGGTCTGATTGCGGTGACGCTGTTTGCGGTGCTGATAGATAACGTCGGTACGCTGCTGGTCCCCACGATGCTGGCGAACATGGTCAACACCGGTATTACCACGGGCGATGTCGACTATATTTTACGCAACGGCCTGTACATGCTTATCGCGACCGGCATGGCCAGCGGCGGCACGGTGCTGGGCTGCTATCTTTCGGCGCGCCTGGCCGCCAACGTGGCCTGCGATATCCGCAATGCCGTGTACGACAAGTCGCTCGAACTCGCGGCCAGCGACTTTGAGCGCTTTGGCACGGGTTCGATGATTACGCGCTCGCTCAACGACATCAACGTGATTCAGCAAGCGATTCTGCAGACGATTCAGCTGGTGCTGCCGGTACCGTTCTTGGCCGTGGCGGGCATCATCTTTGCCTGGTTTATCGATCCCGCCATGGGCACGCTGCTGGGCGTGGTCGTTGCGATCGTGCTGGTGGCGGCGGTCTTTACCGTTGCCAACGCCGCGCCGATCTTTAAGCGCCTGCAGAGCTTTATCGACCGCATGAACGTGGTGCTGCGCGAGAATATCGTGGGCGTGCGCGTCATCCGCGCATTTAACAAGGAGCGCCACGAGGAGCAGCGCCTGGACGAGGTGTTTAGCGATTACGCAGCCAATGCCATCAAGGTCAACCACCTGTTTGTGGGTCTCGACAGTTCCAGCTTCTTTTTGATGAACATCGCCGAGGTGGCGGTGCTGTGGGTGGGCGGCAACCGCGTGGGTGTCCATGCCATGCAGATCGGCAGCATCTCGGCCGTGCTGGAGTACGCGATCCTGATCCTGTTCTTTGTGATGATGGCGCAGATGGTGATTCTGACGCTTCCGCGCGCCGCGGCGTGTCTCAACCGCGCGCAACAGGTGCTCGAAATCGAGCCGAGCATCGTGGACGGCAAGCGCACGCTGGACACGTGCGCGGCGGAGCCTGTTGACGGTGCCGATGCGGTTGCCGTGTTCGACCATATGTCGTTCCGTTTTGACGATGCCGACGAGGACACCCTGTGCGACCTGAGCTTTGCCTGTCGCCGTGGCCGGACCACGGCGATTGTAGGCTCGACGGGTTCGGGCAAGTCGACGGTGGCCAAGCTCTTGCTTCGCTTCCACGATGCCACGAAGGGCACCATTCGACTGAACGGCATCGATCTGCGCGACCTTTCGCAAGACGACATCCGCGGGCATATCGCTTACGTGCCGCAGAAGGCGTGGCTGTTCTCGGGTACGGTGGCGAGCAACCTGCGCTTTGGCAACGAGGGCGCGACCGAGGCTGACATGCTCCATGCGCTGGAGGTTGCCCAGAGCACCTTTGTGCTCGATCAGCCCCAGGGGCTCGATACTCCGGTATCCCAGGGCGGCACGAACTTCTCGGGCGGTCAGCGCCAGCGCCTGGCGATCGCCCGCGCACTCATGAAGCATGCCGATCTATATATCTTCGATGACAGTTTTTCGGCCCTGGACTTTAAGACCGATGCCGCCCTGCGCCATGCGCTGCAGGACGAGACGCGCGATTCCGCGGTGCTCATCATCGCGCAACGTATCTCGACTATTTTGCATGCCGATCAGATCGTGGTGCTCAAAGACGGCGAGATCGTGGGCCTAGGCACGCACGACGAGCTCATGGAAACCTGCGAGGTGTACCGCGCTATCGCGGAATCGCAGATGAAGGGAGGTGAGTAGCATGACCGAGGAGCTCAAGAAGCGGGGCACCGCCGATGACGCCGCGGTTGCAGAGACAGTCGAGGAGACGGGCGCCACGCCCGACCTGGACGAAGCCGCCAAGGCAGCGGCGGAGCGTGAGGCTCGCCGCCAGGCACTCTACGAGGAAAACGAGCGCGCCGAGGACGAGCGCGCCCGCGCCGAGGCGGAGCGTATGCGCGACGTTGACGACGAGGACAAGGACGAGACGCCCCGCGACACCTGGGCGACAGTGCGCCGCCTGTGGAGCGAGGCCGCCGGCGACCATTGGCGCTTCTATATCGTGTTCGCGAGCATCGTGTTCTATGTCATCTTTAACACCGCGGCGCCGGCTTACAGCGCCCGCGTGATCGATGAGCTGTGGGGGCACATGAAGCTGGCGTTTGCCAACAACGCTACCTTCAGCATTACCTGGGAGAACTGCGGCAGGACCATCTTCATCTACTTTATGATCTGGACCGCCGCCGCCTCGTTCTACGCGCTTCAGAGCTTTTTGATGTCGAGCGTTGCCGAGCGCCTCAACCTGCGCCTACGCAACCGCATCGCTCAAAAGCTCAACCGTCTGCCGCTTGCCTACTTTGACGCGCATCGTCCCGGCGAGGTCGTCAGCCGTGCGACCAACGACTTGGACAAGATGTCCGAGAGCATGCAGCGCGGCTTGCTGCAGCTTCTGGTGTCGATCGGTACCGTGGTGGGCGCCGTGAGCGTGATGTTCGTGTTTAGCGTGCCGCTCACGCTCGTCTTTTTGTTCTTTACGGCGCTTTCGCTGCTGGTGACGAAGGTCGTGTCGCGCCGCACACACGATGTGACGGGCGAGCGCCAGGAGTGGGTGTCCAAGATTACGAGCGCGGTCGAGGAAGGCTACTCGGGCCGTCTGGTGATCCGTGCGTTTAACCGCGAGCGCCAGAGCTCTGCCGAGGTGCACGAGGCTTCGAAGGAGCTGGCGCGCGTGAGCACCAGGGCCGACTTTATGATTAACGCCGTCGGTCCCGCGGTGCGCTTTATCGGCCGCTTGGCGCAAATCGTGATTGCGCTGGTGGGCTGCAGCATGTTGGTTGCCGGGCATATGACCGTCGGCGTGTTCCAGGCGTTCTTCCAGTTTATCTATGAGGCGTCCGAGCCCATGACGCAGCTGTCGTTTACCTTTAACTCGCTGCAGAGCGCGCTGGCGAGCGCAGAGCGCGTGTTCGACCTGCTCGACGAGCCCGAGATGGAAGCCGATCCGTTGCCGGCGGCCGCCGCCAAGCTGCCGGGCAAGGTGGAGGGCCGTGTCGCCTTTGAACACGTGCGCTTTGGATATTCGCCCGACAAGCCGCTTATGCGCGACGTGTCGTTTACCGCCGAGCCGGGTCAAAAGATCGCGGTGGTGGGAACCACGGGCGCGGGCAAGACCACGCTCATCAATCTGCTCATGCGCTTCTACGAGATCGACGGTGGCCGCATTACCCTTGACGGTGTGGACACGAGCCGCATGGACCGCGGCGAGCTGCGCCAGCAGTTTGGCATGGTGTTGCAGGACGCCTGGCTGTTCGATGGCACCATTGCCGAGAACATCGCCTATGGCTGTCCCGAGGCGACGCGCGAGGAGATTGTCGCGGCCGCGCGTGCCGCTCAGGTCGATTTCTTTGTGCGCACTATGCCGCAGGGCTACGACACGCGTGTGGCTAACGATGCCGAGAGCATCAGCCAGGGCCAACGTCAGCTGCTGACCATCGCGCGCGTGCTGCTCAACAACCCGGCGATTCTCATCCTGGACGAGGCGACGTCGAGCGTGGACACGCGCACCGAGCTCGCCATCGGCCGTGCTATGGATGCGCTCATGCGCGGGCGCACGAGCTTTGTGATCGCGCATCGTCTGTCGACGATCGTCGATGCCGACCTCATCCTGGTCATGGATCACGGCAATATCATCGAGCAGGGTACGCACAAGGAGCTGCTGGCTGCCGAGGGCGCTTACGCCGACCTCTACCTAAGCCAGTTCGCATAAGGTGACAAAGGGGCAGCCCCGCATGTCACATCGAAAAGAAGGCGCGCCGGGGGGGGGTTCCTGGCGCGCCTTTTGTGTTGGCGTCAATGTTGCCGGTGGCCGTCCGCTTCTAGCGCTCGTCCACGAGCTTGGCGACGAGGGCTTTGAGCTCGGCCACCTCTTGCTCGAGTTCTTTGACGCGACGGGCGTTTTCGGTGATGCCCTGACGGTTGAGGGCGCTCTGCTCGGCGGCATCGTCGGGCATGTACTCGCGATGCTGCTTGGCGTCGAAGCTCTCCTCGAACACGCGGCAGCCGTTGCGCTTGATGATGCGCCCGGGCACGCCCACGACGGTGCAGTTGTCGGGCACGTCCTTGACGACGACCGAGTTGCCGCCGATTTTGACGTTGTTGCCGATGTGGATGTTGCCAAGCACCTTGGCGCCCGTGCCCACCGTGACATTGTTGCCCAGGGTGGGGTGGCGCTTGCCGGTCTCGTTGCCGGTGCCGCCGAGCGTGACGCCCTGGTAGAGCACACAGTTATCGCCCACGATGGCAGTCTCGCCAATAACGACGCCCATGGCGTGGTCGATAAAGAAGTGCTTGCCGATCTGCGCGGCGGGATGAATCTCGACGCCGGTGATGTGGCGGGTGATTTGCGAGAGCACACGGGCGAGTGAGCGATGACCGTGCTCCCACAGCCAGTGCTCGGGCACGTGGTTCCACTTGGCGTGCAGGCCAGGGTAGGAAAGGAAGATGACCAGACCGTTTTGCGCGGCGGGGTCTTGCGCCTGGACGGTCTTGATGTCCTCACGAATGGTATTGATAAAGCTCACCGGCCGCCCTCCCTTAGCACCGTGGCAATGCGATTCAATAAAGTATAGCGATTCGCTAGGGATTAGGAAGGGCGATCTTGCTTTGCTTTGGGCGACAAGTGTCAGTTATGCAAACTTGCTGGTAATGAAGTAAGACTTTTGAGGGGTTTGGCCCGCGCTCGCATCGCAACCGTATACTGGTCAACTTGGACGTGTCCGCGCCCACAACTGAGAGGTTTTACTTCATGGGTTTCATCAATTTTATCGCCGAGCTGCTTAAGGACCCGCGCACTGCGATCGCCAGCTGGATCGCCGCCGGCCCGCTCATGGCCTACGGCTGCGTGTTCCTAATCATCTTTATCGAGACGGGCGTGGTGTTCTTCCCGTTCCTTCCCGGCGACTCGCTGCTGTTTGCCTCGGGCTTCTTTGCCCATAATGGCGGCTTTAACATCGTGGCGCTTCTGGCAACCGCATGGGCCGCAGCCATCCTGGGCGATCAGTGCAACTTTATGATTGGCCACTTCTTTGGCCGCAAGATCATCGCCTCGGGCAAGGTAAAGGCCATGACGCCCGAGCGCATCAAAAAGTCCGAGGATTTCTTGGACAAGTGGGGCCATCTGGCCATCTTCCTCGGCCGCTTCTTCCCGTTCATCCGCACCTTTGTGCCTTTTATCGCCGGCATGGGCGGCATGCACTGGCGCAACTTTGTCGTCTTTAACGTGCTGGGTGGCATTACCTGGTCGACGGTCTTTACGCTGCTGGGTTACTTCTTTGGTGGCATTCCGTTTGTGCAGGAGCACTTTGAGCTGCTGATCATCGGCATTGTCGCCGTGTCGATCATCCCGACCGTGGTCGGTCTGGTTAAGGCTAAGCTCGGTAAAAAGAACGCCTAGTCCGAGCTTGTTTTCGGACGTTAATTCCAAGGCCCGTCATCGGATTCGATGGCGGGCCTTTTGTGTTGAAGGCAAATGAAAATACTTTACTTAGTTAAAGAAAAGCGTTTTATCCAAGGCGTGCGGGGAGTACAATCACCTGCATGCGAATCGACGCGCCATCGGCTTTGATGCTGCCGCGTGTCCTGCCCGGCTCTACGTTTCCGGGTATGC
This sequence comes from uncultured Collinsella sp., assembly GCA_900551815.1. Classification (GTDB taxonomy): domain Bacteria; phylum Actinomycetota; class Coriobacteriia; order Coriobacteriales; family Coriobacteriaceae; genus Collinsella. The sequence goes on from URXE01000014.1 coordinate 37,400, forward strand.
GACGTTGCGACGCGGCCGGCTTCGGTCCTTGCGTGCGGGTTCGCGAGTATGCAACCGTGTATGTAAGGAGCGACATATGACTGTCGAGAAGAAGGATATCGATTGGGGTAGCCTCGGCTTTGGCTACATGAAGACCGATTACAGCTACGAGGCCCATTGGAAGGATGGCGAGTGGGACGAGCGCGGCCTGACCACCGACCACACCCTGCATGTCTCCGAGTGCGGCGGCATCTTCCACTACTGCCAGGAGGTCTTTGAGGGCCTGAAGGCCTACACCGCCGAGGACGGCAGCATCGTCTGCTTCCGTCCCGACATGAACGCCGAGCGTATGTATAACTCCGCGCAGCGCCTCGAGATGCCCCCGTTCCCCAAGGACAAGTTCGTTGAGGCCGTCAAGCAGGTCGTTTCTGCCAACGCCGCATGGGTTCCGCCCTTCGGCTCTGGCGCAACCCTGTATGTGCGTCCGTTTATGATCGGCTCCGGTGACGTGATCGGCGTGGCTCCCGCTCCTGAGTACACGTTCCGCATTCTCGTGACCCCGGTCGGTCCGTACTTTAAGGGTGGCCTCAAGCCTGTCAAGCTGCGTGTTTCCGAGTACGACCGCGCCGCACCGCACGGCACCGGCAACATCAAGGCCGGCCTCAACTACGCCATGTCCCTTAAGCCCACGATGGAGGCTCACCGCGAGGGCTATGCCGAGAACCTGTATCTCGACTCCGAGTCCCGCACCTATGTCGAGGAGACCGGCGGCGCCAACGTCCTGTTCGTGAAGGAGGACGGCACCCTTGTCGTTCCTCAGTCGCACACCGACTCCATCCTGCCCTCTATCACCCGTCGTTCGCTTGTTCAGGTTGCTCAGGACCTGGGCATGACCGTTGACCAGCGTCCCGTCGAGTGGGCCGAGGTCAAGGCCGGCACCTTTGTGGAGTGCGGCCTGTGCGGCACCGCTGCCGTTATCTCCCCGGTCGGCGAGATCGACAACAAGGTTTACGGCGCCGACGAGACCGTGACCTTCCCGGCTGGCTACACCGAGATTGGCCCTGTGATGAAGAAGCTTCGCGAGACCCTGACTGGTATCCAGTCCGGTGCTGTCGAGGATAAGCACAACTGGGTTTACACCGTCGCGTAATTTGTCTTACCTATCCGGGCAGAGAACAAGTTCCCTCCCGGCGCGTCCTCGGACATGCAAGAAGCCCTCGCTGCGCACTTCGTGCGGCGAGGGCTTTTTGCGTCCTGCGGAGTGCGCCGGGAGGGAACTTGTTCTCTGCCCTGCGGGTTCGGCGATGTCACAACGGGCAATGATTAATCTGAATAAAGATGGCTGTCTCTTATACACATCTCCGAGCCCACGAGACTAAGGCG
>URXE01000015.1 GCA_900551815.1 uncultured Collinsella sp.
TGTGTATAAGAGACAGGGTGGGGAAAGGTGTTGAAAAATGGGGCGGTTCCCCATATTATTGATGACGTCGACAGGCGGGGTGGTTCCCCGCGTACGTGCCATCTGAGTAACCGAGGGGAGGGCGCACATGGGAATGACGGGTGCATACGAGCGCAATCTCGATGCAAAAGGTCGTCTATCCCTGCCTGCACCCCTTCGTGAGGAGCTTGGAGAGCACGTTCGCGTGTTCAAAGCCCTGGATGTCGATGCTCTGTACGTGTTCTCTGCCGAGGCCTTCGATAAGTGGGTCGAAGGACTCTTCGCGGGTCGTGAGGGCCACGAGGGTTTTAACCCGCGTGACATCAACGACCAGAAGCTTATGAGGGCGATCAACAAGCGCACCACGTCGATGGATGTGGACAGCGCAGGTCGTATCGGTCTTTCTGAGTCTCTCCGCAAGCAGGCGAACCTCGACCGCGAGGTCACGGTTGTGGGCAACTACGACCACCTTGAGGTTTGGGACCGCGCTACGGCCGATGAGGACGATGATGACGAGGCCCTGCTGGACCTCTTCTTCTCGTAAGGGCAAGGCACGAGTAACGGATGGAGCGTGGGATCTTGACACAAGAATATCGGCATGAACCTGTCATGCTCGGCGAAGTGCTTGAGTCGCTGCAGCTAAAGAGCGGTTCCGTCGTCTGCGACTGCACCCTTGGCGGTGCCGGCCATTCGGTAAAGATGGCCGCGCAGGTGGGGGAGACCGGCCTTTTGCTCGGCGTCGATCAGGACGACATGGCCCTCGAGGCCGCTGGCGCCCGTCTGGACCGCGAGGTTCCCGGCGTACCGCACCAGCTGCTGAAGGGCAACTTCGGCGACTTGGACGAGCTGCTTTGCTCGGCCGAGGTGCCCGGGGTCGATGGCTTCCTGTTCGACTTGGGCGTTTCGTCGCCGCAACTCGATATCCCTGGCAGGGGCTTTTCGTACAACGAGGACGCCCCATTGGACATGCGGATGGATCCGGGTAACAACACCTTAAACGCAGCTGAGGTCATCAACACCTATAACGAACACGACCTCGCCCGGATTCTACGCGTCTATGGCGAAGAGAAGTTCGCCTCGCAGGTCGCGCGTGAGATCGTGCGCCGCCGCGAGCATGAGCCGATCGAAACCACCGGTCAGTTTGTCGAGATCATCAAGGCTGGTATCCCCGCTGCCGCTCGTCGGCATGGCGGACACCCAGCCAAGAAAAGTTTCCAGGCCATTCGCATCGAGGTCAATCACGAACTCGATGTGCTCGAGCGAGGGCTTGACGCCGCCACAAGATGGCTCAACCCGGGTGGACGCATCTGCGTCATCTCGTATCACTCGCTCGAGGACCGTATCGTAAAGAACCACTTTAAGGAGATGAGCCAGGGGTGCACGTGTCCGCCGGAGATTCCGGTGTGCGTGTGCGGCAACGTGCCGATACTCAAGGTCATCACCCGCAAACCCCTGGTTGCCCAACCCGATGAGGTTGCGCGCAACCCTCGGGCGAGATCAGCCAAGATCCGCGTGGCGCAGCGTCTGTAGACGCGACCGCGCGATATTGGACCTCCCGCTCGTACCACAAACGAAGCTTAAACACACTACCAACGTACTCGGGATGGGAGGCGGCATATCATGGGCTACAACACCTCAAACGCAGCACTCGCCTATGATATGAACGCCATGCCCGCCTATCGTGAGGCACCGCAGGCCCCCGTTGCTCCCCGCGAGCAGCGCACGCCGCGCTTTGATGTCTACACGGGCGCGGGCCGTCAGGCAAACCAGGCGGTAAGCCCGGTTTTCATGAGCGTTCTTAAAACGTTTTGCATCATTGCGGCCATCTTCATGACGATCGGTGTCGCCCGCGTGGCGCTCGCCGGCGTTACGGCCCAGGTGCTCAACAGCAACGCCGCGCTTACCAACACGCTCGAGAAGGCGACCGATGAGAGCTCCGACCTGGAGGTCATGCATTCGGTCTATGGTGCCGACACGCGCATTCGCGACCTTGCGGGCGCTTATGGCATGGTGGAGCCCAGCGAGAGCGTTACACTTGATTTTTCGCAGGATGCAGCCGCGGGCGCTAGCTCGACCGCGACCGCTCAGTAACAAGACGGTAGCTGAGTATGACAAATGACTATCGCCGCGGCTCCGACGGGGGTCGCGGTTCTGGACGTCCCTCATCGCGGGGACGTTCTGGTTATCAAGGAACGGGTCGGCCATCTTACAACGCGAGGCTGTCCTATGGCAACGACCCTGCGTCGCGTCTCCGTGGCTCGAGTGGTCCTCAAATGCATAACACCAGACCGCGCAAGAGCTCGTCGACCGAATGGCTCACGGGCACGCCGCTGCCCCGTCGCAAAGCCGTCATGGGCTTCATCGGGTTTGGCTTGGGTTTGGGCGTCCTTCGCCTTGCCGACTATCAAATCGTGGAAGCCGATAAGTTACGCGACCGCGCCGATGCACGTCGCTTGCTCGCGCAGACGCTATATGCCAAGCGCGGTACCATCTACGACCGTAACGGCAACGTGCTGACGTCGTCGGTCGAATGTCGTAACATCGCCGTGAATCCGCAGCTTATCGAGGACGTTGACAAAACGGTATCGGCGCTGGTCAAAGCTACGGGCATCGATAAAAAGACCTGTCGCGAGCTCGTTGAGTCGGATGGCACCTGGGTGTATATCAAACGTCAGGTGGACGAGGATGATGTCGCGGCGCTGGAGAAGAAGAACCTGCCAGGCGTGCTCTTTGAGCAGGCCATGAAGCGCGTGTACCCCTACGGCAACCTGGCATCGCAGGTGCTTGGCGTGGTAAACGTGGACAACGACGGTCTGACGGGCCTCGAAAAACAGTACAACAAGCTTTTGACCGGAACGAACGGTTCGCTGGTGCGCGAGCGGGCGAGGGACGGTAGCTATATCGCGGGCGGCGCCTATAAGAAGGTTGCCGCGGTGGACGGCGTGGACATCGTGACGACGCTCGATGTCAATATCCAGCGTGCCGCAGAGGACGCCCTGGCCGAAGCGGTCGAAAAGACTAAGGCCAAGAATGGCTCGGCCCTTGTCACCGATCCCACGACGGGCGAGATTCTGGCGGCATGCTCGTATCCGACATATGACCAGACCGATCTGGAAAACGCCAAGACCGAGGACATGAACTTGCGCTTGGTTACCGATGCCTACGAGCCCGGTTCGGTCTTTAAGACGCTCGTGGCCGGTGCCGGCTTCGACTTGGGCGCCGTGCGTTCGAGCACGTCGTTTGAGGTGCCGGCGAGCATTAAGGTTGGCGACGACACCGTTACCGACGCCGACAAGCGCGACTACACCATGACCATGGACGTGCGCGAGATGATGCGCCGTTCGTCCAATGTGGGCTTTGTCCTGGTGGGACGCAAGATCGGTGCCGATGATTTTGCCACCTATGTGGACAAGTGGGGTATCGGCCATAGCTCCGGTGTCGATTTTCCGGGTGAGAGTCTGGGCATCGTCAAGGAGCGCGACCAGTACGACGGCGCCACGCTGGGCTCGATGAGCTTTGGCCAGGCGCTGTCCGTCTCGCCGATTGAGGTCGCACGTGCCGTGGGCGGCATCGCGAACGGCGGCGTGATGATGACGCCGCACTTCTATAAGTCCAGCAAGGGCGATGAGAAGGACTGGGGCGAAGGTGAGCGTGCGATTTCGGAGGACGCTGCCGCCCAGGTGACATCGTGCATGCAGACGGTCGTGTCCGAAGGTACGGGCGTTGGCGGTGCGGTCGATGGCTATGACGTGGCGGGCAAGACCGGTACGGCCGAGCGTGCTGACGAGAACGGCGGTTACCTCAAGGAGAACTACATGTCGTCCTTTATGGGCTTTGCGCCGGCACAATCGCCCAAGGTGCTGTGCTATATCACACTCGATGGAACGCCGAGCGGCTCGGATGCCGCCGCGGTGCCATTCCAGTCCATTATGGCCAACGCGCTCGACGTGCTGGGTATCCCGCGCACGAAGTAGGGGGTTACAATCTTGAGCGTGGTCTGCCGTTTGATCTGAAGGGTGTTCACATGCCCTGCACCACGCGCGCATGGCACTGGGATACAATACGCCGATAGCATTATTAGGTTTACAGGGGAGCTGCAATGATAGAGATCGCCGTCAACAACCTCGCGGCCTCAACGGGGGCCCGAACCGTGACGGAAGAAGTCGATCGGGTATGCCGCGGATGCGTTATCGACTCGCGTCAGGTCGAGGAGGGGACGATCTTTGTCGCCTTCCCCGGCGAAAAGGTCGACGGCAACGATTTTGCCTCCCGTGCCATCGAGTCGGGTGCCGGTGCCGTCGTGATGACGCGCGAGCCTGATGCAGAGCTGGTTTCGCTGGCGCAGGACAAGGGATGCGCCATCTTGCTGACCGACGACCCCGTGGAGTTCTTGCTGCGCCTGGCGCACGTATATCGCTTGGAGCTTGGCTGCCTGGTCGTCGGCATTACCGGTTCGATTGGCAAGACGACGACCAAGGACGTGCTCGCTGCCGTGCTCGCCAAGCGTTATCGCGTCTGGGCCACGAAGGGCAATTTCAACAACTTGATCGGCATGCCGCTCACGGTGCTTTCCGCTCCGGCCGATACCGAGGTTCTGGTGCTCGAGATGGGCATGAACCATTTTCATGAGATTGAGCGCCTGTCCCAGTCTGCCAACCCCAATCTTGCCATCGTGAGCAAGATCGGAACCTCCCACATCGGTATCCTGGGCAGCCGCGAGAACATCGCCCGCGCCAAGTCCGAGATTGTCCAGGGCATGCGCGCCGCCGGCGACTTCTCGCCGTTGCTGGTTTTGGGCGGCGAGGACGACTTTACACCGTTCATTCGCGATACGTTCGCCCAGCCTGCAGGTATTGACGTGATGCTGGCAGGTGTCTCGGACGACGACGAGGTCCGCGCACGCGACATTCGCGTCGACGACGAGGGCCATCCGGTCTTTACGCTCGACTTTGGTCAGGGCGACATGGTCGATACCATGCTGGCCATTCCCGGCGTGCAGTCCGTGCCCAATGCCGTCAAGGCCGCCGCGGTCGCCTATCGTCTGGGCGTGACGCCCGAGCAGATCGATGCTGCCTTTAGGGGTCTTACGATCACCGGTCACCGTCAGGAGATCAAGCGCGCCAAGAGCGGAGCACGCATCATCGACGACTCCTATAACGCCAGTGCCGAGTCTATGGCTGCCGGCCTCGATTTGCTGTGCTCGCTCATCTGTGATGGTTCGCGCATGGCGATCTTGGGGGAGATGGGCGAGATGGGCGACGAGGCTCCCCGCATGCATGAACTCGTGGGCGCCTATGCCGCCGCCAAGAAGCTCGACATGCTCGCGTGCGTCGGCGGCGAGCTGGCTCAGCTCATGGCCGATGCCGCACGTATGATGGGTATGGATGAGGACCGCATCCAGGTGTTCTCCGATTATCAGCAGGTGCTCGACCGCATGGGCGGCGCGCTTGAAAATCATGATGTTGTACTGGTCAAGGGTTCCCGTTTTGTTGAGCTCGACCGCTTTGTGGAAGGTGTGTGCTAGCCCATGTTCGGCAATCCCTCGTATCCTACGTATCAGGCCTTTTTGGGACTTGGCATCGCTGCCGCCATTGCGTTGCTGCTTATGCCGTGGTGGATCAAGCTGCTGAAGGTCGAGGGTATCGGCCAACAGGTCCGAGCCGACGGCCCCAAGCGTCATTTGATTAAACAAGGTACGCCGACCATGGGTGGCGTTATCATCCTTGTCGCGATCTCGCTGACCTGCCTGCTGATGGGCAAGCTCACCACCGAGCTCGTGCTCGTGCTGCTTGCCACGCTGGCCACCGGCGTTCTGGGTCTCATCGACGATCTGACCTCCGTCACGCATGGTCGCTCGCTCGGCCTGACGCCTCACGCCAAGATGATCGGCCTGACCATCATCTGCGTCACTTTTACCGTGCTCGCCGTCAATTGGTGCGGCGTTGCCCCCGAGATTCGTTTTCCCGGCGGCCTGACGATTGACCTCGGTGTTCTTTCGACCACCATCTGCGGCCTTTCGTTCCCGTGGCTCTACATCGTATTTTGCTGGCTGATGATCGCTGGTCTTTCCAATGCCGTGAACCTGACCGATGGTCTGGACGGCCTTGCCGGCGGCACTTCCATGATCGCCATGCTCGCCATGGCCGCCATGGCGTTTTTGCACGGTGACGTGAACCTGTCCATCTTCTGCACGGCGTGCGCCGGTGCCTGCCTGGGCTTTTTGTGGTTCAATTGCTACCCGGCGAGCATCTTTATGGGCGATACCGGCTCACTTGCCCTGGGTGCCGCTTTTGCCTGCACCTCCATCATGACCAACACCGAAGTCGTTTCCCTCATCATCGGCGGTCTGTTTATCGTCGAGACTCTGTCGGTCATGATCCAGGTTGTCTATTTCCACTTTACGCACAAGCGCGTCTTCCTTATGGCGCCCATTCATCATCATTTCGAAAAGAAGGGCTGGGCCGAGAACAAGGTCGTTATCCGTTTTTGGATTATCGCCGCGGCCTTTGGCGCCGTTGGCCTCGCCCTGTTCTTCCAGTTGGGATAGTGGTCTTTCATGCCTCTTGCTGATGTCTTTAGCCTGCTTGTTTTGGGGCAGGGTAAATCCGGTCTCGATGTCGCCCGTTGGGCGTTGGCTCACCCCGAGCGCGTGAGCGCCACGACCGTGTATGGCGGCGGTAGCTCCGAGCCCAATGACGCCACGCGTGCGCTCGAGGCGCAGGGCGCGTCGTTTGTCTACGGCACCGAGCAGGTCGAGGGTGCCTATGACGTGTGCGTGACATGCCCGGGTATCTCGGAGTTCTCGGCCTTCTTTAAGGATGGGCGTGAGCATGCCGCCCAGATTATGGGCGAGCCCGAGTTTGCCTATCGCCTGTCTCCCCAAAATTGGATCGCCATCACGGGTACCAACGGCAAGACAACTACCACGTCGCTGACCGATTATCTGCTCAAGGCCGCCGGTGAAGCCAGCGTGGCCGTCGGCAATATCGGCGAGCCGCCAGTGAACGAGATCGACGGCCGTGCACACAATGAGTGGTTTGTGGCCGAGCTGTCGAGTTATCAGATTGCTACGACCGCCGAGCTTCATCCTCGCGTGGCGGTGCTGCTCAACATCACGCCCGACCACCTGGGCTGGCACAAGAGCCACAAGAACTATGCGCTTGCCAAGATCAAGTTGTTCGAGAATATGGTCGACGACGACCTCGTGGTTATCGACGTCGAGGATGCCGGCATCCATGAGTTCGATGAGTACATCTACACGCCGGGTCGCCGCATCTGCAAGGTCGCTTTTGACGAGCCCGAGGGTGCAGACGCCGCCTTTGTGCGCGACGGCAAGATGGTCGTCCGCCTGAAGGGTGTCGAGACTCAGCTTGTCGCCACGTCCGAGCTCAAGATCTCGGGCCATCACAATGTCATCAATGCCTTATGCGCTGCCACGGCTGCTCTGGCCGTCGGTGCCGATCCCGAGGGCGTTTGCCGCGGTTTGGCATCGTTCCAGCCACTCGAACACCGCGTTGAGCCCTGTGGCGAGATCGATGGCGTGCGCTATGTTAACGATTCCAAGGCAACGAACACCGATGCAGTCGAAAAGGCTCTGACGGCGTTTCCTGATGACGACGTGATCTTGCTGCTCGGCGGCCACGATAAGGGCACGCCGCTTGCGGACTTTGCCCGCGTTGTTATGGACAACGTGCGCTCGGTCGTTTGCTTTGGCGATGCGCGCGAGCGCTTTACCGCTGCTATGGACGAGGCCGATGTCGATGGTGACGTGGATATCGCCCAGGCCGATGATCTGCGCGATGCCGTTGACGTTGCCCGCTCGCTCTCGAGCCGCGGCGACGTGATCCTGCTTTCGCCCGCCTGCTCTTCGTTCGACGAGTTCTCGGGCTACGAGGAGCGCGGTCGCGTGTTTAAGGACTACGTGGCCCAGCTTGCCGCAGCGGCGAAATCGCAAACGGAATAGGGGTTGCCGGTGAGAGAGGAGAGCCCCCGAAGTGATATGAGGAGGCCCGACTCGGACCGTGCTTCCTCGCTGCGTAGCACGCCGCGTTCCGGACGCGGCGGGCAGACGTTCAGTGAGCGCTATATTGCCGGCGTCCCCGCCCGCATCATGCGCCCCCGTTTGATATTTATGGCTTGCCTGTTTAGCTTGGTTTGCTTTGGCTTGCTGATGGTGTACTCGGCATCTTCGGTCGAGGCGATGCACGAGAATGGTTCGGCGACGTTTTTCCTGTTTCGACAGGCCGCGTTTGCCGGAGTTGGCGTGCTGGCTATGGTTGCCATCGTGCGCGTCTTGCCGGACAGTTGGTTTGGGGAAGACGTGCTCAGGATCTTCCTCATGGGCATGATAGGGCTACTGGTTCTGGTGTTCTTTATGGGTAGCGGCAGTCGTGGCGCCACGCGCTGGCTCAACATCGCCGGTATTCAGTTCCAGCCGTCTGAGTTTTTAAAGCCGTTCGCCATCGCGTATTCGGCCATCATGCTCGACCGCATCTTTTCGCCCGGCGGCAACATCAACGAGTTTCTTCGCAAGATGGGCGTCTACCTGGGCATTTCGCTCTTTCTGATCTTTGTTCAGCCCGATTTTGGCACCGTTCTGATCATCTTGTTGACCCTCATGTGCATGGCGTTGTTTGCGGGATTGGACCCCAAATATATCGTTTGGACGGTCGTTGCCGGCATCGCCGTCATTGCGATCGCCCTTATCGCCGAGCCGTATCGTATGACGCGTGTCGAGGTTGCTTGGAATCCTTGGGCAGACGAATATGGTGACGGCTATCAGGCCACGCTTGCCATCATGGCGTTTGCCTCGGGCGGCCTGTTCGGTCGCGGTATCGGCAACTCCACCATGAAGTACTCGTATTTGCCCGAGGCGCATAACGACTACATCTTGGCTATTATCGGCGAGGAAGTTGGCTTTATCGGAACCGTGCTGTTCTTCTTGGTGTTTGCGATGCTGATCTACTCGGCGTTTCGCATTGCCGAGCAGGCGACCGACCGTCGCGGAGCACTTATGGCATCGGGTTCCGCGGTCATCCTTGCGGTGCAGTTTTTGATCAACGCGCTGGGCATTCTCAATGTGTTTCCCATGACGGGCAAGCCGCTGCCGTTTATTAGCTACGGCGGCTCCTCGATTATCGTGTCGCTTATGCTCGCCGGTCTGATCCTGCGCGTTTCGTATGAGAGCGCCCGTCGCGATGAGTACGACCGTCGCCGCGAGAGCTTTGCCGTTATGGATGAGAGTACCGCCGGCGTGCCCCACGTGCGCGGCGAGCGATCTTCGCGTAACGGCTTTACCGTCCTGGATGGCTCTGCGACCGAGCCGGCAGCCCGTCCGCGTCAGCGAACGGCGCCGCAAGGTCGTCCTCAGCGCCCCGCTCCTCGCAATGCGGGCGGCGGATATAATCGAATCGATTTGAATTCGGACCCGTCGGCGCGTTTGCGCACCGATGACCAGGGGCCGCGTGTACGAAGGGATTACCATGACCGATAAGATGACCGTTGCTATTGCAGCTGGCGGCACGGCAGGACATATCAACCCCGCGCTCGCCTTGGCCGAGGAGCTGCGTGACCGCGGTCATCACGTTGTGTTCGTGGGCCAGTCGCGCAAGCTCGAGGGCCGTCTGGTTCCCGAGGCCGGATTCGATTTTGTGCCCATCACGGTCACGGGCTTCGATCGCTCCCGTCCCTGGATGGCGCTGACCTCGCTGTGGCGCGTCAACAAGGCGAAGCGTGCGCTTGCCCGTCACTTCTCGAAGGTCGGTAAGCCCGATGCCGCTATCGGCTTTGGTGCTTACGTTGAGGTCCCGCTGCTGGGTTGGTGCAAGGGCGCCGGCGTTCCGTATCTGCTGCACGAGCAGAACTCTGTTCCGGGTCTGGCCAACAAGATGATGAACTCACATGCCGCCCGCGTGTGCATTTCGGTACCTGCGGCCCGCGCGGTCTTTGAGCGCGAGGGCGACCCCGACCATGTGCTCATGACGGGCAATCCCGTGCGTCGTTCGGTGATCGAGGGCGATCGCGCCCGCGGTCGTAAGACGCTCGGTGTGCCCGAGGACGCGACGCTTCTGCTCGTCTTTGGTGGTTCGCTCGGTGCTCAGCATCTCAACGAGCGCGTTGCCTCGCTCAAGAGTGAGCTGCTGACCCGCGAGAATCTCTATATTTTGCATTCGACGGGTGCCGACGGCTTTGAGGAGACCGAGCGCGCTTTGGCGCTGACTCCCGAGGAGGCGAAGCGCTATCGAGTCCAGCCCTACATCGACAACATGGGCGATATGCTGGCTGCGGCCGATCTGGTGCTCTCGCGTTCCGGTGCCTCGAGCGTGGCCGAGATCGCCGCGCTTGCCGTGCCCTCGGTACTCGTGCCGTATCCGCACGCCACGGCCGATCACCAGACCACGAATGCCCGTTACCTGGTCGATGCCGGTGCCGGCGTGCTTTGCGCCGATGCCGATATCGATGCCCCTGCCTTTGCCGATGAGCTGCTGCACCTGGTCGATGACGCTGCAGCGCGTGATGCCATGCGTCAGGCGGCGCGTGGCTTGGCCCAGGACCGTGCCGCCGCACTTTTGGCCGATGCGGTAGAGGGATTGCGTTAGTTAGACGGGATATCGCCGGTCGCCCTCGCGCGGATGTGGTAGGTGCGGTACAGTTAACTGGTTACAGGCAGTGTTTACGCAAGGAGTACACGAGCACATGGCTGATTCCCAGACTGCAACCTCCGCGCCCGAGTTCAAGAGCGCCCACTTTATCGGTATCGGTGGCGCCGGCATGAGCGGCATCGCCCTCGTCCTGCACGAGCGCGGTTATACCGTTACCGGTTCCGACCTCAAGACGTCGCGCTATATTCGCCAGCTTACCCGCGCCGGCGTGAAGGTCCACGTGGGCCACGAGGCTGCGACGATCGACGAGGTCAAGCCCGACGTGGTCGTGGTCTCCACCGCTATTCCCGAGTCCAACCCCGAGCTCGTGCGTGCCCGCGAGCTGGGTATTCCCGTGTGGCCCCGCGCCAAGATGCTCTCGGCTCTGGGCCATGGCTACACCACCGTCGCCGTCGCCGGTACTCACGGCAAGACCACGACCTCTTCGATGTGCGCCACGATGCTCGATCGCATGGGTCTGGACCCCAGCTTTTTGATCGGCGGCATCGTCGAGGGCTACGACACGAACGGCAAGAACGGCTCGGGTGACTACTTTGTCGCCGAGGCCGATGAGTCCGACAGCTCGTTCCTGTTCCTGAACCCCAACGTGGTCATCGTGACCAACGTCGAGGCCGACCATCTCGATCACTACTCGGGCATCGAGGAGATCGAGGCCACCTTTGCTAAGTTTATGGGGCTGGTGGGCGAGGACGGCACCGTCATCGTTTGCGGCGAGGATCCGCATCTGGTCGAGCTCGCCAAGTCGACGGGCCGTCATGTGCTTTCCTATGGCTTTGCCGAGAACAACGACATCGTCTGCGTACATCCGGATGTCAAGGGCATCCAGAGCGACTTTATCGTTCGCTTTGAGGACGGCACCGAGCACGCTGTCGAGATTAAGAGCAACCCCGGTCGTCACAACATGCTCAACGCCACGGCCGTCTTGACCGTCGCCCATGTCCTAGGCCTCGATATCGACGCCGCCGCTAAGGCACTTTCGAGTTTTGAGGGCGTCCGCCGTCGCTTTACCCACGTGGGCGATATCGACGGCATCACGGTGGTTGACGATTACGGCCATCATCCCACCGAGATCAAGGCGACGCTCGCTGCCGCCTCTTCGCTGGGCTACAAACATGTCGACGTCGTGTTCCAACCGCACCGCTATTCGCGCCTGCAGGCTCTGTGCGACGACTTTGCCGATGCCTTTGCCAACGCCGATAAGCTGCTGCTGATCGATGTGTTCTCCGCCGGCGAGATGCCGATTCCGGGCGTTACCTCCAAGATGCTCGCGGATACCGTTCGCGCCAAGCACCCCGGCAAGGAGGTCGTGTACTGCTCCAGTCGTCTTGAGCTCAACCAGGAGCTTGAGAAGCTCGTGGGCGAGGGCGACCTGCTGCTCACCATGGGTGCCGGCGATGTTACGACCGTCGGCCCCGAGTTCATCGAGTATCTGACTGCCAAGAAAGACGCTTAAACCCTATGGGTCTGTTTAACGCCGTCATGGCGCTTTCGGGCATGATCGACACGGACGTGGTCGAGGACGAACGTCTTGCACGCCATACAAGCTATCGTATCGGCGGCAAGGCCGACCTCTTTGTGACGTGCCATAGCTACCATGCCCTGCGTCGCGCCGTGGCGGTGCTTGACCGCGAGCAGGTGCCGTGGGTGATTATCGGCAAGGGGTCCAACCTGTTGGTTGCCGATGCCGGTTATCGCGGCGCCGTTATTTCGCTGGGACGTGAGTTTCAGCGCACGGTTGTTGCCGAGGACGGCTGCACGCTGACCGTTGGTGCGGGCGTGATGTTCGCGCGTTTGGTCAACGACGCCTTGTCGCGTGGGCTTTCGGGCCTTGAGTTCGCGGTCGGTATTCCCGGTTCGGTCGGCGGCGCCGTGTCCATGAACGCAGGTACGCGGACCGAGTGGATCGGCTCCCTTATCGAGGACGTGGTCACGTTTGATCCGGCTTCCGGTATTAAGCACTATGCAGGGTCCGAGATCGCTTGGGGGTATCGCGAGTGCAGCTTGCCGCGTAACGAGATCATTCTCGAGTGCGTGCTTAAACTCAAGCCCGCGCCCAAGGCAGACATTCGCGAGCGTATGGAGCGGTACCTGACGCGCCGCAAGCGCACGCAGCCCATGGGTCGCGCATCCTGCGGATCGGTCTTTCGCAACCCGCCCGACGCAAACGTGGGCAAGTTGATTGAGGATTGTGGATTAAAGGGTTTTTCGGTTGGCGGTGCGGAAGTTTCGCCCGTACACGCTAATTTTATCGTTAATAACGGAACCGCCTCGGCCGATGACGTGGCCGCGGTTATCAGGCATGTGCACGGAAAGGTGAGGGAGGCGTATGGCATCGAGCTCAGACCGGAAGTTAAATTCCTCGGCTTCTAGAGCATCGAAACCAACCTTCCGCCGCGCCGGAGGGCGTTCCGGCGCACCTGCCCAGTCTCAACACAAGCCCGCCTTGTCCTCCAAGTCTGTTGGGTCCGTCCGTCCTGCCAAGCGCCCGGTCGTCGGCTCTCAGCTGGGGGGACGCCCCGCTTCTAAAAAGACGAGTCGTCCGGCTCCGCGTCCTTCGGTGACGCCCAAGCCGGCGATGGGCACCAAGACCTCCCGATCCATGGCGACGCCCAAGCCTTCGCTGGGAGCTCGTGCGCCGCATGCCAGCCGTACGTTGGCTGGCACTAAGCCGCGTTCACTGACATCGGTACCCGCTGCCAAGGCGTCTTCGGCAAAAAAGGGCATCAATCCTCTGTCATCGCTCGGTGCCATGGCAGGTAAGGCGACCGACGCCGCTTCTGCCATGAAGGGTAAGGGCAAGATCGCGGGCGGCATCCTGGCAGCCGTGGCCGTACTTGCCATTATTGCCATCGTCGTCATCAACTCTGGCCTGTTTTCCGCCACCGATATTCAGATTCATGGCAGCGAGCATGTGACCAAGCACGACGCCATGCAGCTCATCAGTCTTCCCGAGAACACGTCGCTCTTTAACGTGGATTCCGATCAGATCACCGAGGGCCTCAAGCAAAACCCGTGGGTCTCGGGCGTGGATGTCCAGCGCCAGTTTCCCCATACGCTTATCATCACGCCGACGGAGCGTAAAGTTACCGCCATTGCGTATATCAGCTCCGACGACCTTGCCTGGGCTATCGGAGACGATGACACCTGGATCGCTCCGCTGTCGACGTCTGTCGAGGTGGACGACCAGGGGAACGTCATTACATCGGGGGAGGGTGCCAACACCCTGACCGGCATCGATGCGGCCCTGGCGCTTGCCAAGCACTACGGCGCCGTGCTGTTGACTGACGTCTCGGCCGATGTCGCACCGGTTTCGGGTCGGGCGGTGAGCTCCAAGGCCGTCAAGGCCGGCCTGGATTACGCACGCGGTTTTTCGAGCGAGTTCTTGGACCAGGTGAAGGATATTTCCACACCTTCCGTTGAGGCTATCTCGGCAAATCTCGACAACGGCGTCGAGGTGTCGCTGGGCGATTCGGACGATATCGCTAAGAAAGAACGCATCGTGACCAAGCTGCTTTCGCAGGTAGAGGGCGTGACCTATATCAATGTGCGCTCTCCGGGCAACTACACGTTTAGGAACGCACCGACCGCCTAGTATCCTAAACGGCTTTGTTGAGGGGCCATACCACGCCGTTTATCTGGTTTGTTTGGTTTTCACGGTCAATTATTTGACTGATACGTTCATAATGTGCAAACATAATACGGTTTACCTTTGCATTTACTTTCAACCTGAAGGTTAATGTGCGCAGGGGTCAACCCATGCTATGGCTATAACCTTTGTTCGGAGGACCGACATGCACGAGACAGAGATCAACAACTACCTTGCCGTCATTAAGGTGGTCGGCGTCGGCGGCGGCGGTACCAACGCGGTCAATCGAATGATCGAAGAGGGCATCCGCGGCGTCGAGTTTGTTGCCATCAACACCGATGCTCAGGCACTCGCGATCTCTGATGCCGATATCAAGGTGCACATCGGCACCGACCTTACCCGCGGCCTGGGCGCCGGCGCCAACCCTGAGGTTGGCCGCAAGGCTGCCGATGAGTCCCGCGACGATATCGCCGAGGCGCTCGCTGGCGCCGACATGGTGTTCATCACCTGCGGCGAGGGTGGTGGCACCGGTACCGGCGCCGCTCCCATCGTTGCCGATATCGCGATGAACGAGGTCGGCGCGTTGACTGTCGCCGTCGTGACCAAGCCCTTCACCTTCGAGGGTCGCAAGCGCAAGAAGAGCGCCGAGGAGGGCATCAAGACCCTCTCCGATTGCGTCGACACCATGATCGTTATCCCTAACGACAAACTGCTCGACATCGCCGAGAAGAAGACCACCATGCTCGAGGCCTTCGCGATTGCCGATGGCGTCCTTTCCCAGGGCACCCAGGGCATCACCGACCTCATCACCGTCCCGGGTATCATCAACCTGGACTTCGCCGATGTTAAGACCATCATGAAGCAGGCCGGTACCGCCATGATGGGTATCGGTACCGCTTCTGGGGACACCCGTGCCGTCGACGCTGCCCAGCAGGCTATCTCCAGCCCGCTGCTCGAGAGCTCCATCGATGGCGCCACGCGCGTCCTGCTTTCCATCGCCGGCTCCAAGGACCTGGGCATCCAGGAGATCAGCGACGCCGCCGACGTTGTCGCCAATGCCGTCGACCCCGAGGCCAACATCATCTTTGGTACCGTTGTCGACGAGTCCCTGGGCGACCAGGTGCGCATCACCGTTATCGCCACGGGCTTCTCCGATTCCAACGTCAACCGTCAGGACGAGCTCTTCGCTGCTCAGCAGTCCCAGAGCAAGGCCGCTGCTTCTGCCGAGCCGCAGCGCACCGCTCCGGCTGCCAGCCCTGCTCAGGCTGCCCCGACTCGCAACGTCGGTGGTACCGAGCTGCCCAACTTTGGCAACGACCAGTTCGAGCTTCCCGATTTCCTTAAGCGCGGCAGCTTCTAGTTCGTTTTTCTCAACGACTTGCAAGGGGTGCGTCCGATTGGGCGCGCCCCTTTTTTTGTTGTGTTTCGCCTTTGTAAACGAAAGCCTCCAATCTCCTTACGTTCCCTTTACGTTTGCTCCTTACCGCTGCGGGTATCCTTTTTTATGAAGTGTGGCAGCCGTATGACACGGACTGCTGCGGCTTCGCCGCGATACTTGTGTTATTAGGAGGCTTTAGTATGGCAGCACGTGCGGACAACGTTTCGCGTGTCGACCATGATGGAGTTACGTTGGTGGAGGGTGCGACGCTCGATGTTCGCTTTGCCTTTACCGAGCGCACCGGTGGCGTTTCCGAAGATGCGTACTCCTCGCTCAACCTGGGCTCGCATGTAGGCGATGACCCCTTTGCTGTTCAAGAAAATCGTCGTCGCGCGCTCGAGGCCATGGGGGCCGCCGAGTGCGAGCATAATCTGCTTGTTCCCAATCAGGTGCACGGCGACCATGTCGTGACGGTGACCTCGAACGGCGCCGACGATCTCGAGAACATTCGCGAGCAGATTGCCGAGGGCTGCGATGCCATCGTCTGTACGGCGCATGAGGTGCCCGTGCTGCTCTGCTTTGCCGACTGCGTTCCCGTGGTGCTGGTTGCCCCCGGCGGATTTGCCGTGGTGCATTCCGGATGGAAGGGCACGATCGCGCGCATTTCCGCCAAGGCGTGCCAGGCGCTTTGTGAGGTAGCCGGTTGCAATGCGAGCGATGTTTCTGCCTATATCGGCCCCCATATCCTGGGTGACGAGTACGAGGTTTCCCAGGAGCTCATGGATCGCTTTGCCGCCGAGTTCGCGTGCATCGATGCTACCGCTTCCCGTATGCTTGATCTTTCCGCCGCCATTCGCGAGGCGCTGGTGGATGCCGGTGTCGATGCGGATAGGATTGTGGATACCCAACTTTCGACCGTTCGTCAGAACGACCGCTTTTATTCCTACCGCAACGAGGGTGGCACCTGCGGGCGCCATGCAGCAATCGGCGTGATGCTATGAGAAAGATCGCATCGGTCCTGAGTGCAGCAGTGCTCGCGCTCACGCTGTGCGCCTGCTCTTCGGGATCTTCTACGTCTTCTATTACCGTGGCCGGCTCGACCACCTGCCTTCCCATTGCCGAGATCGCGGCCGAGGGCTTTAAGGAAGAGACCGGCATCGACGTGCTCGTCTCTGGCCTTGGTTCCTCTGCGGGCATCGAAGCCGTTAGCGCCGGCACCGCCGACATCGCCAGCTCGTCTCGTGGCCTCAATGCCGACGAGCAGGATTTGGGCCTGACCCCAATCGTTATCGCGCACGATGGCATCGCAGTCATCGTGAACGATGACAACCCGGTCGACAATCTCTCGACCGAGCAGCTCCGCGATATTTACGCCGGCAAGATCACTAACTGGAAAGAAGTCGGCGGAGAGGACCTGAAGATTCAGGTTATCGACCGCGACGAGGCGTCCGGTACGCGCGAGGCCTTCCGCACTATCGTGATGGGCGGCACGCCGTTCGATCGCCGCTCGGCTGTTCTTTCGGGTACGGGCCAGGTACGCGATGTCGTGTCCCGCTCGCGCGGCGCTATTGGCTACATCTCGCTGGGTTTTGTCGAGAGCCTCAACGCCAAGACCTCGGTTAAGGCCGTTTCGGTCAACCATGTCGCGGCATCCGAGAAGACGGTCGCAAGTGGCGGCTACCCCATCTCGCGTGACCTTTACTTCTTTGTGAAGGGGACGCCTTCGCGGCAGGCGCAGGATTACATCGACTACGTGACGTCCGAAAAGATGGACAAGCAGATTCGCGAGGCGGGCTTTATTCCCGTCACCAACGACGGAAAGGGGGGTGAGTAGCGTGGAAGCACAGGAAACCCCCCAGATTGAGCAGGAGACTCAGGCGCCCAAAAAGCGTGAGTTGGCATTGGTGTCGCGCAGCACATATCTTAAGGAGAAGGCGCTGCAGTGGATCTTCTTTGCCTGTGCGTTCTTAGCGGTCGTCACCGTCATCCTGATTTTTGTGTTTACCACGTACTCGGCGCTGCCGGTCTTTACCGATATCGGTCTGGCGGACTTCTTTAGCTTTACGTGGGCGCCCTCTGAGGGTCACTACGGCATTATGTCGCTGCTGGCGGGCTCTGGCCTGGTGACGGTCGGTGCGCTCGCCATGGGCGTGCCCCTGGGTGTGGGTACGGCCGTGTATCTGGTCGAGATCGCCAGCAAGCGTGTGCGCAGGCTCATCAGCCCCGCCGTCGACCTGCTGGCGGGCATCCCCTCCATCATCTACGGCTTCTTTGGCATGGTCATCATCCGCCCGTTTATCGCGCAGCTGACCGGCGGTCTTGGCTTTGGTGCGCTGACGGCGTGGCTCGTGCTTGCCATCATGATCGTTCCCACCATCACCACGCTCACCATCGATGCCCTCAATTCCATTCCCATGGGCATTCGCGAGGCATCCTATGCCATGGGTGCCACCAAGTGGCAGACCATCTACAAGGTCGTGCTGCCTGCAGCCAAGTTGGGCATCGTCGATGCGATTGTCTTGGGCATGGGGCGTGCCATCGGCGAGACCATGGCCGTGCTGATGGTCGTGGGCAACGCCCCGGTCATTCCGGATAGCATCTCGAGCCCCATCTCGACGCTCACGAGCCAGATTGCGCTCGACATGAGTTATTCCTCGGGCCTGCACCGCTCGGCTCTGTTTGGCATGGGCGTTGTCCTGTTTATCATCTCCGCTGCACTGGTGGGTATCGTCCGCCTGATTTCCAAGAAGAGGGGGTAGGCTATGTCCGATTCCGTTGACACGACGGTCGATACAACCTCGTCGCGCGAACGCATCAAGCGTGCCCTTTCCCATGGCAAGAAGGGTCGTATCAACAAGGATCTGTCCAACAAGATCATGCTCGGCGTGTTTCGCGCCGCGGCCTATATCACCACGCTGGTACTGGTCGCCATCATCGCCTACGTGGTCATTAACGGCTTGCCGCATATCTCGCTCGACTTTATCTTTGGCTGGCCGCAGGGCGTAAATGCCGAGGGTGGCATTTGGCCCACGATCGTCTCGACTATCTACGTGACGGCGCTCGCCATGCTCATCTGCACGCCGGTTGCCGTCTTGGCTGCGGTCTATCTGGCCGAATACGCCAAGCAGGGCAAGATCGTCGACATCATTCGCTTTGCTGCCGATGCCCTGGCCTCGGTACCCTCCATCGTTATGGGCCTCTTTGGCTACGCCCTGTTTGTCGAAGCTATGGGTCTGAGCCTTTCGATGGTCTCGGCCGCCCTGGCGCTGGCGCTTCTGATGCTGCCCATCGTCATGCGCACCACCGAGGAGGCAATCCGCGCCGTTCCGCGCTATATCCGTTGGGGTGCATATGGCCTGGGCGCCACCAAGTGGCAGGTCGTCTCCAGGATCGTGCTTCCTTCTGCTTTTGGCCGCATTGCCACCGGCATTGTCCTTGCCATCGGCCGCGCCATCGGCGAGACCGCCGTGGTGCTCTACACCATGGGTCAGGCCATCAACCTACCTATTTCGCCGCTCGATTCCGGTCGTCCCATGACCGTTCACCTTTATCTGCTTGCCAATGACGGCATCAACATGAACGCAGCCTACGGCACTGCGCTTTTGCTGATGGCGATTATTCTGGCCTTCAACCTGTTTGCGCGTTATCTGTCGCGCAAACGCCGCTAGTTAAGGAGTCCCATGTCCGTCTATCAGTCCGCTCCCTCGCTGGAGCAAGCGGCCATCACGGCCAAGGATTTCAACTTTTGGTACGGTGACTTTCATGCGCTGACAGGGCTCGACCTCAACATCGCCAAAAACGCCATCACTTCGTTTATCGGCCCTTCGGGCTGCGGCAAATCGACGTTTTTGCGCTGCATCAACCGCATGAACGACCTTATCGAGGGTACGCGCGTCGAGGGCACCATGACGCTCGACGGCAACGATATCTATGCCGAGGGCGTCGACCCGGTCGATCTTCGCCGCCGCGTGGGCATGATTTTTCAGCAGCCCAACCCGTTCCCCAAATCCATCTACGAGAATGTCGCTTTTGGCCCTCGTCTGCAGGGCGTGACTAGCAAAAGCGACCTCGATGACATCGTGGAAGAATCGCTCAAGCGCGCCAATCTCTGGAAAGAGGTATCCAATCAGCTCAACAAGGATGGTTTGGCGCTCTCGGGCGGTCAGCAGCAGCGTCTGTGCATCGCGCGTGTGCTTGCGGTGCAGCCCGATGTCCTGCTGATGGACGAGCCCTGCTCCGCCATCGACCCCACGTCCGTCTCTAAGGTCGAGGATCTGATGGCCGAGCTGGCGCCCGAGATGACGATCATCATCGTCACGCATTCTATGCAGCAGGCCGCTCGCATTAGCGACTACACCGCATTTTTCTTGCAGGAAGTTGCCGGCGAGCCCGCCACGCTCATCGAGTATGGTCAAACCGACGCGATCTTCACCAGCCCGGTGGATTCGCGGACGGAAGACTATATCACCGGCCGCTTTGGCTGATCGGTGCGACTAGTCCCAAGCCGATCGGACCTGGTCCGGTGCGTATTCACTGTGCGGGCGGCATGACCGCACCCAACTGATTGGAGTGAACCATGCGCAAACTGTTTTCCCGTCAGCTCATCGAGGCCCGTCACGAGATGTTGAGCATCTACGAGGCTGTAGACCTGGCGCTTCACGACGCCGTGAAGGCCTATGTGACCGATGACCGCAAGCTCGCCACCAAGACCAAGAAGCGCACGCTCTCGATCGATGCGCGCTGCGCCAACTTGGAGGCCGTGTGCTACAACCTGATCGCTACGCAGTCGCCGGTCGCCTCCGACTTCCGCTTGCTGCAGACAATCATCTACGTCGACTTTAACCTGCAGCGCATAACCGATAAGGTTCGCCAGGTCTGCCGCGCCACGCGTCACATGGTCAAGGCCGACATCTCGCTGCCCCAAGAACTCGTCGGTACGGTTGAGGCCGAGGCCGAGGCTGTTTACCAGGTGCTGGGTTCGTCGCTTTCCGCGCTCGTCACCAACGACATGTCCATCATCTGCAACCTGGCCGTAGAGGACGAGCCGGTGCATGCGGCGTACGAGAAGTTCTTCCGCACCTTTAACCGCATGGACACCGGCGATTTTATGGACGACGACAGTAACTATGACGACCTGCGCCGCGCCATCATGGTCTCGCGCTATCTCGATCGCATCGCCTCGATTTCGATCGATGCCGCCTGCCGTCTGACCTTCCTTTTGACCGGACAGCGTATGACTGCCGGCGATATCGCCCGTACGGACGAGGATGAGCTTGAGAGCATGCGCGTGCCTTCGGGCGAGGGCGTCATCATGAGGCCTGCCGTCGATGCACACTATGTTGCCAAAGTGCCCGCTAACGAGGTGAGCGAAGGCCTTCGCTACCTGTTGGATCATCTTGAGGACGAGGATGATACCGAGGACGACGAGGAGTAGGGTAGCCCCGTTCGTCAAAAGATTGTAAATACCTAAGTGAGCGCGGCCTTGCACATGCGAGGCCGCGCTCTTGCGTTAGCATGGGGCTACTTGTATGACTGTTAGCGGAGGCGATTGGCAATGGATAACTATTTGGACTTGATGCGCGCTCGCCGCGAGCAGATTCTGGAGCGTTTTTATGCGGCACTCGATCGCGCGGGCCGTCCCCACGATGCCGCGCGACTGATTGCCGTCTCCAAGACTGTTGGCGTCGATGAGACCGTTGCCGCTATTCAGGCGGGGTATCGTCATTTTGCCGAGAACCGCCCGCAGGAGCTCGTTCGCAAGCTTGCGGGCCTCGCGGAGCATCCGGAGCTGCCCGAGGTGCGCTTCGATATGATCGGCAACCTGCAGACCAACAAGATCAATGCGGTTCTGGGCTCGGCCGAGCTGATTCATTCGGTAAGCTCGCTGCATTTGGCACTGGCCATCTCGAGCCGTGCGGTCCGCAAGATTGAGGCGGGCGAGCTCTCCGGCCCCCAGCGCGTGCTGCTCGAGGTCAATGTGAGCGGCGAGGAGTCCAAGGGCGGCTTTTCGCCCGACGAGGTCCGAGCCGCCGCAAGTGAGCTTGCTGAGCTTGAGGGAATTTGTGTGCAGGGACTTATGACTATGGCACCCCGGGGGAATAAGGATGTGGCGCGCCGCACTTTTGCCGGACTTCGCGAGCTAAGGGATGAGCTTGAGGCGACGCACTCCGACCTGAGCCTGCCCGAACTTTCCTGCGGCATGAGCGAGGACTTTGAGCCTGCCCTTGAGGAAGGCTCTACGCTCGTTCGCCTGGGCAGGGTAGTATTTAGCCCGGAGTTTGCAGTAAAATAAGGCTCTGAAGTGCGCACTGATTATCGGAGCGCCTGCACTAAACCGCGAGAGGACACAACCATGGGCTTCCTTGACGAGATTAAAAATAAGATGCACCTGGGCGGCCAGCAGGGTTACGACCAGGGTTATGGTCAGGACGACGACTACGGCTACGATGACGGCTATGACGACGGCTACCAGAACAACGGTTACAGCGGTGCCTCGGGCGAGGGCTTCTACACCCAGGATGAGCCGAGCAACGGCCTGTTGGGTCAGACGCGCCGCGGCGAGGCCGAGTCGGTGGCCGTGTACACGCGCTCCGGTCAGCTGGTCGGCGACGATTCTCGCCACGCTACGACTTACAACCCGCCATCGCGCTCGCAGGAGACGGTTGCGGGCGGTTATCGTCCCGGTGCCTACGACACGCCGTCGAGCTACGCCGAGAGCACGCGTGCCCGCGCTGCTGCCCCCGCACCCGCTCCCTCACCGAGCGATGCCTCGGCGTATGCGAGCAACATCATCAATGCTACGCCGCAGCTGCCGGCTTATGTCCTGCGCCCCGAGAGCTATGACGACGTGGAGACCGTCGTGCGCCGCGTGCGCACCAAGCAGCCTGTCGCGCTGATTTTTGTGGGCGTTCGTACCGAGGTCGCCAAGCGCGTCCTGGACTTCTCTTACGGCTTTGCCTGCGGCCTGGGTGC
Organism: uncultured Collinsella sp.; assembly: GCA_900551815.1. Taxonomy (GTDB): domain Bacteria; phylum Actinomycetota; class Coriobacteriia; order Coriobacteriales; family Coriobacteriaceae; genus Collinsella. The sequence goes on from URXE01000015.1 coordinate 22,616, forward strand.
CACCGTCAAAGAGGTGGGCGATCGCGTGTTTATGGTGCTGCCCGCCGGTTGCGAGGTCAAGGATTCGGACCTCAAAAAGCTCCGTGCCGACGGCTACCTTAAGTAAAGACAAGACGAGGAGATTCTCATCAACATCTACACCATTGTCCAGTTGGTCAATACGCTGTTCAACTTTTACTCCACGCTCATCGTGGTCTACTGCCTTATGACGTGGATCCCTATGAAACAGGGTGGATTGCTACAGGATATCGCCGCCGTCCTCGATAGCGTGTGCGGCCCGTGGCTCAATTTGTTCCGCCGGTTTATCCCGCCCATGGGCGGCGTCGATTTTTCACCGGTCGTTGCGATTATTGCGTTGCAGTTGGTGCAGAAGCTGGTTCTGCAACTTCTTATAGGTATACTCATATAAAACTGGCTTAGTAACTCACGTCGGGCGCACGGCGCCAAGGCGAAGATAAAGGAGAACTTGTTATGGCTATTACCCCTGCTGACATTCAGGCTCAGACCTTCTCTGAGGCCAAGCGCGGCTACGATCCCGCCGAGGTCGACGTCTTCCTGGAGACCCTGTCCTCTGAGGTCGATGCCATGCTCGCCAAGATCGTCGATCTTAAGGGTCGTCTGACCGCCACCGAGCAGCAGCTTGCCGATACGCAGGCCCAGCTTGCTCAGGCTCAGGACGCTGCCGCGCAGGCCGTTCCCGCCGCCCCTGTGGCCGCTCCTGCACCCGACTTCTCCGCTCAGGAGCGTCAGATTTCCGCTGCCCTGATTGCTGCCCAGCAGACCGCCGAGGGCATCGTCAACGATGCCAACGAGAACGCCGACCGTATCCGCAACGAGGCCGACGCCAAGGCCCGCGAGGTCATCCGCCAGGCCCTGACCGAGAAGCAGGCCGAGCTTGAGGAGATCGACCGTCTTAAGGCTTCCCGCGAGGAGTTCAAGACCGAGTACCTCAAGCTCATCCAGCACTTCATGGACGATGCTCAGAACTCCTTCCCGTCCGATCTCATGGCTTCCACGCCGGTCGGTTCCGCCGCTTCTCCGGCTGTGACCGTTCCTGCTGCCGAGCCGCTGCCCGTCGCCGAGCCGGTTATCCCCGTTGCCGATCCCTTCGCACCGATTGACAATTTCGCCGCCGACGACCTGGACTAACATCCAGCTATCATTTAGCGCCTAGAAAGGGCCCGCAGCTTGCGGGTCCTTTTTTGTGGCTGTGTGCAGTCTGCAAAATAAAACGCCGAGTCCTGCGTTTGAGGGCACAGGACTCGGCGAACCGGTGAGCGGTCAAAGGTGGATTTTAAGGCATGTCCCAAAAATCTACTTGAGGAGGAAGTCGGGGAGGGGAATGGTGCGGGCCTCGCGTTGCTCGGGGTCGGCGATATGGTCGGCAGGATAGCCGCAGACGAGCATATGATAGGGATAGATGCCCTCGGGCAGGCTGAACTGCTCACAGGCCACTTCGGGCTTAAAATGGCACACCCAGCACGTACCCAGGCCCTGCTCCTCGGCCTCCATCATCATCTGATCGCACACGATCGAGGTGTCGATGGCACTGGAGTTCATCTGGTCATAAGGGCGCACCCAAGCATCGTCAGTAACGCTGCAGATAAGGAAGATAAGCGGAGCCCCAAAGATAGACCCATCACGAGCAAAGCGCGGCTGACAAGCAGCAGCCTTTTCCAACAACTCCGGAGTATCAAGCACCATCACACGGGTTGGATGATTATTACAAGCAGAAGGAGCAATACGCCCAGCCTCAACAATGGCATCCACGACCGATTGCTCAACGACCCGATCCTCAAACTCGCGACAAGAATAACGACCCCGAGCCAGATCCAAATACGACATACAAGCCCTCCAACAATTAAAAATCAAACAAACCCAAAGTAACCCAAAAGGTACCCAAAGCAGCAATCAGCCAAACGCTCACCAAGGGCCAAAGTGTCCGAGCGGCTACCAAAGGTCCCTTCAGCCAAACCCCCATTGCATTCAAACTATCAGCCAAAGTTCCCAATGGTGGTACGTAAGGCGAAGGGCCGGCACCTGTTTACTTTCGAACGACTCTGCCGCGCAGCCGGAGTGAGAAAGCAAACAGGTGCCGGCCCTTCGCCGCCGGGACACGTACCCCCAATTAACTGTTCTTCATGACAATCGAATCCACGACATCGGCCACATTCTCGCAGCAGTCGGCGCAGTACTCCAGAAAGGCGTAGACGTCACGCCAGGCGATGACCTCGAGCGGGTCCTTGCCGTTGACGTGCAGGTTGCGCATGGCGTTGATGTAGAGCTCGTCAGCCTCGGACTCGATGGTGTTGATCTGGATGACGAGCTCGCGCAGGGTCTTGGACTTGCGGTAATTGGGAAGCTCGACCATCAGGTCCTTCATAGCGCGGCAGGCGTCGGTCACCTTGTGGGCGATGACGATGGCATCGGGATGGATGCTCTGGATGTTAGTGAAGTAGACGCGCTGCACGACGCCCTCGATACGGTCGAGCACGGTGTCGAGCGAGCAGCTCATCAGATCCAGATCCTCGCGCTCAAGCGGGGTGATAAAGGCAGTGAGCAAGGCATCCTCGAGCTCATGGTGCTTCTTATCGGCCGCATGCTCAATCGCATGCATCTCCTCGAGCATGCCGTGGATCTGCGCGGGGTCAAAGTTCTCAAAAATCTTGATGAGCAACTCTGCGGCCTGGACGGCAAGGTCGGCGCAGGCGACGTAGTTGTCAAAGTAGAACGAATCGGGTTTCTTTGCCATGGGTGGGTCCTTTCGAGGCGAAGACGGGTGGGCGAGGTATTGCGGTCCGGATGGACGCTCAGCGTGGCTAGAGGAACATCATGAACAGCTTGGCCATGACAAAGCTGATGAGTCCGCAGGCGGGGAAGGTGAAGAACCAGGTGAACATCATGTCCTTGACCACGCCGAAGTTGATGGCCGAGAGGCGCTTGACGGCGCCGACGCCCATGATGGCGCAGGTTTTGATGTGCGTGGAGGACACGGGGATGCCGGTAAGGGTGGCAAGTAGCAGGTTCGCGGCGCCCGCGAGGTCGGCAGAGAAGCCCTGATACTTCTCGAGCTTAACCATGCTCTGGCCGACGGACTTGATGATGCGCTCGCCGCCCACGCTGGTGCCGATGCCCATGGTGGCCGAGCACAGCAGCATGATCCAGATGGGGATGCCGGCGTCGCCGACGCTCGTCTGCCCGCTGGCGAAGGCCACGCCTAAAAAGAGCACGCCGATGAACTTCTGTCCATCCTGCGCGCCGTGCATAAAGCTCATGGCCGCAGCGCTCGCGATCTGAGCGTATTTAAAGAAGACGTTGGCACGTCGTCTGTTGGCGGCGGCGAAAAGAATCGAGACGAGCTTGCACAGGACCCAGCCCATGACAAAGCCCAGGCCGATGGAGAGCGCCAGGCCGTAGATGACCTTCATCCACTCGTGGACGTTGACGCTGCTAGCGCCACCGAGGGCGATAGCAGCGCCGGTCAGGCCGGCGATGAGGCTGTGGCTCTGCGAGGTGGGGATACCAAAACGCGATGCCGTGGCACCGTAGACGACGATGGAGAACAGCGCCGCGCAGAGGCACGCGAGCGCCATGGTGCTGTTTCCGCCAAAGTCGACGATATGCGAGATGGTGTTGGCGACGCTGGCGTTAAAGTGCGTCATGATGAGCACACCGAGGAAGTTGAATGCGGCGCTCATGAGAATGGCGGCGCGGGCGGGCATGCAACGCGTAGTGACGCAGGTCGCGATGGCGTTGGGCGCGTCGGTCCATCCATTGACGAAGATGGCGCCGAGCGCGAGGATCACGGTGACGGCAAGGACTGGGTTCGACACAATTTGGCCGAGGAAGGTTGAGAACGTTACGTCCATATATGGGCTTTCTCGAAGTTTGCAGGCACGTTACAAAAACATGATAAATCGTATCACCTCCTGTGGGTTTCTTTACCGAGTTCTGATGGGAGAAGTGATTTTTTTGGCACTAACATTGAACATTAGCCCTGTTGACCGCGGGTGTTCTTTTTGCTAACACGCCATGAGGACATGCGCGCGTCCCAACATCCCAAAATCACAGTCTGTTCGCTTTACAATATGCAAACATGCGTTCGATAATAGGGGACATGGAATATCGACAGACAGACGGCAAAACTCGGCGCGTGCACAAGCAGTATGTGGACGTCGTGGCCCGCATCCTCGCGGGCGGACAAGTCGTGCCGGTTACCGTCTGCTGGGTCGACGGCCGCTGTTTTACGATTGACGAGATTGTCTCGTCCACCGGTTTTGGCCTAACGGTTCACGGCATTCGTACGGCGACCTATAAGGTTCGTTTTGGCGGGCATGCGACCGAACTGTATCTGGAAGAACAGGCGCGCGAGCGACCGGATGGCTCGCAGGCTCATCTGATGCGTTGGTGGGTGTGGGCATTCGACCGTACACTCGAGAGTGAACGCCGCAGGTAAGAGTGCGCGGCATTCGGGTACAATGGCAGGAATCTTGTCATCTGCTGTGCCGTCTTTCACGGCACTTTTTGAAAGGACGAAGTATGAACGATATCCAGGGCTATCAGAACGGCCCCATCGAAACCGGCGCAAGCCGTGCCAAGGAGATGTCGCCGCGCGCGTACAACCTTGTCATGTCTGCCCTCATCTTCTTGGGCTTTTGCGCCATGGGCGCCGGTGCTTACTTTACGAGCACCATGTCGTTTGCGCGCATGATGATGAGCGGCGCCGCTTTGCCGCTGGTCTTTGGCTCATTTATTTTGACCATCGTCGGCATGGTCATGATGTCGGCCGCTGTCAGCAAACAGTCCGTGGGCCTGTCACTCGTGGGCTACGTGGTCTTTGCGAGCACCTTTGGCCTGACGGCGTCGTTTGGTCTTGCCAACTACGACCTGCCTACCATTAACACCGCCTTTATCGCCACGGCCGCCATCACCTTTGTCTTTGGTGCGCTGGGCGTGACCTTCCCCAAGTTCTTCCAGCGTGTGTATGGCATTGGTTTTGGCATCCTACTTGCCACGATTCTGGTCGAGATCGTGCTGATGTTCATGGGCGTTTCGCAGTCCATCACCGACCTGATCGTGATTGTGGTGTTCGCCGGCTTCATCGGCTACGACACCTATGTGGCAACGACGGTGCCGCCCACGCTGCCCAACGCCGTGCTTATGGCATCCAACCTGTTCGTGGACATCATCAACGTGTTCCTGCGCATTCTGAACATCCTTGGTCGTCGCGACTAGTGCCAAATTGCAGCGGTGCTTGCCGTGCGCGCAACTCGATACGAAAGGCGGTCCTTCGGGGCCGTCTTTTTTGTGTGCGGCGGGGTATCATGGATGGGAAAAGCCGATAGCGGCAGAGACCGAGAAAGGTGACCACTTATGGCAGACGTCGACAACAGGAACCGTAACCGCAGGCCTAATCGCGCGGGACAGCCCAATTCCAAGCGCGAGGCGCGCGCCAAGGCCGCCGAGCGTCACGTGGCGACTGTGTCCGAAGCGTGCGCCAAGGATATTGAGCGCTCGCTTGCCGGCGTGCGTGAGTTCGATGGCATGCCTGCTGGATTTGTCGCGGCGATGAAGGCTAAGGCCCAAGCGACCGACACTGCCGAGGAACAGCTTGCCGAGGAGTCTGAGGCCGCTGAGGTTGCATCCGCAGAGACCGAGGTTACGGCTGAGCCTGCGCCCGCAGAGGAGGCCGCGGAGGCCGAGCCCGCGCCTGCCGCCGAAAAGCCCGCTCCGGTCCTGCCCGAGGTCACCGTGCTCGACGCCTCTGCCACGCAGGCCATTCTGGACAACGGCCGCGGCTATGCGCAGTTCTGCGACATGGCTGTGCTCGCCTTTGCCTCGTTCACCAATCCGGGCGGTGGCTACATCCAGGGCTATCTGGGCCAGGAGGCCACACTCTGTGCCGATTCGTATCTGTACAACGTCCTCGATAAGCAGCGTAAGTGGTACGGCGAGAACCGTCGCCGCAACATCAACTGCGAGCTTTACCGCAACCGTGCACTGGTGGTGCCTGCGGTGCGCTTCGACCGCAACCACGTGCATGCATATGCCGACGTAATCGTCGCCGCCGCGCCCAACGCCAAGCGCGCTCGCCAGGAGTATCGCGTGGGTGACGATGCCTTGCTGGATGCCCTGCGCGATCGCATCCGCTTTGTGCTTGCCATCTGCGACGAGCTGGGTCGCGAAAAGTTAGTGCTGGGCGCTTGGGGCTGCGACAACAACGGCTTTGACGCCGAAGCCGTGGCCGAGCTCTTCCGCAAGGAGCTCGCATCGGGCGACTTTAAGGTCAAGCAGGTCTTCTTTGCCGTGCCTTCTACGCGTTGGGACGAGGACTTTGCCAAGTTTGAGCACGTGCTGGCAAACTTCCCCGAGCGCAACGAGGAGTCCTATGCCCAGGTTGCCGCTCGCGCTGCGGCTGCTCGCGCCGCCGAGCAAGCCCAGGCTGCCGCCGAGGACGATGAGGACGATGACGATTGGCACAAGTACCTGTAATCGGTATGTGCTGACAGATAGGTCGATCCGGCAGGAGAGACTGCTCCCGCCGGCTTTTTACTAGAGGAAGGGCTTACGATGAAAAACATTCTGTGCTTTGGCGACAGCAATACCTATGGCTATGATCCGGCGGGCATGCGCGACGGCACCGCGGTGCGCTATGCGCACGATGTGCGCTGGTGCGGCGTGGCACAGCGTGACCTGGGCGAGGGCTGGCATGTGATTGAGGAGGGGCTCAACGGCCGCACGACGGTGCGCGACGATATGTGCCATCTGGACACTAACCTCAACGGCATTCGCGCGTTGCCGATGCTGCTCGAGTCTCATAAGCCGCTGGATGCGATCGTGATTATGCTGGGCACCAACGACTGCAAGACGGTCTTTAGCGTGGGGGCTGCCGATATCGCTGACGGTGCCATGGCGCTGATTCGCACCGTCTGCGCGTTTCCCTGGACCGAAGCCGCGCCCTGCCCGCGTATTCTGCTGATGGCGCCTATCAAGATTAAATCGCAGATCGCCGATGTGTACATGACCGACTTTGACGAGCACTCCGTCGAGGCCTCGGAGCATTTTGCCGAATACTATAAGTATGTTGCCGAACAGTTTGGCTGCGACTTTTTGAATGCCGCCGATTTTGCCGAGCCGGGCGATATCGATTATCTGCACATGATGCCCGAAAGCCACGAGAGCCTGGGCCACGCCGTGGCAGCCAAGCTCAAAGAGATGCTCGGAGAGTAGCGCGGCCCAAAGCGCTACAAAAGTTCCCCTTGCGGCGGCTTGTTTCGTTGGTTTGTCTTGATCTGTAACAGTTGTAAGGCTGAAAACGGGCTAGATGTTACAGATCGAGATTATTTAGGTCGATATCGGTCGTTTGTCTCGATCTGTAACATCTAGGGTCGATTTTGCCGAGCTACTGTTACAGATCGAGATGTTTGTGGGAACCACCGCAAAGGTGTCTGCCCCCTTTGCGGTGGTTTTGGGCTGCGAATCTTAATACTGCCACATGTGATTGACGGGGCCGGAGCCTCTGCCCATGTCAAAGCCGGCGGCCAGAGCGCCCGTTAGGTAGGCCTTGCCGGCGTTGACGGCATCGGCAAGATCCATGCCCTGGGCCAGCGCGCAGGCGATGGCGGACGAAAGCGTACAGCCGGTGCCGTGCGTGTTATTGGTGTCGATACGCTTGTGACGGAACCACGTGGTGAGCGGATCGCCCAGATGGTTGCCCTCGTCATCGAGCGGCGCGGGCTCTGCTAGCACATCGTTGGCTTCGTTGACAAAATGCCCGCCCTTAACGAGGGACGCGCAGCCAAAGCGGCGGGTGAGGAGCATGGCGGCATTTTGCTGCGTGCGCTCGGAATCGACCTCGTAATCGAGCAGTGCCATGGCCTCGGGAATATTGGGCGTGATGACGGTCGCCAGTGGGAACAGGCGACGGGCAAGCGCTTCGGCGGCGTCCTCTGCGATCAGGCGAGCGCCCGAGGTGGCGACCATGACGGGGTCGACGACGATATTTTGTGCGTCCCAGGCACTCAGGCGGTCGGCGATAACCTCGATAATCTCGGCAGAGGAGACCATGCCGATCTTGACGGCGCTGGGTCGAATATCGTCAAAAACGGCATCGATCTGCGCCGCGACAATGTCCGGGGAGATATTCTGCACGGCGGTGACGCCGAGCGTGTTTTGTGCGGTGATGGCTGTGATGGCCGTCTCGGCATACAGGCGGTGCGCCGTGATGGTCTTGATGTCGGCCTGAATGCCGGCACCACCGCTGGAATCGGATCCTGCGATGGATAGAACGGCGGGTACCTTACTGCGATCCATGTTCGCTCCCTTGATCGGTCGGATTCAAATGGGTCTTCTGTCTGCATTATAAAGTTGCCCGCGCCGGCTGTATGCCGATCCCGGGCGGGCGGTGCAATCTTTACGTAAATGTAAGAAAATGTTCACATGTCAACAATTGACGAACACCTTGTGGCCGTTTGTGGCTCCGGTGACGAGTTAGTCCTCCATGCCGAGGTCGATCGTCGTGCCTTCGAACACCTTGTTAACGGTGCGGACGGCGCACATCTTGCCACACATGGTGCAAGTGCCCTCGGTGGCGGCGGGGGACTCCTCGTAGCGCTTCTTGCCCGTAACCGGGTCGAGCGCGCACTTCCACATGGCGTCCCAGTCGAGCTTGCGGCGTGCCTGGCCCATCTTGTCGTCCATGTCGCGGGCGTGGGGCACCTTCTTGGCGATATCGGCGGCGTGTGCGGCGATCTTGGTGGCCATGAGTCCATCGAGCACGTCTTGGGCGTTGGGGAGGCACAGGTGCTCGGCCGGCGTCACGTAGCACAGGAAGTCGGCGCCGGAGCTGGCGGAGATGGCACCACCGATGGCGGCGGTGATGTGGTCATAGCCCACGCCGATATCGGTCACCAGCGGCCCGAGCACATAGAACGGGGCGTTGTGGCACAGGCGCTTCTGCAGCTTCATGTTGGCGGCGATCTCGTCGAGTGCCATGTGACCCGGGCCCTCGACCATGACCTGGACGCCAGCGGCCCAGGCACGCTTGCACAGCTTGCCCAGCTCGATCATCTCGGCGGTCTCGGTGGCATCGTTGGAGTCGTAGAGGCAGCCCGGGCGGCAGGAGTCGCCGAGCGAGATCGTCACGTCGTACTCGTGGCAGATCTCGAGCACCTCGTCGTAGAACTCGTAGAAGGGGTTCTCATTGCCGGTGACCTCCATCCAACCAAACAGCAGCGAGCCGCCGCGGCTGACGATGTTCATGAGACGGCCGGTCTCCTTAAAGGTCTTAATGACCGACTTGTTGATGCCGCAGTGGATGGTCATAAAGTCCACGCCGTCTTCGGCGTGCGCGCGAACGACCTCGAGCAGGTCGTCCTTGGTGAGCTTGACCAGCGGCTTTTCCATGTAGCCGATGGCGTCGTACATGGGGACGGTGCCCACCATGAGCGGCGTCTCGTCGATGAGTTGCTGGCGGAACTGGCGCGTCTTGCCCGAGTTGGAGAGGTCCATGATGGCGTCGGCGCCAAAGTCCTCGGCGATCTTGACCTTCTTCCATTCCTCGGCGGCATCGGCCTTGTCGCCCGAGATGCCCAGGTTGACGTTGACCTTGGTGGACAGGCCCTCGCCGACACCAAAGGCGCGCATGCCCTTTTTGATATGCACGATGTTGGCGGGAATGGCGATGCGGCCGTCGGCCACGCGCTCGCGGATGTACTCGGGGTCGCGATGCTCGCGCTCGGCGACCTCCTTCATCTGCGGTGTGATCTGCCCGGCGCGGGCGAAGTCGATTTGCGTGACGAGCTTGGGCTCGGTCTGTGTGCTCATTGGCACGGCTCCCTTCGTTGGCATTACCCATATCAGGTTTGCGGGTCAGGGCGGGCGCGCCCAGTCTCAGCCTGCCGTCTTGTCCTGCAAGCTCCCCGTTTATGTGGTGGGCTCAAGTATAGCTCGAATGGGTACGATTGACGCGATGAGCATGCCCGTGGGGAGGCGAACATGGAAGACAAGCATCTATATCGAGAGACGCAGTGGGATGTGTCGGCCGAGGAGGGCCGTGCCCATCATGGGCTGGTCGCAATTGGTTTTGCGATCTTTGTCGTGATGGTGATTGCCTGCTGTATCTGGATGTTTGGCGGGCGTGGGGAAGCTGTCTGGACGTTTGAGGCCGATGATGGCCTGCCGATCATGACGGTGAGGAGTACTGGCGGTAATGCCAATACGCTCGCCGTTCCGGGCGATTATTGGTACCCGCGCGATGAGTTTGTGCAGTTGCAGCTGAGTGGTGGGTCCATTCCAGGTGATGAAATCGAACGCGTGACGTTTGACGCGACGCTCAAAACGCTTATGGTGAAGCTCAAAGATCAAGGAGACGTCCCCACGACCATGGATATCGCCCTGACGGAATGGCGCCTTGAGCCTCCGTCGGGTGTTGCGGCGTCCGAGGTGGAGCACGTTAAGGTTACCTATCAAGATGGCTCGACAAGCGAGATTGCCAAAGCAGATGGCTTGGCGGAATAGCGGTGTGTTCACCGAATGTCATGAAAGCATGCCGAGGTGGAGTTCGGCGCTAGCGACAGGCTTCTAGAATGCCTGCTCGTTGATGAAGGCCAGGCTGTCTGGGGACGAGAGCTCGGGGACATAACGGTAGCCAAGGTTGAACTCGGTAAGATCGGTGGCGTCCTCGACCTTGGTTTCCGCCATCCAGCGGACCATCGAACCGCGTGCCTTTTTGCTGGCGGTCGATTGCTGGACGGGCTTATCGTTGCGGACGCCTTCGCCAAAAAGGCAAGTGATAACCGTTGTATCCTGTGCAGCATGGGGCAGGACGGCTTTGGCGTATTCCACGCTGGCAAGGTTGACGATAGTGGTGTCGGAACCGGCCGGCGCAATTGCCTGCGCAAGTCGATTCCCCCAGAAGACATAGAGATCGCGAGCGCCGTTGACGGAGAGCTTCGCCCCCATTTCGAGCCGATAGGGCGACACGCCGTGAAAGGGGCGTACGCATCCGTAGAGTCCCGAGAGGATCCAGAGATGGTTTTGCAGCCAGTCGAGCTGTGCGGCATCCATGACCTCGGGCGCCATGCTTTGGTATTGGATGCCGTGGTAGGACATGACGGCGGGGGAGATTCGACGCGCGATATCGGGATCGGCGAGGTCGGCATCGCTCAGGACGGGCATAAATTCGTGAAGCGTATCCAGGCACGTTGTAAGCAGCCTGTCGCTCACGTTCCAAAGGGCCTGAAGACCTGCCGCGCCATCCTCGCGTTCGATGCCCAACAGTGCCTGATGGAGCCGGGCCGTCTGATGTGCAAAAGGCGGTATGCCCCAAACGTCAAAGGCATCTTGAGCTGTCCGCATCTGTTTGGCGGGCGAAATGACGACCTGTAGCACGGAATCCTCCTCCCGCTAAAAAAGTTGCGGTGAAATGCAGGCCGCTTTCCCTGTTGGAAGGCCTGATGAATCCGTATTTCACCGCAAGTTACAAGGGACTGGTTAGGCGCGCTCGAGGAAGGCCTTGTAGCCGCGATAGGCCTCGTAGATGTCGGCCTTGTTGGCGACCTCCCACAGGGCGTGCATGGACAGGACGGCAACGCCGGAGTCGATGACGTTCATGCCGTACTTGGCCATGATGTAGGCGATGGTGCCGCCGCCGCCCGCGTTGACGCGGCCGAGCTCGCAGGTCTGGAAGTCCACGCCGGCCTCGTCCATGATGTCGCGGACAAGCGCCACGTACTCGGCATCGGCGTCGTTGGAACCGCCCTTGCCGCGGCTGCCCGTGTACTTGTTGAAGCACAGACCGCGACCCATAAAGGCTGCGTTCTTGGTCTCGAACTTGCCGGCGTAGCCCGGGTCGAAGCCGGCGGACACGTCAGAGGAGAGCATACGGCTGTGGGCGAGTGCACGGCGCAGGGCAAGCGGGCTATCCTCGCCGGCGAGCGTCATGATCTCGGCGACGGTGTTCTCGAAGAAGCGGCTCGTCATACCGGTGGCACCCACGGAGCCGATCTCCTCCTTGTCGACGATGAGCGTGATGCTCGTGCGCTCCACGTTGGCCACATTGATCTGAGCGAGCATGGATGGATAGGCGCAGACACGGTCGTCGTGGCCATAGCCCAAAATCATGGAGCGGTCGAGGCCCATGTCGCGGGCCGGGCCGGCGGGCACGACCTCGATCTCGGCGGAGAGGAAGTCCTCCTCCTCGACGTCATACTGCTCCTTGAGGATGTCCAGGAACATTTGCTTGACGGGCTCCTTGGGGGCGTCCTTGTCGTCCTCGTCAAACTTGACGGGGCGGCCACCCACGATCACGTCGAGGATCTCGGCGTCGACGGCGTCCTTGGCGGGCTTGGCCATCTGCTCGCTCGAGAGGTGGATCAGCAGGTCGGAGATGGTAAAGACCGGGTCGTCTGCCTTGTCGCCGATGTTGATGTCGACGGTGGTGCCGTCCTTTTTGCAGATGACGCCTACGAGCGCGAGCGGGGAAGCGACCCAGTGGTAGCTCTTGACGCCGCCATAGTAGTGCGTGTCGAGGTAGGCCATGTCGCCGGCCTCGAAGGCGGGGTTCTGCTTAAGGTCTAGGCGCGGCGAGTCCACGTGGGCGCCCAGGATGTTAAAGCCCTGCTCGAGCGGGGCGTTGCCCAGGTTGACGAGCATGAGGTCCTTGCCGTGATTGGCGGCGTACACCTTGTCGCCTGCCTTGAGCTCGCGGCCTTCGGCGATCACGGTCTCCAGGTCGACGTATCCCGCCTCCTCGGCCATCTTGATGCCGGTCTTGACGCACAGGCGCTCGGTCTTGTTCTCGCTCAAAAACTGCTTATAGCCGCGGCAAAGCTCCTCGAGCTCCTCGACTTGCTGTGGTGTGTACTTTTTCCATGCGCAGGGACGCTCCATGACGCAGGCTCCTTTCGGATCGATCGTGCTGGTTGATGTACCGTGAGCCATCGTATCACGCGCGGGCTCACGGTGGCGGGGGAGCTTGATGTGAGGTGGCCGCGGGGCGGGGAGCGTGTAAACTGGAGTGAGCAAACCGTGCCCAGCCCAAAGCGAGGTATTTAATATGTCTGACAAGCGCCGCACTTTTGCCGTTATCGACGGCAACTCGCTCATGCATCGCGCCTTCCACGCCGTGCCGCCGACCATGAACGCGCCGGACGGTCGCCCCACCAACGCGATCTTTGGCTTTCTGAACATGTTTCTTAAGATGATTGATGCCTTTAACCCCGACGGTGTGGTCGTGGCGTTTGACAAGGGTAAGCCGCGCGTGCGCATGGAGATGCTGCCGCAGTATAAGGCGCAACGCCCGCCCATGGACCCCGATCTGCATGCGCAGTTCCCTATGATTAAGGAGCTGCTCACCGCGCTCAACGTGCCGATTCTGCAGTCCGAGGGCTGGGAAGGCGACGATATCCTGGGAACCATGGCGCGCCTGGGCGAGCAGGCCGGCTGCGACATGCTACTGGTGACCGGCGACCGCGACATGTATCAACTCGTGACCGAGCACGTCAACGTGGTCTCGACCCGCAAGGGCCTGTCTGACGTGGCGATCATGACGCCCGAGAGCGTGGACGACCTGTATCACGGCATTACGCCGGCGCTCGTGCCCGATTTTTACGGTCTAAAGGGCGATACGTCCGACAACATCCCCGGTGTACCGGGCATCGGTCCCAAAAAGGCGAGTGCGCTCATTGCGAAGTACGGTAGCCTGGACGAAGTCATCGCGCATGCCGACGAGGTCAAGGGCAAGATGGGCGAGAACCTGCGTGCACACATCGATGATGCGCTGCTGAGCCGCAAGGTCGCAACCATTCGCACCGATGCGCCCGTCGAGCTCGACTTTGAGGCGACGTCCTTCCCGGCGTTTTCTGCCGATGAGGTTTCCGCGGCGCTGGGCACGCTTGGTATCACCGCCATGCAGAACCGTTTCTTGGCGCTGATCGGCGGCGAGGGCGGGGCTGCTGCTGCCTCCAGTGTGTTTGAGATGCCTGCGATGGTTCGCGCAGCCGCCGGCGATGCTGACGCGCTTGGTGCCGTTGCGGCTGAGATCTCCCGCGCGATCGATGCCGGCGAGTGGGCCGCCGCCGTGGTGGACGACGACAAGGAAGAGGGCGCGCTCTTTGGACTGACGCGCACGCTGTGGTTGGCGACGTCCAAGGGCCTGTTCGCGCTCGAGGAGGGCGACAGCGATGCGGCGGCTGAGGTTGAGGGCTTCAACTTCGTCCACGGCGTGATCGCTGGTGTGCTCGCGCGTCTCTTTATGGAGGGTCGCGTGGCGAGCCCGGATATGAAGACGCTGTTGCACGAGCTTTCGCCCATCGATTCTTCTGAGCCCGAGCTCATGGATCCGCTGGCAGTCGATTCTACGCGCATCTTCGATACCGTGGTCGCCGCCTACCTGCTGGATTCCGACCGCTCCGAGTTCGATGAGGCGTATCTGGCCGAAACCTACCTGCAGATGTCGCTGCCTGCGGCACGCGGCGCAGAGGGTGCCGGTGAGGACGCTCCTGCGCCCGCCGCTCGCACGGCGGCCTTGACGCTGGCGCTCGTGGCGCCGTTGCGTGACCGCATGGCCCGCGAGAATGCCGCCAACGTGTTCGATGGCATCGAGATGCCGCTCGTTCCGGTGCTTGCCAAGATGGAGCGCGCGGGCATGCTCGTGGATCCCGAGCGCCTGCACAGTCTGTCCGAGGGTCTGGCGACCCAGATTGCCGAGGTTGAGCGCAGCATTCGCGACCTGGCGGGTGACGAGACCTTCAATATTGGCAGTCCCATGCAGCTGTCGCACGTGCTGTTTGACGTTATGGGGCTTCCGACCAAGGGCCTCAAAAAGACTAAGCGCGGCTATTATTCGACCAACGCCAAGGTGTTGAGCGACCTTGCCCGCGACCACGAGATCGTGCGCCTGATTTTGGACTGGCGTGAGAAGTCCAAGATTAAGTCGACCTATCTGGACACGCTAGGTCCGTTGCGCCGTGGTGACGGTCGAGTGCACACCACGTACAACCAGACCATCACCGCGACGGGGCGTCTGTCCTCGAGCGACCCGAACCTGCAGAACATTCCGACGCGCTCGGAGCTGGGGCGTACCGTCAAGACGGCGTTCTCGGCGGGCGAGGGCAGCGTCTTTTTGGCGGTGGACTACTCGCAGATCGAGCTGCGCCTGCTCGCGCATCTCTCGGGCGATGAACATCTGGTACGTGCCTTTAACGAGGGTGAGGACTTCCATGCCGAGACGGCCGCGCGCGTGTTTGGCGTTCCCGTGTCCGAGGTAACGCCCGACTTGCGCAGTCGCGCCAAGGCCGTGAACTTTGGCATCGTGTACGGCCAGCAGGCCTACGGTCTGTCGCAGTCGCTGCACATCTCGATGGCCGAGGCGCGTGGCATGATCGACCGCTACTACGAGGCCTATCCGGGCGTGCGCACGTTCCTCGACAACGTGGTGGCGCGTGCTAAGCAGACGGGCTACGCCGAGACCATGTACGGCCGCAGACGCCATATTCCCGAGCTCAAGGCCAAAAATCCGCAGCTTCGCGGCTTTGGCGAACGCACGGCCATGAACCACCCCATGCAGGGCACCGCAGCAGACATCATCAAGATCGCCATGGCCCGCGTAAGCCGCCGCCTGGAAGAAGAGGGCTTTGCCGCCCACATGATTCTGCAGGTACACGACGAACTGGACTTTGAGTGCCCCGTCGACGAAGTCGAGCGCCTGACCGCCATGGTCCAAGACGTCATGGAACACGTAGTAGACCTACGCGTACCGTTGATCGCTGAAGCCAGCACCGGCATAACCTGGGCCGATGCCAAATAAAGACGTACCAACAACACCAAAGTAGCCAAAAGCAGAAGGGGGCTCCTTGCCAACAAGGAGCCCCCTTCATTCCAAAAAATTCAGCCAAGTATCTAGACGCCAAGACGCCATCTAGGCGGCAGGTAAGTAAACCTAGGGCCTGGCCGGGCGGCACGGGATAACTTTTCGTAGATTCCGCACGCAAAGAAAGCCACTTAATGTGGCTTTCGTCTTGCGCAGGAC
>URXE01000016.1 GCA_900551815.1 uncultured Collinsella sp.
CGCCGTGCCATGCAAGCAGCGTCCGGCCACCCTCGCGGGGTGCGTATTTACGGGCTCGCGCCCGATGGTCGCGCCTTCCTTCCTCTCCGCGCTCTGCTTTCGGCCCGCTGGCCTACTCGGTCTGGCAGTAAGGGAATCCGGGGCGGGGGCGAACCCAGGTGTTCGTCGCCGAATTGTAGTTGGCATTGCCGTTGTTGTTGACGTAGCACACGTTGGACGAGGAGCCACCCATGACGGAACGCAGCCACCAATTGTACCGATATACAAGGCGGGACCGCCGCCCATTATAACGAACGCAGGCGCTCTAGCTCGGCCTCGGCCTCGGCTATGCGCTCGTCGGTCGTCTTCTTGCCGGTGACGCGTACGTTCTTGCGCGCGCCCTTGAGCAGTTTGATCTCCTCCTCGACCATGCCCGCCAGCGCCTCGAAGCGGTTGGCGTTCACGGGCAGGCCGATGTCCATGAGGCACTGCATGTCGAGCATCAGCTGCTCGCAGTCGGCTATCGCCAGCGTCAGGTAACGCTTGCGCTCAAGTGCGTTGAACGAACTGTTGGGGTAGAAGCAGTCGGCGCGGTTGACGTTGTATACGATGCTGCGCGCGGTCTCCACCGTGGGGACTGCGTTCAGCAGCCTGTAGGCTTTCGGCACGACCGACGAGGAGGCCATGAGCTTGTTGACCTCCACGCGGATGGCGATGGCCTGCGTGAAGAACTTGTACTCGGACACCTCGCGGTTTCGCTGGTAGACGCCGCTCATGGCACCTCCCGGAAATAGTGGCAAAAAAACGGCCCGCTGCGCGGGCAGGGATGCGACCGCGCAAGGCGGTCGCATCGAAAGAGAAGTATAGAGCACTCGGCTGGCTAGCCGACGAGGAAGCCGGGGCGGGGGCGAACCCAGGTGTCCGTCGCCGAAGAGCAGTTGGCATTGCCGCTGTAGTAGACGCAGCACACGCTGGACGAGGAGCCACCCATGACGGAACGCAGCCACCAATGGCACCGAATTCCGTTCAAGCGGTGCGCGGCATCGCGGAACAGGTCGAACTGGCAGTCGAAGCCCACGCTGTAGCCCTTGGTGCCCCACACTGGGCAGCCGTACACCTCCATCTCGGAGGGCGACCACACCTTGCCGATGTCCTGCCAGCTCCAGCTGTTGGAGTCGCTGAGCGCGCCGCTCGCGCTGTAACGCTCCTCAAGCAGCACGCGCTGGGTGAGCAGGTACTTGGTCAGCCCCTCGGGCAGGCACGCCTCGAACAGCTTCTCCCACGCCTTGAGGTTGCTGTTCAGGTACGGGTTCTTCACGTCTGCGGTGCCCTGGTTGGTGTTCGCAGTGTTCCACATCAGGTAGCTGTCGTTGGCCACGCCGGTGACGGTCTTGGCCACGGCGACGGGCGCGGACGCGATGAACGCGATGTGGTGGCCCTTGGCGCTGTCGCCGCACTGGTAGTACGGGTCGAAGTGCGCAAGCAGGAAGCGCACGGACTGCTGGGCCGCCACGTTTGACGCGCTCACGAGCGGCACGTCGATGTAGTCGCCCACGCGCATGCCGCTGAAGTTCGCGGCCTGCACGCGCTTGTGCAGCGCGTCGTAGATGGTGGCGGAGTCTGAGACCTCGCCCGCGAGAAGCGTTGCGAGCGACTGGCCCGGGTACTTGCCGATTAGGCCCTGTCGGTTGTACTCGGCGTTGTTGAGCGCCGTGGTGGCGTTGGTGCGGGCGGTGTCGTCTATCATCTCGTAGTTGGTGCCGCCCACTGTGAGGATCTTAGCTTGAGCCATTTCGTTTCCTTCTTAAATCAATGTGATGGTATTGCCGCTTGCGGAGCATGTTGAGCCGAACGTTACGGTCACCCCGCTAGCCGATGCCTTTGAAGCCGGGCAGTAGACTGTTCCGCCCATGTATATGAACTGACCTGTCGAGTTCGCCAAAAGCGTTGCGAGCTTCGCGTTCTGGGCACGCAGCTCCGCGACGTCCGAGCTTCCTGCGCTGCCTTGCGCCACGGAGTTGGCGATCTGCAACGCCTGGTTCGCCGCTGCGTCCGCACGCGAAGCCGCGCCGTTCGCCGCAGAGGTCGCGTTGCTCGATGCCTGTTGGTCGGCGACATGCTCGTCATGGCGCTGGCTTTCGGCCTTTTTGCGTTCGATCTCGGCGTTCGATCGGCTCGTCTCGTTGTTCTGGCGCGTGGTTTCGGCATTCTTTCGCGCAGTTTCGTTGTCTTGACGTGTTGTCTCGGCGTTCTTGCGCGACGTCTCGTTGTTCTTGCGGGTTGTCTCGTTGTTGCCGCGCTCGGTCTCAGCCGTTTTCCGAGCGTTCTCGTTGGACACGCGCGTCTTCTCTGCCGCTTCGGCGCTTTCAGTCGCGGTGTTGCAGTTCGCCGCTGCCGTCTTGGCCTCTTCGGCGGCCTCCATCGATAGCGTCGACTCGATGCGGAAGATCGAGCCGTCGGTGGTTCTGGCGCGGTCGATGTTGCCCGCATCGTTGAGCAGCAGCGCCGCGCCTTTGTTGGTATCTGCCATCGCACCTCCTTTACTTAGCTAGCACGCCGATCACGATGGCGTGCGGGCCGATTGCCTGGATGATGCATCGGTCGCCTGCCTTGGCTCCCGAGCATGAGGTGGTGTACGGGAGCTTCAGGGATGCCCCCTTCACCGATACGGCCATGGTGGCTCCGGATACGGAATTCACCGTTCCGTAGCACGCCTGCTGGCCGGGAGGGTCGTTGGCGGTCGCATCGGCCATCGCGGCGCCGTATCGGCGCATGGCCGACATGAGTTCATCGCTCATACCTCTTCACCTCCATCTCGATTGGGCATCCTCCCACGAGCGTGAGAGTCGCAGTCCTCACCGCGAACTTGCCGCTGATGCCGGCGCTTGCCCAATCGACCATCACGGCATCGCCGCACGCGATAGGCGCGTACGTCCGCTTGACCGTGACTCTACGGATAGCGCTCTGCTGTGTTCGCAGCATCTCGTTAGCCTTGGCATCGGCGTTCCTCTGTCTCTCGGCATCGGTAGACCCCTCGGGCAGGTCGCTGTAGCTGTACGTGGCCGTCTTGCGCCAACCGCGCGAAACCGTGGAGTAAGGGCTGCTCGGGTCTGAGTCGATGGCCGTGCCACGGTAGAAGGCGTCCTGCGTTTCGTAGTCGCAGTGCACCACGTTGGCGACGCCCGAGCGGTCAAGCTCGTCGACTACCTCGTTGATGAAGCGTGCGCCAGAGCCCTCTCGAAGGGTCATGGAAACGGGCCTGTCCTGCGGCTCCCTATATCTGCGAAGTACGGGCCTTCCGTAGGCGTCCTCGTCGACGGCGCGGAAGCCCGCCACGTCGAGCAGCGCGTTGCACGCCGCCAGGCGCTTCGACAGCCTCATGTCGCCCGAATCGATTCCGAGCGTCCAATCCTGCGCTAGCTTGTAGTCGGAGCCTTCGGCGATCACGTCAGCGAAGCCAGCCGCCTTGAGCAACTTTACGACGTAGGGGACAACCACGGTTCCAGCCGCCACCGTGAATGGGGCATCGAATTCGTCCTCCGCAACCTCCGACAGCCTGCCCGACAGGCCTGCTGTGCCGGTTGAGTTGACGCCGCGTCTGGTCCTTTTCGGCGCTGAGACAACGAAAGTCCCCAGCGCCTCACTGACTGACGCGCCACCGAAGTCGGCATCGAGGTACACCCGCAGCAGATCTGCCCCGATATCGAGCGCCCCGGAGTAATCGACCTGCCCTGTGGTGTAGTCCTTGTCCTGGTTGCGCTCAATGCACCCGCCGTTCTTTATGTTCGTGATTCTCTCGACCTCGTTGCCGCTTGCGCGGTCTACGCGCATGAAGCGGAACGAGGTGAGGAACGGTTTTCCCCAATCAGCCATTTATCGGCTCCTCGAAGACGTTGTGCGTGACGTTGGCCGAACCCTTCCAGATGCCTGCACCCTTCACAGACATGTCGAAGTCCATGGGGCCGTATGCGCGTTCGCCCGCATGTCCGCGCCACCATCCCCTCCACTGCTCGTCCATAATCCGTATGTACCTGTCGTGGCCGTCGCGCTTCATCTCCCATGAGAGCGAGGTCTTTTTGTTCAGCTCGTCGAGCATGTACGAAATGGGCAGGTCGCCGTTCTCGCCGCCATCGGCGAAGTGGTATGTCTCTACGGATCGCTGAGAGCTTGTCGAGTAGTCGCCGTTGTAGTCGAGCACAAGCACGGTCGATGCATCCTGGCCGAAGTTAAGCGCCATCCCGTGCGCGAACACGTTGGCATCGGTCACGGTCTGCGACGAGGTGCCGTTGTCGGCGTACCCGGTGACCTTGTACTCGTAGTCGGTGTTTAGCGGCGGCACGCGGTCGATCGTCTCTTGGGAGTCAAGCACGCCGGATGCTATGACGGCATCGCCGCCGTACGCCACGCGCTCCACCGTGAAGGCGGAGCAGCGGGAGGCGTTGCCGAACACCAGCGCGTCACCATCGACTGTGATCGTGCCTAGCATGGAAAGCTCATTGCTCACCTCGTCGACCGTCATGGGGCCTACGAGCGTGGTCTGCTCGATCTCGTATGACGAGAGGCCGTTGCGCACCTTCACGTGACACGCCAGCGCATCGTCGTACGACAGCGACACGTCTGGGATGGCCGGTTCCGCCCAGTGCGTCTTGAAGCGGCGCATGGCCGTCTTGGACAGGCCGGAGCCGCCCTTGACCGTGAGCATGAGCAGATAGTCGATGCCGTTGCGTATGGTGGCGTAGCTGCCGAAACTCACGGGCTTCAGGTTCGTGACGTCTGCCGTGGCGACCGTCGCGCCGCCGACCTCTGCGAGCGTGAGCGTTGCCTGCGCGATGCCAGTTTCGTCGGTTGCGGCGACTTGCACCGTGAGCGGCACCGCATCGACGAGCATGCCGTCGGTAGCGGGGGAGGCGACCCAGCACTGCGGGTAGTCGGCGACCGTTATCGCCGCATAGCCAGACCAAGCGCCCCAATCGGCGTGCAGTCCCTTCGTGCGAACGCGAGCTTTCCAACTTCCCTTCGTGAGTGTGACCGATGCGCTTTTCTCGGTCGTGTACGACTTCGTTATCGTCTCGCTGCCGACGAGCTCAAGTTGCGCGGCGGACTGCGCCGAGCCGTCGGGGTGGTTGGGCACCCACGAGAAGGATGCTGCCGACCCCGTTGGCGCAACATGGTCGGCGGTGACCTTCGGTGCGAGAGGCGGCGTGATCGTAGTCACGGAATTCGATTCGACCCACGAAGACGTTAGGCTACCGCGCTTGGCCCTGACGCGGTAGACGATCGTGCCGGCAGGCGCGGAGGTGTCGTGCAGGTCTACCCATGCGGGGTCTTCGCCCTCGGTGGTGGTCGAGACCGCCGCCCACGTATTCCCGTCGTCGCCTGATCGCTGAACATCCCATGCGCTGGCGTACCACCACGCCCCGTAGACGCGCAGCGTCACCTCGGACGCGCCGGCCTTGATGGCATCGATGCGCGAAGGTGCCGACGGAGTTGTGTACGTGGTTCCGCACGAGACGTGCGTGGAGTTGCCGCCCGGGCCGTGGGCGCAAAGGCGGTACTCGTACTTGTGTCCTGCGGTCGTCGAGTTGTCGGTGTAGTTGGTCACGTCACACGAGACGTCGGCGATGTTCGCCCATGAGCCGTCGTCGGTGCGGCGGTCTACATACACGCCAGCCCAGGGGTACGCGCCGTCCATGCCCGTGTAGTCGACGTCCCACGTGATCTTGTGGGATGTGTCGGAAACGCGGGCCAGCTTCGGGTTCTTGGGCGGATGCGGTTGCGAGTACCCGCGCTGGGGAATCCAAGCGTACTCTGTTGCCCAGGCATCTCCGCCGGCGCTGCCGTAGTAGTTGTTGTACGTCTTGCCGTAGACGTGGATCTGCACGGAGCAGTTCCAGCCGCTGGCTCCGCGCCCGACGTCCACGGTGAAGGTCACGGCGTCGCGCGTGGCCCAGTTGCCGTAGTTGTTGAGCAGCACGTCGCGCGACCTGTAGGTGACGCCGTTGACGATCACGTCGTAGTGCGTGCCGTACTGTGCCGCGTACTTGTCGTCGAGCGCGGCGGTGATTGTTATGCGCGAGGTGGTGTCGTTGACCGTGCTCACGCCGTCAACGGAGATATAGCCGCGATACCAGCGGTTGCGCCCCGCGATCTGTATCTCCCTTGTATGGGTTCCCATTGGCTACCTTCCCGACCCTGCGGACCGCTTGGCTGCGGAGACCAGAACGTCAACCGCCTGCATGATCCGCTGGTCTGCGTTTACACTTCCTCCATTGACCGTGACGTTGTAGGTCGTGCCGGCGGCACCTGCCCCGGCAACGGCAACCGACGGAGCGACCGTGATGCCCGAGCCGATAAGCGAGCTCGCGGAGGCTAGCGCCGACGTGATGGCGGAGTTGACCGCCCCCGTGCCGCTGCCGATGCCCTCGGCCCATCCCTCCATGAGCGCCTTGCCCGAGTAGGTTGTATAACCGTGGCCGCTGAATGGGCCGCGCTTTGCGGGCGAGAACGGGAAGAACGAGCGGATCTGCGAGACGGCGCCGGACACGGCGGAAAGGGCGCCGCCGATTGCGTTCTGGATGCCCTGCGTGAAGCCGTTGATCAACGCGCGACCGGAACCGACGAGCCACGACCCAGCGCCTGCGAAGAAGCCCATTACCTGGCCGGGGATGCTGGAAATGGTGTTCATGAGGCTCCCGATATGGCCAGACACAGCGCCGACGAGCGCCGAGAAGGCACCCGTCACTGCCGCGTACACCTGCTGCGCCGCGTTCGCCATCGTAGACACCATGGTCGAGAAGTACCCGGCGATCGAGGAGACGAGGCCGGACACGAGCGAGAGCGCTGAGGACACCAGCGAGCCGACGAACGCCACTACCGCGTTCACGCCGCCTGAAACGGCGGCGACCACGGTAGCTATCCCGCCGCCGACAACGGATACGATCGAGCCGATGAACGTGGTAACCGCAGTCACGAGGCCGCTCACGACCGACATGACGAGGCCAATGGCCGAGGCTACGACGGATGCGGCGTTTACCACGACCGAGATCACCTGGCTTGCCACCGTTATCACGACGGACACGATTGAACCAACTACAGACAGCACTGTCTGGATTACCGGTATGAGCATCTGAGCCACGGAGAGCACTATCTGCATGCCGCTAGCCAATATCGGCAGCACGGCGTTGGCGAGGTTTGCGAGCGCCGTGCCGATAGACGTGATTGCCGGCATGAGCGCAGCGCCCACCTGCGACACGAGCGGGCTTACCGCAGCGAAAAGCTGCATGGCGACGCCGATGACCTGCGAAATGATCGGGACGATCATCGCGAAGGCGTTGTGTAGCACGGGCAGGATGGCCTGGCCGACGTTCAGCAGCGTCGAGCCAAGCTGCTCTATGACAGGCCGCACGGCGCTGAACGCGCCGACTGCGCCAGATGCAAATGACGCGATGGCGGGCAGCATCTGCGATGCAAAGTACGTCACGAACGGCGACACCGCCGAGATGATCGTCGTCATGGCTCCGCCAATAGTCGAGACGATGGTGTCCCAGATGCCCGGTATCTGCTCGCCAAGCTTCCCGAAAGCGGACTTGCACGTGCCTACGACGGATGCCGCAGCGTCGGCGATCGCTTGGAACGCCCCCGTTATCTGGGAAGCGTCGACTGTCGGCAGCTGTATGCCAAGCTCAGCCAAGGCTCCTACGGCGATGTTCCAAGCAGTCGCGAGCGCTTCCGAGAGCACTGGGCCAAGGACTGGGCCAAGGCCAGACAGCACAACCGGGAACGCCTCGACGATTCCCTTGCCGATCTGCGCAACCCTCGGAGCCACGTTCGTAGCTACCGCGCCGATCGACTCAAGCAGCTGCTGCGTGAGCTGCGAGAAGTCGACGTCGTCGCGCCCGAGTCCGGTGATGAAGTTCTCCCACGCGGCCTTCGCCATGCCGATGGAGCCGCTGATCGTGGTAGCGGCCTCCTTGGCGGTGGTGCCGGTGATGCCCATGTTCTCCTGCACGGTATGGATGGCCTCGACCACATCGGCATAGCTGTCGATCGTGAGGTCGGCGTTCTTGCCCTGCTCCTGGCGCAGCTTGTTGGCATCGGCGATAAGGCGCTTCATCTCAGCCTGCGTGCCGCCGTAGCCGAGCTTCAAGTTGTCCAACATCGTGTAGTTCTGCTTCGCAAAGCCTTGGTAGGCGTTCTGCACGTCTGTCATGTCGGAACCCATCTTGTTCACGTTGTCCGACATGTCGCCCATGGCCATGTTCGCGTAGTCAGCCGCCTTGGCGACATCGCCGCTGCACGACGAGACGAGCGAGGCCGCGAAGCTCGTGGCCTGCGTCATGTACTGGTTGGCGGACATTCCGCATGTCTTGTATGCCTCTGCGGCATAACCTTGCAGTGTCTGCGACGCGGAGCCGAACAGGGTGTCGACGCCGCCAACCAGCTGTTCGTAGTCTGCATATGCGGAAAGGGCCGCGCCGCCAATCGCGGTCACGGCCCCTGTGAGCGCTGTGAACCCGGCCACCGCCGCAGTGGCGACTCCCTTGGCTACGGTTCCAAGCCCTGTCAGGATGCCCGAGGACTTCTTGGTCCCGCCGTCGATGCCGACGGTCATGGAGTCGCCGAAGGCCTTGCCTGCGGCGTTGCCCTGGCTGCCGAACTCCTTGCCGATTTTGCTCGCGAAGCCATCCATCGACGGCATCAAGGACACATAGGCCGACCCGACACTAGTCACCATCTTCCCCTCCTATCCCCAGGATCTTGTCTATCTCTTCCTTGGCTTCCAGCGCGTTCGCGCGGTGGCGCTCAAGCTCTGCGAGCTGCGCCGGCGTCTTGATAGGCTCGGGAGGCTCCGCGCTCCTGTCCTTCTTGTCGGCCATGCCCCAGGCGATGCACCGAAGCTGGTGCTCGATACGCCAGAGCATGTAGTCGGTCGTGCTCCACCTGAGTTGCGGGTACTGCGCCTTGGCGAGGCGCGAGTTGTCGGGGAGGTGCTGCCAGAGAAGCGCCATCCGATCGAGGTCTTCGGGCGCTCCATCCAATGGCAGGGCTATGCCGTAGAACTGCTGGAAGTCTGCTATCGCTTCGCCGCGCCTGTTCTCGAGGTCGCTGGCGAAGCCTATTAGTTTTTTGCCTTTGCAGCCTCGAATGCCGCGTCGCACAGGCGGCGCATGTCGTAGGAGGTGCCTCCGAGCGCTTCGATGTACTCCTCGTCGCGGCCCATGAAGATGCGCTCCATGGCGTCCATCATCCCCGCCGGGTCGGTTTCGCTTCGGGCGAACTGCTTCACAGTCTTGTAGGACTTCAACTCGTCGAGGTCTGCGGCGAACTCGCCGTCAACGCCGTCGACGGAAAACTTGATCTCGGTCATCTGCATTCCTCCTAGGCGCTGGCGGTTTCGGTCGACTCGATGTAGTCGTAGCAGGTGTTTCCGTCGCTATCGACCAGGTACTTGAGCGTGATCTGACGCCCGGCGATCTCGCTCACCGCGAGCTTGAGGTCGTCAAGCTCGGATAACTTGGCGGAGGGCACGACCTTGCGCCAGCGGCGACCGTTCTTGAGCGCGAGTTCGAGCACGATCGACCACGCCTCGTCCTTGTTGCCGTTGTGCTCGACGGTGATAACGCCATCGAGGTCGGTCACGTTTTCGGCGCCATACATGACCTTGAGTGTTTGCGCCTTGATCTCCGCGAGCGTGAGCTTCGCAGACTCCACGCGCGAGGTCGTGGCGGAGTCCATGAGGTCGCCGTTCATATCCTTCAGCTCGTTGGCGTCGGTCTCCTCGGACTCGGTGTAGCCGTCCTCGGAGATGAAGCCGAGATTGAGGAAGGCTTCGGCGAGATTGGTCTTGATGTCTGTGGGGAGGGTGGTGCCGGTCGGAGCCACGAAGATGTATCCGCCCTTCACGCCCTTGGTGGACGAGACGTTCTTGGTCTCGTTTTTCTTGAAAAGTGCCATGTCGGCTCCTATTCGCAAATGGTTACGTTTACGTTGGTCTGGTATCGGCGCTGGCGGCTGTCTGGGTCGTCCCAGCGGTACGTGTCTCCGCACGTGGCCTCGAACACGCACTCCTCGTCCATGAGGCTCGGCACTGCGTGCTCCACGGCTTCGGCGATCTCTGCGGCGCGTCTGCGGGTCTTCGCCCATGACTGCGCCACGAGCTGCACACGGTTGATGCAGCCGCTGCGGCTAGATCCGGTCTGCGACACCGATATGAACTCGCTGGGCCTGTCAGCTGGTACGTCGAGCACGGCCTCGATGCCGGTCTCGTCCATGAGCCGCTGCGCCACCATGCGCTCCACGTCCATCACTCACCGCCTCCGAACATGGATCTGAGGCGGTTGTGCTTGCGCTCGCTCGCATGGGCGTGCGGAGTCGCCGTGGTAACCACGAAGCCGTTTGCGAGCTTGCCCTTGAACTTGCGGACTATGTAGCCGGCACCCTCGCCGGGGTGCCGGGAGAAGGACGAGTTGCACGATGCCGCTGCGGCGTCTGCCTTCTTCTTAAGAAGCGTTTGCACCGCGCCTGAGTTCATAACCTCGGCATAGCCGCCGCGCTTCCAGCCCTTCCACTCGAACTTCACCTTGCACTTAGCCATCGGTGCGCCCCACTTCCACGGTGAGGTTCCAATCGCCTGGGGTGTTTTCCGGGTCGTAGCGCTGCGGGTCGCCTATGACGCGGAACTCGGTGCCTCGAACGTTCACGCGGCACCCCTTGAGCGATGCGGTGAAGCTCTTGGGGAAACACAGCGTGTAGGCGACCTCAGTGCCATCGGGGCGCGATGCGTCGAGTTCCGACGTGGCCCCCGGGCACACGACCACGCCCTCTATGGCGGTGTTCACGCTGCCGCGCTCGATAGGCTCGCCGAGCGAATCGAAGTCGACCACTGGTGTTGTGACCGTCACCGATTCGGTGCTTATGAGTCCCATTCGGCATCACTCCCAACCGGTTGGAGCGCCCCGATGCGCTGGTCGAGCAGCCCGAGGCGCTTCAGCTCCGTCTTTCCCAGGTACATTTCGCCGAGGGCAGACCCGTACGACACGCTGGCCGTGTAGCCGCCTGCGCCCTGGCTGTACTGCATGGCACCCGCCAGAGCTGCTGGCGCAGACAAGACCCTGTTGACCACGAGGCAGCACACCGCTGCGGCAGATCGGTCGAAGGCGGCTACCTTGCCGCGCTCGTAGTCGCCCACGTTTGATTCGTAAGCGCTCATGAGCAGGTCTGACGCGTCTGAGAGCAGGGTCGCGGCGCGTGCCTCGTCAGTCGGGTCGCCGTACCTCGCCCTATAGTCTTCGATGGTCGCTAGCGGCTCCATGCGCCTACTCCTCGCTGGCAGGCTCTTCGGCCTTGCCGGAGTCAACCGGCTTCGCGGCATTCTCGCCGGCCTTCTGCTCGGATGCCTCGGAGGTCGCGGCCATCATGCCAGCGTCGACGAGGCAATTGACCACCTTGGCGATGGTCGGGTTCGCACCAGGGTTTGCGGCCTGTTTGGAGATGCCGACAGGCTCGCCGTCGGCGGTCACGAAGCAGACGTGCTGCGGGAGGATCGGGGATGCCTTGGATGCGTCCTCGACGATGAACTTCTGCACAAGGTTCGCCATGGTTACCGCCCCCTAGGCCGTCTTCAGGATGGCGAAGGCCTTGGGGTCGAGAACCGCGTAGGCAAGGACTGCCTCGGTGCGGTACGCGACCTGGTTGTATCCCTTCAGGTCCTGACCGGTGTTGTCGGGGTCGCCGTACTCGATGATCTCGGAGGTCATGTCGCGCACCATGCCCCACTTGATGGTGGAGAAGTCGCCCATGATGCCCGCCACCTTCGGGTCGATCTTGCAGCGGCGACCGTTGACGGTGCCGGAGGTCGCGGCGGGGATGCCGTCGATGTTGCCGACGTTGAGGGACAGCGGGATCTCCGGGTAGAGGCGCTGGCCGGTGGCGGGAATGCGCAGCTTGCGGAGGTCTGCGGCGAACTTGCGGGAGAGCGCGAAACCGTTGATGTCGTAGTCGATAAGCGCGTCGGCCAGCGCGTCGATGTCGTCGACTGCGGATGCCGAGGCGGTTACGGCGTTGTCCCCTGCGGTGAGCGCGGTGTAGCCATCGAGCGCGGTGCCCGTCTTGGGGGACACGGCGTGGTAGACCACGTAGTCGAGCGCTCGGCCGATCGCGGCGGTCTGGTCGGCGATGATGTTGGTCACGATCTCAAGCTGGTTGTCCTCGTCGGCCCAGCGCAGCTCGTCGGAGACGCGTGTGGTCGTGACTACCTTCACGCGCTTTGCGACGATCGGCGTGGTGGAGACCTCGGAACCGCTCTTCTTCGCGCCCTCCGCAACTACCTCGGCCTCGGTTGTCGGGTTGAACACGATGTAGGTGGTGTCGGAGAACGTCTGCGGGGTGCTGGGGGACAGCGCCGCGATGGTGGAGGTGTCCTTTGCCTTGTTGATGATGGAGGTCACTACCTTGTGCGGGAGCTTGACCTTGCTGGTGTCGTTAGCCATTTCGGCTCCTTACTTGTCTCTAGTTGTTACCGAGGAGCTGGCGCGTGAAGTCGCGCAGCTCAGATTTGTCGCCGTCGCTCGGCTTCGGGAAGCTTCCTGGCTTCTCGACCTTGGGCGCGGGCGGCTTTTTGAACGCGGCGAGCATGTCGTCTGCCCACTTGGACATGCTTTCCTCGTCGTCGCCGACGATCAGGCTCGCCGGCACGCCCTTCTCCTGCGCGACCTTGGCCGCGATCTTCGACCGCTTCTCTTCCTTCTCCTTGTCGTCGAGCCTCTTCTTGAGGTCGGCGATCTGGTCTTCGGCGGTCTTGTTCGCGTTGTTGGCCTCCTCAAGCGCCGCTGCTGCGGTTCTGTTGGCCTTCGCCTTCTTCTCCCACTCGCGCGAGTGCTTCTTCTCGGCCTCGTACAGCGCCTTGTAGTCGACGGGCGGCTCCTGGTTGGTGCCATCTCCGCCTTCTGCTCCCGGCACTTGCGTGGGTTCGTTTGCTTCTGCCATGTCGCGTCCTTTCCCGTGCCGTGCGGCACGCCTGAGCTGCCGTGCGGCTGCTCAACGGTCATCAGTTGGGCCGTGCGGCCCGTCCGCGACAGTTTCTTATGAGCGTGAGATTCGGCATGAAAAAGGCCACCTGTAGGTGGCCCTTGCTGTTTTTTGCGGTTATAATCTGGTTAGCCAGCGGGTTGTTTGACTCACCTATAGAGACATGCAGCCGCTGGCTATTTCTTTATTCGCAGGAGTTTCCCATCGTGCCCGAGCATCCTGACCTCGCTGATGTGATAGCGGGCCATGTACTTGCTGATCCACTTTATCGCCTGCTCGTCCGTCACCTTTTCGTTCTCGCTCACGTCGACGACGGTGAGCTTCACGCCATTCTTGCCGGGTATTGACTTGATGTGAGCCTTGAACGTGTTCTCAGACCCAGCTCCGTAGATCGTCTTGATTTCGATACCCGTTGATAAATCCGCTCGGCTAATCGTTGTCTTCCCATCGGAGTTCGGTGCTGTCAGATGCGATTCGTCTTCCCAGAACTCCGCCTTATAGCCAAGCGCGTTCAACTTCTCGGCGGTAATTCTTTCGCCGGGGTCTTTCTTCCAGCGCTTTAGCTTCTCGCCTTTCACGGCGGAGTCCGTAAACTCGATGCCGGAATGTTCTCCCGATGCGTACCACTTCGGATCGCGCAGTTCGATCTCCTCGACCATGCGCTTGTTCACGTACTTGTCGAAAGCCTTGCCGGCCTTGTTTCCGTGGGCCTTGATGTACGCCTCTCGCTCCGCGTCGGGCATGGCGTCCCATTCCGCCCACAGCCCGTTGCGACCGCCCAATGTGTCAAGGCACTCGTTGAACCTGTCGTACATGCCGTCGGGGTCGTAGCCCTTGACCTTTGATCCCTTGCCGAAGCTAGGCACGACGCGGCAGTCGCACTTTGGGTGCGAGTGGCTTGCGGCCTCCTTTGTCTTGTAGTTGAAGCCGAACGAGGAGAGCATGAGGCAGAAACCGCACGTCTCGCCAGACGGCACGCGTGCGTACCTCGGTTTCGCCGGGTCTTTGGAGACGTTGTGCGCCACGCACATGTTCGCGGCCTTGCGGATCTCTGCGTCGAGGCGGCGAACGCACGCGGCAACGAACATGTCGGTGGCTCCCTGCTTCACCACGCTTGCCATGAACGCCTTCACCGAGCCGTACGTCGCCTGGGGGTCGCGCAGCGACTCGGCGACGGCGGCGTACTTTCCGGGCGCTTCCTGCGCCTTGCGCACGGCGTCGTAGAACTCGGCGGCGCGGCCAGCCGCAACGGTGTCGGCGTAGTAGCCGCAAGCCGTCTCGATCACCTCGTAGGCCGCCTCTCGCAGCGCCGCTATGTCGCCGTTCCCGCTCGCCTCCCAGTCGGCCACCAAGCGGGTGAGCGCGTCGCCGGCTTGGCGCTGCGCCATTCCAGATAGCGCGTTGATCTCGTCCGTAAGCTCGTTAAGCAGGCTGCGAGGTATCTCCGCCATCCTCGCCCTCCTTCGGCTCGAACAGCGAGGCCACGGCAGCGCTCGCCTGTGCCTTCTTGTTGTCGCTGTTGATGCGCTGGATCTGCTCGTCTGTGTAGTCGAGCATTTCGAGCATCACGTCGGAGTTGGCGAGCTTCGGCAGACCCTGCACCTGCTTCAATGCGGCGTCGGACAGGCTCACGATTGACGGGTAGGCCGGGGACATGAAGCGCGGGTTGAGGTTGTAGCCGGCATCGCGCTCGGTCTCGTAATCCGTGCCGTTCGCCACAGCGAGCGCCATGTAGGCCACGTTGCGCAAAGCGTTGCCATTCTCGCGGTTGAGGTTCTTCGCATCGATCACGAGCGGTTCGAGCGATGCAGCGATGGCATCCGAAGAGGATGGGTTGTCGTTGCTCACGCCGAAGAAAGACACCGGAACATTGGTGACCGCCGACATTTGGCATGCTAGCTGGCGCAGGTACTCGGTGAGCGGCGCCATCTGCAACTGGGCCGACTGCCACACGGTCGGCGAGTCTCCGTCAGGGTCTTTGGTGATCTCGTTGACCGCCCCCATCGACGCGTCGTACTTGTTCTGCCCGTTGATCATCTTCTTGTATGTGCCGAGCAGCCAGGTCTGCGGCAGCGTCGCGGCCTCAGACGCCACCTCCATGCGGGCGCGTTGGCGTATGGCGTCGTCTGTGATGCTCATGACCGAACGGCTGATGCGCGAGGAGCCGAACGGTCGCTCAAGCGTGGCATCGTAGGGCATAGGCTCCATGAGACAGCGACCCATGCCATGCTCCATGTAGTCGGCCACCCAGTGGCCGCTGCCGCGCGTAAGCACCACCAGCGCGTCTTCTGTGAGCAGGTGCACGACGGTCGGCACGCGCTCGGTGTCACCTGGCATCTTCTTCGACTCGGCCACAACGAGACCGGCCTTGATGCGCTTCTGCGCGTCATCCCAGATTGCCGCCGCTGCGGTTGCCGGGTACGCGGAGATGATTGGCTTGCCGCCGCCGTCCGTGACAGTCCAGAAGCCGCAGCAGTGCTTCAGCTCACCGATAAGGTTCTTGCGGTAGAGAGCTTCGAGCTGGTTGTCGGCACATATGTCGCGCAGCCGCATGGTAACGGCATCGTCGTCGGCAGTGAAGCCGTTGAACACCGAGCGATCTGCCAGGGCGTGCACCGCCTTCTTGGGCCAGTCAACGCGCGGGTTGATCTTCTTGGCGAGGGCTTTCGGCATGGCGATGCCTAGGTCTTTGACGCCGACGTGTCCGAGGTAGTAGTCCTCCCGCAACATGTTGCGGGATCGGTGGGTGCGCCACGTGTCCATAAGCTCGCGCACGAGCGCCTTGTCCTCGTGTCGCAGGCCTTCCGCCGCCGCGACCTGTCCGGCCAGTTCCATGTTCACTGCTGCCATCAGAAGCTTGCCTCCTGTTTACGTCTCGGGTCTCTCTTGGTTGTCCTCGCCGCCCATAGGGCCAGCGATGCGCTCTCGATCGGCGCTGACGAAGAGTCGGGGCCGTCGCCGAAGCCCCAGCCGTCGCGCCCGATGTCGCGCTTGATCGACTTCGTTGCGGAATCGTCCAACGCGGGCGATTCGATGTGGCTCGTCGTCCCGGCGTTGACCTCGTCGGCCAGCATCGTCGCGGCGGCCTGCACGATCGCGGTGCTGCCCATGACGATCGCCGACTTCGGCATCCTGCCGTCCAGAAGTCGCTGCTTCAGCGCGTCCGCTCCGCTCTTTCCGTCGATGCAGACGCACGCGATCTCCTCGCGGTTGCGCAGCAGCATGTCGGATATGCCGACAGTGCCGCCCTCAGCGCCCATGAGGTCGTAAAGCTCGACGTAGGAGCCGGCACCGCGCTCTGCCTTCGCCCAGGACACGGCAACGCGCGACCCGTCGGGCGAGAACTTCACGCCGAACGCGAGCTTGCCTTCCTGCATCGGCCCCTCCGCCTCGCACGCCTTCCACTTGGCGCTCGAAAGCGCGTATGAGTCGGCTCCTCCGATTGGGCTCCACCAGCCAAGGCGCTCACGCGCGAAGACGTCGGGCTGCATCTGCTCGGACTCGCCGCGTACGGCCTCTATGTCGAGGATTGTGCCGAGAGACGGGTTGTACTCGAACCATCGCGACTCGTCGTGCACGTCGCCGATCTCTGTAGCGCCCCACTCGATCCATCCCATCTCAGACCTGCCGTTGTGAACGTCCTCGTGGAGGTCGCGGAACACCGTGCCAACGTTGTCGGGGCCTGGCGGCGTGCCCAGGTAGATCGTCTGCGGGTTGTGCTTCGACCCTGCCGAGATGGCGGGCAGAGAAGCCGCCTGCTGCTTGGCCGTAAGCTCCTGTGCTTCGTCGTAAATGAGCACGTCGTAGGTCTTGCCTCGCGCCAGCGAGTCGGTGCGCGTGGTGAAGCGGATAAGGCCGCCGTTCTTGAGCTTGATGGCCTGCTGGCCGTTGGTCTTGCGCACGGCGAGCAG
The DNA here is from genome assembly GCA_900551815.1 of uncultured Collinsella sp. Lineage (GTDB taxonomy): Bacteria > Actinomycetota > Coriobacteriia > Coriobacteriales > Coriobacteriaceae > Collinsella. The sequence goes on from URXE01000016.1 coordinate 16,917, forward strand.
CAGGGCGTTAAGCTCAGGCTCGTCCTCGTCCTCGAATGGCCTTGAAAGCTCCTGGAACATCTGGTCTGAGGTGTCGCCGTGCTGGCATGTGTACAGAATCTTCTCGCCGTTGAGGGCGCCGTGGAAGCAGCGGGCGCGAACGTCCCAGCTCTTGCCGTTCTGTCGCGGGATGGATATGCCGATCGAGCGCAGCAGATACTTGTCGCGTCCATCGCGGGCGAGCATGGCGTCGAGCAGGTGCGGCTGCCACGGCAGCGGGTCGCCGAAGTACGCGGATGCCAGTTCTGCCGCCATGGGGCCGTCCCCGTCGAGCCTTTCCGGGATGTTCGCCTCGTATGTCGGGGTCTGCCTCGCCTGCATCACGCGCCTGCCGCCTTGGCACGCGCCTCGCGGTCATCGAACATGAGCGTGAGCAGCTTGCCGTGGGCGCTCGCGGGTCGCGCCTGCTGCACCGTGACGTTGCGGGCCGACTTGGACAGGCCGAGCTGGTCCGACAGCGGCCTGATCTCGGTGCTGGCCTCCTTCAGCACGGTCAGCGCCGGATTCTTGCGCATCATCTTGAGCCGCTTGCCGCCCTTGCCCCTGATCGGCTTGTATGCGGTGGCGTCGAGTATTTCGATCTCGTTGCCACCGAGGGCCATGGCCTCGCGTGCCTGGTTCGCCACGGCGTGCCAGTAGCAGAGCAGCGCCAGCGTCGGCGCATCCTCCTGCGCGAACGTGCGCCTCGCGGTCAGCTGCTCCCAGATGGCGGCTTGCACGGGGTCGCTAGCCACTTCCGGCGGCATCTCGATGTTCTCGGCCATGATTCCCTCCTTCTTCGCGGGGAATCGTAATGGTGGCGTGAGATAGCGAAATCGTTCGGAACGGGCGGGGGGAAATCGGCCCTAGGCGGCCGGAGTGGCCTTCCGACCCGGGGGAGGGGCGACCGCCCCGCCTCTTTTCGGCGGCTTCGGCGCTTGGGGCCAAAAGAAAGGGCGCGACCGCCGAAACGACCGCGCCCCTATTGGTGCATTGCTATGTTTTCCCTCAGAACAGCCGCGTGCGGCGTATCTGGTACTGCTTGGCGTCGCCCGGCATCCTGTTGCCGCGCCGCTGGTTGCAAATCCTGTGGGCTGCATCCACGTTGGAGTAGTCCAGCGGGCTGCCTCCCCTCGACACGGGCAGCAGCTCGTCCACCTCGAAGCTCCACGGGTCGCCGCTCGGCAGGCTGTAGTCTATCGGCTGGCCGCATATGTGGCACGGCCTTCCCTCTGCCCTCAGCCTCGCTCTCAGCTTGCGCCTTGCGTTGCCGTTGCGGTTGCGCGGGTTGCCGCTCATACCAGCATCGCCGCTATCCCGCCGATGCACCACACGATGCCGTAGCACACGAGCAGCACCAGGAAGAGCATCACGAGCATGGACACGACAGCACCGGCTGCATCCATTAACTTCTTGTATCCCATGTCATCCTCCAATGATCATGCGGGCCAGCGATACCGCCGCCCACAGCGTCAATCCGTCTATTAGCAGGGATGTCGCTATCACGAGCAGACATCCCCAGTTGCATCCCGGGCGGCTCATTCGTCCTCCCACCTTATCGTTCCGTCATCGTATTCGGCCCGCAGCCAGTCCAGGTACTCGCCCCACGAGGCGAAGTCCCGCACCCAGCGCGATTCGAACGCGCACGTTGTGAAGGGGTTGCACTCGCTCAGCGAGATTTTGAACCGCCGCCCGTCGCGCAGCATGCGCACCTCCATGCGCATCGCGGCCTCGGGCGTGCCGAAGTACCGCTCCAAGTTAGTCAATCGTCAACCTCCTACCCGCAGGCGAGCAGGGCCAGAACCACCAGCCCCGCCGCCAGCGTTCTGATTACATAAAGCTCAAGGGCCACAACCGCGACAAGCAGCGCGACGCATGATGCCGCTATCCATCGAACCGTTTGCACCAGTCCTCCTGCATGTCCTTGTAGTGTTCGACGATCCAGTCTCGCGCCCACTTCGCAGCCTCCCATGCCGCAATCGGCTCCTTCGCCTCCTGGGCGCTGAAAGCCTCCTCGAACTCAAGCTCGCAGATGCCGTAGTCGCAGCATCCCTCTATGCAGTGGGCGCAATCTCCGCAAGCCGGTTCGTCCACCCGGTTCCACGGCGCGTCCGGATCGCCGTCGAAGCACCCTGGCGGCAGGTTCCACCCGCTGCCCGGCTCGTAGTAGGCCATGCTCACGAGGCATCACCACGGCACGGTAGGTCGTACCCGATGAGCTCAAGGTCGTAGGCCACAGCTGCGGCGCGCTCGACCTTGCAGCCTCGTGCGTTCTCCCAGCCATCGCATAGGTACACAGCGTCGCACTCGGCCATCTTGCCAAGGCTTTGGCTCAGGTAGTACAGCGGCACGTTCACCACCTTGGGCGGCACCGCGAGGCCGTCCTTGAAGTACGTGTCCGCGACCTCGTATCCGCGCCGCTCAAGCTCTGCGACCGCCTTCGCGCGGGCCTCAAGTATCTGCTCCTCGCCAAGCCCGTTCATGGGCTGGACGATCATCGCCTTCTTCATTTCTGCTCCTCTCGCACGTTGCTATAGTCGATTTCGTCGCGGCACTTTTCGCAGACCTCGCCGACACGCTTCTTGTTGTCCTTCCAAAATTCGCGCGGGTAGCACGTGAAAAACGGGTTGCAGTGCGTTTTGCCGCACCTCGCGCACGTCCATTTATACGGGTCGCAGCTCATGCGATCTCACCCGCCTCGGCCATGGCGATCCTCTCGCCGATGAACCTCATGACTGGCACGGCCATGCTGTTGCCGATCGCCTTGTAGCGTGGCCCGTCTGGGCACTCGTCGGCCGGCTTGCCGCGATAGGGAATCTTCGTCCAATCGCTGGGAAAGCCTTGCAGCCGCTCGCACTCGCGCGGCGTGAGCCTTCGCACAACCATGTCGCCTCCTTCCTCGCTGAAAAGCGTCTGAGTGTTGCTCGTCGATAGGGTGAGCGATACCTCGTCGCTCACCAGCGCGCCCTTGCCGCCGCCCGCGCATCCGCAACGGACGAGCAGCGCGCAGGCGCTCACAGGCACACCGACGGCGCGTCGCCGCCAACCTTGAGCGTGCCCACCATGTCGTATCCGATCGCCGTGTTGGCGTTGAGGTCGGCCATCGTTATCGGCTCGTCGATGGGGTACACGGCCGGGTTGTGCCAATCGGCGGTGAGCGTGGGGGACTGCTCCGGTTCCGCGCCTACTCCTCCCGCGCCTGCTCCCTGGTGGTACTTGAAGCCTGCGCTACGAGGGCTTCTTCCAGCCTCTTCGGCAAGGCTCGCCCTCTTTTCCGCGCTCGATTCAAAATCCCCTCGCATGCTCTCCGGCTCAATGAGTACGCCGATGGGGGGGCAGGCTCCAAGATGTTCGACAAGAAAGAGACGGCGGCGTCTTTGGGCCACTCCGAAGAACTGCGCATCGAGTACGCGCCACGCCAGACCGTACCCGAGCTTGTCCATTTCGGACAGGAGCTGTCGGAAAGCCTCCCCATTCTCGCTTGAGAGCGCTCCCGGGACGTTTTCCCAAAGAAACCATCGAGGACGTATCTCACGTACCGCCCGAATGTACTCGAACATGAGCCCTGACTCACCTTGCAACCCCTCCCGTTTGCCCGCGATCGAGAAGGACTGGCACGGGCTTCCGCCGACCACCAGATCCACCTTATTGCGGTATTTCTTCCAGTTCATCTTCGTCACGTCACCGACGTTCGGCACCTCGGGGTACCGCTCGGCCAAAACGGCGCTGGGGAACTCGTCGAACTCGGCGAAGCACACAGGCTTCCAGCCCAGCGGCTCCCACGCCACGGTTGCGGCCTCTATGCCGCTGAAAAGCGAGACGTACTTCATCGGTGCGCCCCCAATGCTTGCTCGACGAGCATGAAGAAGCGGCGCTCGGCGCTGTCCGTCGGGTTGCGCTTGCGCATGTCGGCAATCTTCAGCAGCTCGTCTTCCTCATAATGGGTGGCGTCCCAATCGACCTCGGGCCAGTCGTAGCAGGAGCAGTGCCAGCCCTCCAGCAAGATATAGCCTTTGTCGTAATAGTCGTCGCTTCTATCGCCGGCATAGATCAGCATGTAGCGCTCTTCGCTGTAATCGGGCTCGCTTTGGGCCGCGCAGATGATGCGCCACGGCTCGATAGTTTTCGGCGCCTCGACGGTTTTCATGACTCGTCACCGTCCTCGGCCTTTGGCGGTTTCTGCTCGAATCGACACCACCTGGTTCCGCGCACGAGGCGAGATTTCGCGATGGCGTAGGTCTCGCCTTTCATTCGCTCCGTGTAGTCGCGGAACGCCGGGCATGCGCAATAGATCATCGTGCCGTCGAAAGGCTTGAATCTCGAATGCATGCACTTGATGCATGACGGCGTTCTGTACTTCCTAATCTCCCTGATCGTGTTCTTGAGCTTCATGAGCCTTCACCTCGTTTCTCCCGTGAATGAACCGCTGCACCTCAACGCTGCAATCGCGGCACAGGTCGAAGCTCTCGATTTCGCTGGGCCAAAGCGCCCCACGGAACGTGCCGTGGGGGTCGTCGCCGATAATCAACTCGCCGCATTTGTCGCAGCGCATGCACTTGACCTTGCTCATGCGCCATCGCCTCCGAGCTTCGCGCCGCACATCGGGCAGTAGCTGATGTCCTTCGTGTAGCAGCAGTCGCCGTTGTAGAGGCTGATGCCGATCACGTACGGCTCCTTCGCGGGGCCTTCCTTGCCGAGCACGCACAGGCGCTCTACCGATATGTCGTCGATGTCGCAGGCGCGGCCCTCTGCACTGGCGAACAGGGTTCGCCCTTCCTCGCAGTACTCGCAGCTCATGCCATCACCCCCGCGAGGCATCCGGGGAATGTGCCCGTCAGGTCGATGCACGTGCCGTCATCGTCGACGGCGAAGCACTGGTAGCTGTCCTCGGTCATGGCCTCGACCTGCTTCAGCGCGTCCTCTCGCGTCTCGGCCTCGCCGATCTTGATGCCAGCCCTGTAGGCGCTCGCGTAGCTCTGGCAAAGCGAGCGCTCGTAGATCCCTATCATTCCTGGCCCGCCTTCCACTCGTTGACCAGCTCGTCGTACTCCTCTCGGAACTCTGGCTCGAAATAGGCGATGAACTCGCTCTTGGTCATGCCGCAGCGCAGGCTTGAGTAGCCGACGTGCTCGATGCACCAGTCAGAGAACGGAATGAGCTTGCCGCCGTCGTCCACGCTCGTGCGGTAGCCGGTGCCGTCGCGGTAGAGCTTACGGCGGCCCTCCTTGCGGATGGCCTGCTCGACCTTCGAGGCATCGCGCTCGCCGCGCTCCATGAGCTTGCCGCGCAGCTCCTCTGCCTCGTCCTGCGCCTGCTCAAGCTTGCCTCGCAGCCAATCGCGCTCCGCCCGCGCCTGTTCCAGCTGATCGAGCACGTACTGCTCGCATGTCTTGATCTCCATGGGTCATATCCCTTCTCGTATCATCTCGTTGCCGTCACGGTCTGTGATCAGCCAATATCCGTATTCGTAGAGGCCAGGGCTGTGCGGCTCGTAGACCTGCAACAGCTGGCCCGTCCACCAGGCCTCCTCGTAGATCGGATGCCGCCAGCGCCACTCGGCCTTGAGCCGCGCCCCGCCGTGGAACTTGTCGTGGCATCCGGTGGTGCCGCTGCCGCAGAGGCAGAACAGCGGGCTTCGCAAGTCCCAGGCGCCGCACGGCGTGACCAGGCAGAACGTCTCGCCCCAAGACCGGTGCGCCACGTGGTGCACGCTTCCGGCGCGCCTGCCGCAGACGCAGCACCGGGGCGAAAGCGCCTCGTAGGCCTTTCCGTGGGTGTAGTGCGCCCCCAGGTGAGGCTTGCCGTAAAGCTCGGCTCGCTCTTTGGGGTAGCCGCGAAGCACCCCCGCATCGAGGATCATTGCAGCCTCCCGTCCGGGCCATCGAAGTGCTCGACCCTCGCGGCGCCCCTCAGCCGCGACACTATTGCCTTCGCGGTGTCAGGGTCTCCCTGCTCGGCAAGCCTGCGCACGAGGTCGCTTGGCTTGTACTGCGTTGTCACCAGCGTGGGCAGCATCGCGGAGTAGCGCTGGTCGATCAGGCTGAACAGGCTGTCCAAAACGAAACCCGTCGGCCTGCGCTTGCCCAGGTCGTCCACGATCAGGTAGCGCACCTCGGCGTAGCGCTTGAGCGGGTCGCCGCCGTCGTGGAAGCTGCGCTGGATCTCGTCGAGGATGCGGTACATCGGGGCCATGAGCACCGACCGCTTGCCTCCGGCCAGGCGCTTTGCCACGGCTGCGGCGCAGGTGGTCTTGTGAGTTCCGACGTCTCCCCAGAGGTACACCCACTGGCCGCGCTTCATGCACTCGGCGATCTCCGCAGCCAACGGGTGGTCGAGGCTCACGTAGCGATCGGGCACGCCCGCCCGCTTCCAGTCGTGCATGGCTTTGTCGAGCACGGCCTTGCGAGCCGCCTCGGCCTCGGCCTGGCGCTCCTTCTCGCGCTCGGCCTCGGCGCCCGCGCAGCCGCACTGCTCGTAGCCGCAGAACAGCGTCCGCCCAGCGAGCCGCGTGGTGCGGGCCTTGAGGGTCGCGCCGCAGTGCGGGCACTCAGTCGTAGGCCGAAAATCCATCGTCTGGCACCTCCTTTGCCATGCCGTTTTTTGGCTTCGAGGAGCGCACCCAGATGCGCACCGAGGCCTTCCAGTCCTTCATCTTCGCCTTTCCGACCATCCAGCCCTTCTGGGCGTAGAAGTCGACGAAGCGCTCGGGGTCGAAGTCGGTCGAGGCGAGGTCGAGGCCCTTGCCCTCCGCGTAGCTTCGGGCGTACTCGTCGACCTCGGCGGGAGAGGGGGCGCGGAAACGCGCCGCTTTCCCTCTCTCCTTAATCCCTTTTCCTGACTCCTCTTCCTCTTCCTCTTCGCTTGCCCGTTTGCTCTCGGGTTTGCTTGCATCGTTGCTTGCCGCTTTGCTCTGCGTTTTGCTTCCGCTTTTGCTTGGCGGTTTGCTTCCCGTTTCGCTTGCCCGTTTGCTTTCGGGTTTGCTTGCCGCCTTGCCGCCCGATCCTCCCGCCACGATGCGCTTGCGCGAGGTCTCCATGACTGGCTGCACGGCGAACAGCACGGCCTCTTGGGCGTCCGTCCGAGGCTCGGGCTGCTCGCCAGTTCGCAGGTACCGGACGATCATGCCGATAAGCTCGTCGCCCTCCCTGCGGTTGCGCAGCCTAAGCGGCCCGTCTATGAGCGAGTCCAGTACCTGCATGCCGCCATCGCCCCTAAAACGGGATGTCGCCGTCGTACAGGCTTTCCTGGGCGGGCGGCATGGGTGCTTGCTGGGGTGCCGCCTGCGGGGCTGGCTGCGGCGCGTACTGGGCGGGCGCCTGCTGGTAGCCCTGCGGTGCCGCCGGGGCTTGTTGGTAGGCCTGCTGCGCGTTCCACTGCTGCGGCGCCGCCTGCGGGGCTGGCTGCGGCGCGTACTGCTGCTGGTATCCCTGCGGCGCTTGCTGGCCCTGCTTCTGGCTCATGAGCTCGATCTCGTCCACGATCACCTCAAGCTTGGATCGGCGCTGGCCGTCCTTGTCCCAGCTCGAATAGCGCAGCTTGCCCTCGATGGCCACCTTCATGCCCTTGTGCAGGATGCGGCCCATGCTCTCGGCGCGGTTGCCGAACATCGTGCAGTCCACGAAGTTCGGGTAGTCCTCCCACTCGCCGGTTTGCTGGTTGCGGCGGCGGTCGTTGACGGCCACGCCAAAGCCCAGAACCTGCATGCCGCCCTGGGTAGCCCGCAGCTCGGGGTCGCGGGTCAAGTTCCCGCTGATGTTCACTCGGTTGATCGACATTTAGTAACTCCCTTCGCCGGTCCCGTTCGACCAGGTGCGCTTTATGTCCTCGTCGACGGTTCGGATCTTGAGCTTGTACACGTTTATCGCCTCTTGGCTCGCCTTGTAGAGCGCTTCGGCGCAGTCCCTGCGCTGCTTCAGCTCGGCTATGTCCTCACGGCCTCGGCAGAGGTCGCTTATCACCGTCACTGGCGTTCCCTTGGATCGCTCCTCAAGGATCGCGATGCGCAGCGCCTTGCGGTACTCGGCCTCGTTCTCGGCGTACTGGCTTCCGCTGTTGCGCAGCGCCTGAAGCTCGTCCATGAGCCTGTCGAAGAGCTGCATGCGCTCGGCGTAGAGGTCTTGCATGGCCTACACGACCTGCCATGCGGGGGACGGGCAGCACCCGGGGTTGGCCTTGAACTGCTCGTACTGCTGGCGGCTCTCGAACTGGTAGGAGGTGCCGCAGCTCTTGCACTTGGCGATGAATTGGCCGAACTCGGGCGGCTCCTTCTCGGCGGGCTTGCCGTCACCCATGAGGGTGTCGGGGTCACTCGTGCCGTCGATGTCGAAAGCTCCGCAGAGCGCGTACTTGCGGGCATAGCTCGATGCGCTGCCCGTGACCTGCGCCTCGTTCATGCCCTTCTGGCTCAAAGGCTCGCGGGCGTACGCATCGATCTCCAAAGGCTCGCCGTGGCCGTCCTCGAAGAACAGGCGGCACGTGGCCTTGACGTAGTAGCGCTCGCCGATCTGCTCGATCGAGTCGTTGAGCGTGAAGGCGATTCCCGCCGCCTTGCACGGCTCCTTGAGCGCCGCAACGATGTCCTCCATGCTGCGGTAGTAGAAGTTGCCGTGGGCGTTGTAGCGTGCCTTGGGCACCACCACGGATCGCTGCACCTGGGCCACGGCCTCGGCCAGCGTCATGTGCTTGTCTTCTGCCATCGTCTACTCCATCCTCGCTGCCACCTGGGCTGGCGTGCCCCGGCGGATGCTTCCGGTGATTCCCTGCGCCTTGAGCAGGGATGCGAGCGCCTGCATCTGCGATCGCGTGGCGCTCGGCACCTCGACCATCCACGCCTCCAAAGGCTCCGCGACCGGTGCTGGCATGGGTGCCGGCATTGGTGCGGGCATTGGCACTGGCGCGGGCATCGGCTCAGGCTCGGGCGCTGCGATCGGCTCTGGCTCAGGCTCTGGTTCAGGTTCAGGCTCCGGCTCAGGCTCGGGTGCCATGGCCGCCTTCAGCTCGGCGATTCGCTGGTCTTCCTCGTCGGCCAGACGCGCCGCGTTCAAGGCGGCTCCGAGGTCGAGCGTGCGGAAGAACTCGCGCTCCGCGTCGGCGTAGTGCGGCATCGCCTCCTGCTGGGCCTTGAGCGTTTCCCAGTCTCTGGCCACGTCGGACACCTTGGCCTCAAGCGCCTGCTGCGCCTTGATCTCGCCGAAGGTCTTGTTGAGCCACTGCGGCTCATGCAGGCGCTCGTAGGGGACGACCGGCGCGAGCAGCCCCGCGAACTCCTCGTAGTGCTGCTGTAGGCGCGAGTAGAGCGCGTCCTTGCGCGTCTGCTCGGCCTCGTCAAGCTGCGCCTTGATGGCGTCGGTTGATTCGTCGATGATGGCCGTGATCTGCTTGCAGCGCCTCTCGAATGCGTCGAGCGGCTTGTTGTACTCGCGCTTCACGGCCTTGCGGCGTTCGTCGATCTCCTTCTTGATGCCGTTGAGGTAGCTGCGGTCGTGCTTGGCCTCCTTGATGGCCTGGGCGCTCGTGAGGTCGTAGGTGGCGCCCTCGTAGTCGGCCACGACCTTCTTCACGTGGGCCTCCAACGCGTCCATGTTCGAAGCGATAGTGGCCTCGGTGTAGGTGACCTCAAGCGTGGTGGCCTCGGCCTCGATGACCTCTGCCTCGACCTGCTGCGGTTCGGTTTCCTTAGCCATAGATCTCGCCCGTCTCGTCGTCGAAGTCCACGGCCTGCTGCTGCTCAGCCACGGTGAGCAAAACCGTCTTGCCGCTCTGCTTGATGATGCGGAAGGCGTCGGCGTTGTCGGTCAGGATCTCGAATTGCAGGGTCGCAACGCTGCCCTTCACGGTGGCCTGCTTGAACTGCGCCTGGATGGTGGCTTCGTTGATCATGTCGTTACCTCCTATTTGATGCCGAGAACGGCGGCAAGGAACGCGCGACCGAACTCGCGCTCTTCCTCGCTGACGGGCTTGATCTTGCCGGCGATGAACTCGCGGCTCTTGGCGACGCACTTCTCGTCGATCCTGGAAAGCCCGGCCTCGCAAAGCGCGATCATCACGTGGTAGGCGTTTGCCGCCGTCTCACCGTCGTTGTTGTCAGGATGCGTGGCGTCGAACATGAGGTTGTTCGCGATGCAGGCGGCGTGGTCGAGCACTGCTTTGTGGAACTTGGTCCCGTGGAAGTCCTCAAAGCCGTTCTCTTCGAAGTATTTGGCGTTCATTTCTTCTCCTTTACGTACTCCTCGACGAAGTACTCGATGTAGATGTCTATGCGTGGTTTGGTGCCGTATGGCGACCTCGGGCGCTTGGTGACGGCTCCCATGTCGACCTGCGAATCGTCCTTGAAGGCGATCCCGTTGAGCGCGTCGCAGGCGAGCTTGCCGAGGTTGTCCCAGTCGGGCTTGCCGAGGTCGGCGCGGCCCTCCCAGTACTTCGGGTTGCTCTTCGCGAGCGGCCTGGTGGTCGAGATCCGCATCACGACCGGGCCGTCGTGGTTGGCGAAGGTCTCGCCGTATGCCGCGCGGAACGCGTCCTTGATGGCCTTCTCGGCCTTGAGCGTCTTGGTCGGCGTGTAGGTGCGGTGGTTGCGGTAGTCGGTCATAGGACGCTGCTTTCCAACAAGCTCTGCTGGGTGCATGGTGATGTGCGCCGTGGCCGCAAGGGTGCGCTGCCAGCTCATTCGCTGAACCCATCGCTCTGGCTGCGGTGCTTGTTGAAGGCTCCGCGCAGCTCTGGGTACCGCGCCTCCATGATTCGGGCAAGGGCTGGGGCTATGCCGTTCTTGCAGCCAACGTGCAGCTCGTTGCGCACCATGTTCACCAGGTAGTTGATCGACACGTAGCCCTTCTCCTTGAGGCGGCGGGCGTTGGAGAGCATGAACCGCCACGCCTCGGGGTTGGCCTCGATCCACTTCTTGGCCTCGGCAACGTCTTGCTCGCCAGCCATGCCCAGGCCGAAGATCTCAAGCTGGTTGCTCTGGGGTTTGGGGCGGTATATCTCGTCGTTACGCATTGAGCACCGCCATGCTGCCCACGGCTCGCTGGGCGTCGGCAACAGCCTGGTCCATCGTGGGGATGACCCAGAGCCAGAGCACGGCGAGGAAGATCATGAGGGCCGCGAGGAAGCCGACCATGACGCCCGCCTTGAACTGCGAGCGCTCAAGCTGCTCCTGCGCCGTCGGGCGCTTGCCCTCGAATGGTATGATGGACGCAGCCTCTTTCGAGGCGGCTACGTAGCGGGTGCCCGAAGTGTGGTAGCGGGGGGCGCTCGCTTTCTTTTTTGTCTGCATTTCCGTTCTCCTTTCGGTGTTTTCGCAGGTCATTGCTAGGGCGCTTTTTAGGGCCTCTTTTTTGTCGCCTTTTTCGCCCTGCTCTTCTGGCTGTAGTAGCGCTGGCGCTGCCTGTCATTCCTCTTCTCCCTGATCGCCTCCTCCTTCATTGCGTTGGCCTGTTCGGCGAGGTCTGCCATGTGAAGCTCCTTCGTGCACTCGATGCACCAGCCGTTGACCCTGTTGAGCGGTCGGAACGTCCATTGGCCGCAGCGGGGGCACTGCCTGCGCTTGCGGAGTGAGAGTCCGCACTTCCGCGCCATATGCTTCACTGAGTCGATGGAGCGCCCGAGGTCCTTGGCTACCTGCTTGGCGCCGTCTCCAGCGTGCTCTTCGAGGTATCTGAGTTCACGTGTAGACCACTGCTTCACGCCTTCGCTTCTCTCTTCTGCTGGCGTTCCCACTCGCGGTATGCCTGACGGATCGTCGAGCACATGCCGTCAAAGGCAACTTCGCGGGCGGTCTTGGGCTTCTCTTCCTTCTGTTTGGCCTCTTCGGCTGACATTTAGACCGCTACGCCTTTTGATGTGCGCTCCTCGACTAACCCGGCGAGGTAGTCAACAGAGCATCCGTAGAGCTTTGCCAAGTTGATTGCGTCTGGAACCAGTAGCGGTGAACTCTCGCCACGCTCCCACTTGCCGATAACGTATTCGGAGCGGTGGATCTTTTCACCGACTTCTTCTCTGGTCAGGCCTGCCCGCTTACGCTCGGACACAAGATTGTTGAGCATTGTTTCCTCCTTTGCACTAGTTTCTTGTGCCTAAATGGCACTATATACAAGATTCTTGTATCTGTAAACCCTAAAAGTTTGCTATTCGTACAAGTTTCTTGTATGCTTCAACTATCCTAAGTTAGGGGTGAGATATGAGCCTTAAAGACCTACGGCAGCGTTCAGGGCTGACCCAGAAAGAAGCTGCTAGCGTGTTCGGCCTTAAATACCGCACGTACCAAAACTACGAGCTTGGAAATACAAGTCCTGATATGGATACTGCGGCAGAGTTCGCCCGGTATTTCAAATGCACAATTGGTGAACTGTTCGATCTCGAAGAGGGCGATGGCGAACAGATGGGAAGCGCCGAGCGCGAATTACTAACGCTCTTTAACGCCATGAATAAAGAGGGCCGCAAGGCATTACTTGCGGCAGCAAACGGAATCGCCGAGGCTTTCCCGGCGACAAGGAAGGAGTAGCCGTGGCATTGAAAGATATGATGAAGGACATGGCAAATGCAGCTGTGTCGCAGGCGCAGAGCGCTGTACAAGATGCAATCGACCGTGACCAGCAAACCATAAATGGTCAAGGCACTAGTGGCGTTGTGCAGGGTGTGATGGGGCACTACTCTGAGCTTTCGGCCGAATCCGCTCAGCAGCAATATGGCATGTATCTCATGCGTGGAGAGTCGTTCACGCGCTGCTTTGCGCTCGTGCGTGACAAGATGCTGTTCACGGACCGCAGAATCGTCTTCATCGACCACCAGGGCATGACTGGCGCCAAGGCAGCGGCCGTGACCATCGACCTCCAAAGCATCGTCGGGGTGCGCCTTGAGACGGCCGGTATGGGCTTCGACCACGCCGAGCTGTCGTTCGCGTACATCACAAGCCCGTACTACAAGGTCCAAGGCGTGCAGACGGAGACCAAGACGCTTGAGTTCCCGAAGGGCTTCGACGTCCAGGGTCTCTACTCGCTGCTCTCGGAGCTCGCATACGAGAACGTGCGCCGCATCAACGCATAGAAAAGAAGAAGCCCCACGGGGTCATAGCGCTGCAACGCTGCCCGCGGGGCTTTTCCAAAGAACCTCTGAAAGGAGGCCGTTTCCAATTATGCCAAAAACTGCGGTGATATACGCCCGCTTTTCGTGCAACAAGCAGCGCGAGGCCTCGATAGACGACCAGCTGCGCGTGTGCCGCGACTGGTGCAAACGCGAGGGCTATGCCATCGCCGCCGAGTACTGCGACTACGCCATATCGGGCCGCACCGACGACCGCCCCGAGTTCCAGCGCATGGTCGCGAACGCTGGCGAGAGCGACATAGTGCTTGTGTACATGATGGATCGCTTCAGCCGTGGGGAGTACGACGCGCCCATATACAAGCGCGAGCTTGCCCAGCACGGCGTGAAGCTCGTCTCGGCGCTTGAACAGATACCAGATTCGCCCGAGGGCATCATTTACGAGAAGCTGCTTGAGGGCCTTGCGGCATGCGAGTCGAAGAAGACCGCGATCCGCACGAGGCGCGGCATGGAGGGCAACGCGCTCAAGTGCAAGACCAACGGCGTGCGCGTGTTCGGCTACGCCAGCAACGAGGCCGACGAGTACGTGATCGACGAGGACGAGGCCGCTTTCGTGCGCGAGGCGTTCAAGCGGCGCATAGCAAAGGAGACCACCAACTCGATAGCTCGCGACTTCGCGGCACGCGGGGTCAAGACCTCGCAGGGAAACCCGTGCGGCTACTCGATGGTCGAGCGGATGGTGAAGAACCGGAAGTACACGGGGCGCTACGAGTGGGGCGGCGTTGTCAAAGAGGGCGGCATGCCCGCGATCATCGACGAGGTGACGTTCATGGAGGCACAGGGCATACGCGCGGCCAAGGAGCGCAGCGCGGAGAGCTGGGGCGACTTCGCCCTTTCTGGCAAGGCGATCTGCGCGGGCTGCGGGCGCAACCTGCAAGGCGTGAGCGGGCGCGGGCGCGGCAACCGCAAGTACGAGTACTACCGCTGCCACGACGGATGCGTTAAGCCCGTCAGGCGCGAGGAGCTTGAGGGCGAGATCGTCAAGGCGCTGCGGGCTCTTCTGCAAGACCGCGAGGAGGCCTTGAGGATAGCCCGCATGGTGGCGGAAAGCTCGGACGGGGCAGAGGTGGCGGCGAGGCGCAAGCAGGCCGCCCAATCGCTCTCGGCCGCCGAGCGCGGCCTGAAGAACATCCTGAACGCCATCGAACAGGGCATAATCGCCCCGGGCGCGAAGGAGCGCATAGCGGAGCTTGAGCATCAGCGCGACCGCGCCAAGCTCGACCTTGAGGCGATCAGGGACGATCAGATAGACCCCGAGCGGCTGGCCGACTTCCTGCAATGCGGCTCCGCCCTGGACGACGCGACTCTATTGAAGGCGTTCGTATACCAGGCGAGCGTGAGCGACGAAGAGTGCATAGTGACGCTGAACTACGACGTGGAAAGCAACGAACCCGCCAGACTTGACATCCAGCGGGTTCGTACAAAATGCAAATGGTGCCCCCAGCGGGATTCGAACCCGCGATATCCACCTTGAAAGGGTGGCGTCCTTGGCCGCTAGACGATGGGGACAGCGGGAAAGAGTATAGCAGACTTTTTTGCCGGCGCGTATATCGTTGGCAAACTGGAAAACCACCACATAGGAGCTGGCTCTCTATCCCGATCTTCAAACATCTCAATCTGTAACATCTGGGCGGGCAAATCGGCTCTAGCTGTTACAGATCGAGACAAAAGGCAGGCGTCGGGACGAACATCTCATTCTGTAACAGTAAGACGACTTTTAACGGTCTAGATGTTACAGATTGAGACAAACCGCTGGGATGGGTCAAAACCACCACAAAGGTGCCTGTCCTCTTTGTGGTGGTGGGGTGCTAGGGGAGGAGCTTCATGGCTGCGTCGTGGGCGGCGCGCTCGTAGGTGTCGTCGAGGGGCTTGAGCGGCAGCAGGGCTGTGGCCTGCGCGTCGCCACGGCGCTCGAGGGCGTGGGTAATGAGCCAGTCGGCGAGTTCGGGGTTCTTGGGCAGTGCCGGTCCGTGCAGGTACGTGCCGATGACGCCCTTGTAGATGAGGCCCTCAAGACCATCATCGCCGTTGTTGCCGGTGCCCGTGACGACGGACGTTCCGAGCGGCGTGGCATCGGCGTCCAAAAGCGTGCGGCCGCCATGGTTCTCGAATCCCACAAAGGGCTCGGGTGCCAGGTCGGTTTTGACGGCTACGTTGCCGATCAGGCGGTCGGAGCCGCGTACGGTTTCGGCGGCAATGACCCCCAGACCCTCAATGCGATTCTCACCCATATAGTACGAACGGCCGAGCAGCTGATAGCTGCCGCAGATGGCGAGCAGCGAACCGCCATCCTCAACATAGGATGCGACCTTGTCTTTTTGAGCGAGCAGCTCGTGTGCCACGGCTAGCTGGTCGCGGTCGGAGCCGCCACCCATCATGACGATATCGGCATCGGTGAGATCGAGTGATTCGCCCATACGGACCTCGTCCACGCGCACGGGAATGCCACGCCAGGCGCAGCGGCGCTCGAGGGCGATGACGTTGCCGCCGTCGCCGTAGAGGTTAAGGGCATCGGGATACAGGTATACGATGCGCAGCGGGCGCGAAAGCTCGACTGGCGCGATGCCGACGGGGACGGCACTGCCATCGGCACACGTTGCAGCGCGGGCAGCAACCGTGGCTGCATCGGCGCCCTTCAGCCCATCGAGTTCTTTGACCAGCGGCGGGAAGGCCGTGTAGTTGGCGACGGCATAGAAAGTGTCGCCTGCGGCTTCATCCGCAACGGCGCCAATTGCCTGCGCGACGTCCGAGATAATCGCGGCATCGATGCCGGCGTACTTGAGGCGCACCTGCATGTCGTGCGCACGCGTGCCTCCGGCAAAGGCGACAAGACCCGGCGTGTCGGCGATGCGCTCGAAGTCGACGTCGTAGATCCACGATACATCGTGCCCGTCGGCGTCGTTGTCGTTGAGGAAGAAAGCGCAGAGTCTGCCGCCTGCCGTCTTGATGGACTGAATCTGGCGATCGAAGCCCACGGGATTCTTAGCTAGGTTGGCCTCGACGGTGCGGCCGGCGATATCCCAGCGGCCCATGCGTCCGCCGGCGGGGACGTAGGCATCGAGCGTAGGCTGTAGAAGCGCCGTATCCACGCCCAACTCGTGCGCGGCAAAGAAGGCGGCGGCAACGTTGTAGACCATGTACAGGCCGTTGTAGCGTGTGGCGATGTGTGCGGCAGCCGCGTCGGGCGCAGATCCAAAGACCAGGTCAAAGTCGTAGCCGTCGCAGCCGAGCTCCACGCCCGTCACGCGGCGGACCAGTGCGGGGCGTGCCCAACCGCACGAGGGGCAATGGTAGGCGCCGAGTTGACCATACTGCACATAGTCGTACTCCAACGGGGCGTTGCACTGCGAGCAAAAGCGCGAGTCGCTAATACGGTCGGACTCGGTGTTGGTGGCGCCGTCGATGCCAAAGGCAATACTCGCGTTGGGAACGCGCGCGGCAATCGAGGCGCACAGCGGGTCGTCGGCGTTGTAGATGAGCGTCGTTGCCGGCGAAAGCTCCAACGCGTGGGCGATGACCTCCTGGGTGTGATCGATCTCGCCATAGCGATCCAGCTGGTCGCGGAACAGGTTGAGCAGCACAAAGTACGTCGGCTTGAGCTTGGGCAGAACGCGTACGGTGTAGAGTTCATCACATTCAAAAACGCCCACGCGCTTGCCGCCGGCTCGCTTGAGGCCGCTGCGCGCCTCGAGCAGTGCGCCCACCACGCCCGGCTCCATGTTGTTGCCGGCGCGGTTGCATACCACGGTGGCGCCGCTGGCGGCAACGGCGTCGGCGATGAGGTTGGAGGTGGTGGTCTTGCCGTTGGTGCCGGTGATCACCACGCTGCGGTCGACAAGGGCAGCGAGGTCGCTCAGCAACTCGGGGTCGATCTTCATGGCGATGCGGCCGGGAAGCACGCCACCCTGGCGCTTAAGGACGGAGCGCAGCCCCCAGCGAGCGATATCGCTCGAGGTGCAGGCAAGAGATGAGCGGAGGTTCATGAAACCGTTCCTAACGTAAACGACATGGTCGGGTCGAGTGCGTCACTAAAAACCGTAGCGGCGCGCAAATTCCTGGGCAAGCTGCGACACGTCTTCGCAGGCATTGGCCCAGGGGGCAAAGTCGGGAGTGTCCGAGATAATACCGTCCGCTTCCCAAACGGCCTGGTGCGAAAGATCCCAGGGGTCGCGCGGCTCGGGTCGGCAGGGAAGATACGGCGTCTGGTACATGGGGTTCAGCAAGAAGAACGCGCCGCCCTCGCAACGGTTAGCGAACTCACGCAGCGCGCGCGTCGCCGGGCGTATCTTGTTTGTTTTGAACAGCAGAATCGTGCGGGCGAGCAGGTACCAAGGAGAGTTTTCGAGTGCGTCTGCCCCCATCTGTTCTTCGAGCTGATGTGCCAGGGCAAAAAAACCGTCCTGGTCTTCCAAGCGGGCGAGGGCAAGCAACACGGTGCCGGCGGCCCGGGTGGGATAGCCTTCTGCCTTAAGGACGCGACGGGCATAGTTGGCGGCGGCGCGGTAACGAGCACTCGCCATGCACAGCTGCGAGATGGCCTCGAGCGTGTGAAACCAGCCGATAAGCGCCGGCTCGCTCACGGTAAGGTCTGCTGCGGTGACACCGTCGGCCACAACATTATTGGCCCAGTAGTGTGGGGCCTCCATATCAAACCCGGGCACGCTCTGTTGCAGGTAGTCGGCCGTACTCGTCTCGAGCTTCATCAAGTCGCCCAGGCAGGCATCGACGGGCGTGTCGGCCAGGATGATGGCGAGCAGCTGGGCATCGAGGACATGCGCATCGACGCGAACAATCTTGAGCAGCTCATCGCGCATATCGTCGAACAGGCGGTTGCGCGTCTGCTCAAACTCCTCGTCGCTGCCCATGTCCTCGATGCGGCGAAGCTCGTCAAGCAAATGACGATGAACGCCGGCATAGGACAGCAACGCTTGGGCATGCTCGGTCTGCGCATACTTGTGAGGGTTTGCGCTGATGTCGTTATGGACAAGCTCGCGTGCTGCATCGGTGAGTTCGGGGTGCGCTGCCAGATAGGTGCGCTCCAGATAGGCGGGGATGTAGACGCTCGGATCCATTAGAGGTCTCCTCCCTTAAACGGCAATCCCTGTTCGGCCGCGCGCAGGATTCGTTCGTCGATCTGGGAGCGCACGATGTCGTTGGTGGCGACCCAGGCGGCAAAGCTGGCGTTGTCGGGCGCGCCTAGGCCCTCCTGCAGCACCGGCGTCGCCTCGGACAGGGCAAGGACAAGCTCATCGGTGGAGCCCGGACCTACGTTGACGCGAGCATAGACGCCATCGGGAAACTCGGTTTGGAAGTAGAGCGCCTCGGCTGCGTGCGGGCATGAGCGCACCAGGATGCGCAGGTAGTGCTCGGCGCCCTCGTAATCCAGCTCGCGCCAGGCTGCGCTCATCAGCGCGATGAGCGTCCACGGGTCCAGGTCGCGCTCCGCATCTTTGGGGCGGCGGCGCAGCGGGGTATTCGCGAGATAGGGTACGGAGTGGGCGGAACGAAATCGCTTGAGCTCCTCGGCAGGGTATTCAAGCTTTGCCATGGCAAGCATCGCGGTATGGCGGACGCCGGCGGGGTCGTTGGGCGCAAAGTCCAGGCTGCGATTCGCGGCATCCAGCGACATGCGGTAGCGGCCGCTTATGAGCGCGCGCGATGCCAAGGCGGCAAGCCAGCGCAGGTAGGGACGGCGGGTCAGGTCGCCTGCGGCCTCACGCTCGTAGGGGTCCTGCGCCGAGGCGATCTTGAGCGCCAGATCGTGCTCCACCTCGTCGCACTTGGACACCAGATACTGTACGTATTCCTCGTTGGATTCGGCGGTGAGCGCCGTCAGCATGCGCTGGGCATCCCAGTTGGCCGGATCGAGCGCGGCTGCCTCGCGGAGCATGTTCTCGGCTGCGGCTTCTTCTTGCTCTGCCTGGGCGTCGTCGGGGATAAAGGGGATGCGGTAGTCGACAGCTTCGACGACCTTGGCGATCAGATGCCCAGCTCGGTCGCGGTCGTGCACGATGAGCGGCGCGGGGTTGCGAGCGAATTGCTCCATCAGACGCTCTACGGCGGGGCCGTCGGTGAGTGGAATATTGTCGCGGCGCAAGGCCTCAAGAACGAGGCGATGGCAATCCTCTTGAATGGGATCGAATGCCATGGGGCCTCCTTTGCTGCGGTTAGGGTTCAAATGTCTCTATATAAAGTTCTAGTTTACCCGCATGTGGCACACCGGGGGTGCCGCACTTGGACTTGCACCTTTGCACCACGAAGACGGATGTCGCACAAATGTCGGCACCTTGGACGACCGAGTGGTATCACAGTGCCGTAAACGGTCGATTTTTGGCGGCGAACGGGGCACATTTTGGAGGGGCACAGCCCTGCTCGGGATATGTAGTCAACCCTGATAAAACGTTTGCCCAGCTTGGGAGTATGAATGCCCCACAAGGGTCTTCAGGGATAGAAAAAACGTTTCATCATTATCGGCTTTAGGTGAATAACTGACCAACCAGAACGGTAAAATAGTGTTTGTCTGAGCGTTGAGACGTTCAGACATCGCGCATTGTCATCGCCGGCAACGCGCAAAACGGTCCTAACGGAGCCAATCGGGTGCTCCGTTATATACGCAAGTCTAAGAGGGGCTTGTTTAGGAGGCACAGTATGGGACGTTTTACCAATCCTCGCGATCTGTACTTTGGTGAGGGCGCTCGCCACGAGGTGAAGAACCTCAAGGGCAAGAAGGCCATCATCG
>URXE01000017.1 GCA_900551815.1 uncultured Collinsella sp.
TGAGGTACTCGAGCTGCATGAGCTCGTCCCAGGTGCCGCCGACGCCCATCAGGAACACGGCGTCGTAGCCCTCGTCGGCGACCTTGTCGGCGAGCGCGGTCATCTTCTTGCCGGTCTCGTAGAGCGCCTTGCCGTCCTCGAGATAGCCCTCCTGGTCGAAATGCATGATCTCGATCTTCTCGGTTTCCTTCATTTGTCTCTCCTTTCTGGGGTTGTCTTCACATCCCCCATGCCAACGGGCATCAAACCCGCTTACATTCCGTAACACTCGGCCGCTTTGGCCTTAAGCGCATTGACTGACTCTTCGTAGCCCTCTGCCTTGACCTCCATTTGCTTGGAGACGGCATCGAGATACGGGTGCACGTCCCATGACTTCAGACGCTCGGCGATCATTGCCGCAATCGTCTGGAAGAACACAAGATTGGGAATTGCGCTGAGCAGCGAAGCCACCTGAGGCACCGCAACCTCGTGAGCCCTACCCTTGGGATGGGCCGTGAGCAGCACCGTTTTTGCCGTAACGTTCGATAGCGCATCGGCGATATTCGCAAGACGCTCCGACCCTTGCGGATCGTCGACGATAAACACCAGATAGCCCGGAACGATCTGCATCTCGGGACCGTGAACGAACTCCTCGCCCTCGTGATGCATGGCAGGAATCTTGATGGTCTCGCTCAGCTTGAGCGCCGCCTCCTCGGCAACACCGTAGTTGGGGCCGTTGCCGACGACCATGGCGGGCGTGTGCTCAGAAAGCTCGAGCATGTGGTCTTGGACATATGCCTCGGCGGTCTTGCACATCACGGCATTGGCATGGATAGCCTCGCGCAGGTCGTCAAGACGCTGGGCAACGCCCTTGGCGTCAATCGTTCCGCGCGCCTGACCGCCGTAAATACCAAAGAGCACCAGGTACTCAACGAGAACCTCAACGCCCAGAGTCACAAAGTCCACCGACTCGACGCCCACACCGTAGTCAAGAACGATGTCAGTGTGCTCCTTGATGGGCGCCTCGACGTTTGCCGTGAGCGCAACTGCAGCCATATCGTGTGCGCGCATGTAATCGAGCGCCGCAATCGTATTGGTCGAATAGCCACTCTGCGAGACGGCGATGTTGAGCGCATGCTGCGGATAGGTGTGTTCAAAATCGACGAAGGCCTCGGGCGTCACAACGGACACCTGCATCTGCAGCGCATCTTGCAGGTAATCGCGGGTGCAATCGGCGGCATGGCGCGACGAACCCGAAGCAACGACGCGCAGTGCGTCAAAAGAACCGGACTGGAAAATATCAACGAGCTGCGCTACCAGCTCAGACGAACGCTCGAGGTTCTCCCCCATACGCACATGGGCAAGCTGAACGTAATCGAGCATCTTCATCGTCTCACCTCGTAACAAATCATTAGTGTTTGATACCAATCACAATTACAGGTTACGGCTTTTTGATACCTCTTTGTCGATTAATTTATCCCCATCGGCGAACGGTCGATTTTGAGCCCTGTAAGGTTGTATATGCAGCCTGCTCAACGAATCAAAATTCCGTCAGCTTTTCAGCCCGTTATGCAAAAAACCAGCTAGTACGTATAGGTATATCCACCCGCATCACCGCGGTTAAACGACTTGACGTACTCGATCGCCTGGCCGCTCGCATCGAAGCTCACACACTCAAGCGTCAAGGCAAGATCGCCCTGCTCCAGTCCAAGGAGGCCGGCATCTCGTGCGCCCAGCGCTTCGATATCGAGCTTTTCCTGTGCCATGACCGGCTTTCGGCCCAGCATCTCATAGGTCTCGTACAAACTGAAGACCGACACGTCAATATCTTCGATGGTTGGGAACAGCAGGCAGGGAATCAGCGCTGTCTCAATCGATACGGGGCTACCGTTTCTGCAGTTCAGGCGTCGAATGGAATAGAGTAGGTCGTCCTCGGCGATGCCAAACAGGTCGGCGTAGTATGGGCCCGCATAACGCTTGGAACGCGCGAGGATGCGGACGGACGGTTCGCCGCCCGAAGCACGGACCGATTCACGAAAACCGCCCGTGCGTTCAAAAAAAGCAGGTACTTTCTGCGCCACAAAGGCACCTTTTCCCCGAACACGGCGAATCTGCCCGCGCTGAACCAGCTCATCGACAGCACTTCGGATGGTCAAGCGTGTCGTACCAAATTCCTCGGCGAGGTCTTTTTCGGACGGAATCATGGAACCCGTGGGATATATACCGCGCTCGATACGCTCCTCGATGCGGCGTCGAATGCGCATATAAACCGGGGTGGCATCTACTGTTTCAGCCATTGTTCACCTGCCACGCTTCTCATGCCGTTCTCTTCGCCGTTATCGGCAAAGCGGAACTTTGTGGGCAAAATCACCGATTTGCAATGCTCCACAAAACGCATGTCCTTATCGAATTCGATCGAGCTCTCATAGAACACCGGCGTTCCCTCTTCTTGCTGGAGCAGCTCGGCCTCTTCGGCATTCAAACGCGAGATGGAAATATGCTCACGTCCATGCTCAACACGCACGCCACCTTCTTTGAGCAAGACATCGTAAAGGCTCTCGCACTCAAAATCGTGCTCGGTAAGCGATGGGCACAGGGACAGGTTAACGTGAGCCGTCTCGATTGACGCCGGCTCGCCCTCAATAAGTCGAACGCGCTGCATGCGGAGCAAAGGAGCGCCTACAGACACCCCAAGCTTGTCGGCAAGCGCCTCATCCGCCTCGATGGTCCCGGTGGAAACCAGACGAGAAAAGGGGTGCAGGCCGGCAGTCCGCACAGCATCAGAAAAGTTATACGTTTCCTGGAAGATATTCAGCGGCTTGGGAGGACACACATACGTACCCGATCCGCGACGGCTCTCGAGCGTTCCACACGAGATGAGCCGCGTGATACCGGCGCGCAACGCCGTACGCGAAACGCCGATCTCTTCGCACAGCACGCGCTCGGCCGGCAGGCGATCGCCGCCGGCAAGCTGATGGTGCTGGATATACCAGAGAATTCCCTCAACAGCACGATCTTTGGGGGGAATTGCATAAGATTCGCCTGCCATTGCACAGACTCCTCATTCAGAAACGCATGCCGCCAAAATTAGGCCAGCCCTCCCATGGCATCAAATTCGGCCTTGATCTTCTCAGCGACATTCCGATACGACTTATATAGACTTGAATCGCGTTTAACTTCGTCGGTCATAACGGGAATCTCTAATTTGGAAACCTCGTCTTTTCCCGTCTGAACCGCCACAACAACGCCCATACCAAGACACATATTACGCTTGGCGGCATTCATTTTTGCCGCCTTAGCGGGATTTGCCAGGATACGCTGGGCAAATTCCTGTTTTGAGACCACTTCCTCGGCCTCCGGATCGCCCGCCTCGGCTACTTCGCACTGCAACACGTCCGCATAGTCAAAAATCTTCGGCTCGCCGCCGCGCTGATGCACGGCCCACTTGCGGCGCGTGGCATCCTGGTAGATAGCCGGCAAAAACGTAAACCGCGGTGGGTCCAAAATCGTATCCGTGATGGTAAACACATCGGGATCAAAGGCATCCTGCGGGTTTTTCTTCTTGAACAGCCCCATATCAGCCTCCCGTACTAGCATTAAACAACTCAAGCTGAATATAGCACCAATTTCAAGCCGCTGCCTTACCCTATCGGTGCGCGGCGTCTAAGGCTCGCCCAGCGGAAGAGTTAACGGACGAGGGCCGGGGTGCCTGCCGGCAAATAGCGGACACTCCGCATGCAATCTATGCAAACAAACAAGTACGCTTAGCTACATTCGGTAAGTTCGAGCACGCTGCCCTTAACGATAAGCGCCGGCTCCAGGACGACCTCTTCGGCACGCCTGCCGCCCCTACCGGCAAGACGCTTGGACATGCAGCCAAAAGCATGCTCCGCAAGGACACCAGGATCCTGCTCAATCGCGGTCAGCGCCGGCTCAAAGAGAACGTCGGCCGCCGAGTTGTCATAGCTCACCACCGAGATATCGCCCGGGATGCTCTTCCCCATCTCGTGCAAGCGCTTGAGCAGACCGAGGGCGATGTTATCCGAACTTGCGAACACGGCGGTGGCATCAGTTGCGAGCACCGCCTCCGAGGCCTCGTAGGCACTCGGAATGTAGTACTCGCTCTCAAACTCCAAACGTGCGTCGATAGGCAGGCCAACCTCGCGCAGCGCGCGCTCATAGCCGGCAAGTCGCTTACGCCCCGTATTGGAACGGCGCGCGTTAACCAAGCAGGCAATGCGACGGTGGCCCTGCTCGATCAGATAGCGAGTGGCCATGTAGCCACCCATCTCGTGGTCGAACATCACCTTGTCGCACTCGAGCCCCTCAATGGCACGGTCGACCATCACGGCAGGGATAGGCAGATGGCTGACTTCTTCGCGCAGGGCGCGGTCGTCGGAGAACTCGTCGCCCACGACCAGGAAGACGCCATCAACGCCGCGCGTTACCAGCTGGCGCAGCAGCTCCAGATCGTCATCGGCGCTTCCACCCGAGCTGGTAATGAAGAGCGCATAGCCGTCCTCGCGACAGCGCTTTTCCAGGCTACCGGCGAGCGAGGCAAAAAAGCGGCTCTCGATGTTAGGGACGATAAGGCCCAGCGTGCGCGACTCGCGCATGACCAGACTACGCGCAATCTGGTTAGGAACATAGTGGTTGCGCGCCGCGACCTCCTTGATGAGTTTGCGGTTTTCTTCCGAGATGCGACAAGGCCGATTATTGAGCACAAGCGAGACCGACGAGGGGGAAAGCCCCACCTCCTGGGCGATCTGCTTGAGGGTGACTTTGTTGGCCATCTCGCTCCTTCCGGGTTTACGCGCAATCTCTTGAAAGTATAGCGACTACCCCTCTACCTCGGTGATAAACACTTTATCAATCCGGTAGACGGCTGTTTTATCGCCGCCAGCGCACCAAATCCGTCCGGGTGGGGTATATTGCAATCGATTGATGACAACGACCACCAAAAGGCGGATATTCGTATGCACGAGAATGACTTTTTTAACGAGGACCTGCTGTGCGCGCTTGCTGGCGTTGCCGGCGAGGACAACGTGCTGATGAGCGAGCCCATGCGCGAGCACACCACGTTTAAGATCGGCGGCCCGGCCGACGTCTTTGTCACGCCCGATACCGAGCAGGGCCTCGTCGCCACGCTCGATACCTGCTATCGCTGCGATCTGCCCCTCACCATCGTGGGCAACGGCTCCGACCTGCTCGTCGGCGACATGGGCATCCGCGGCGTCGTCGTGGCGCTGGGCGAGGGACTCTCCGACATTACGGTCGACGGCACGCACGTCACGGCGGCAGCCGGCGCCTTGCTTTCTGATGTCGCCGCTGCGGCAGCCGAGGCCGGTCTCACCGGCATGGAGCCCATCTCGGGCATCCCCGGATCGGTCGGCGGCGCCTGCTACATGAACGCCGGTGCCTACGGTGCCTGCATGGCCGATGTGCTAAAGTCCGTGCGCGTCTACAAACCCGCTCGCCAGCTCGACGACGGCACCCGCGGCAGCGGCAACATCATCGAGTTCGATGTCGACGAACTCAACCTGGGCTATCGCAAGAGCCGCATCGCCGACGACGGCTTTATCGTTCTTTCTGCCACCTTCAACCTCGCTCCGGGCAACGCCGCGATGATCAAGGCCGACATGGACAACTACCGCCAGCGCCGCGAGGACAAGCAGCCACTCGACATGCCGAGCGCCGGCTCCACTTTCAAGCGCCCCGAGGGTTACTTTGCCGGCAAACTCATCATGGATGCCGGCCTGCGAGGACACGCCGTTGGCGGCGCGCAGGTGAGCGAGAAGCACTGCGGCTTCATCGTCAACGCCGACCACGCCACCGCAGCCGACGTCGACGAACTCATCCGCCACATCCAGGCAACCGTCAAAGACCAATTCAACGTAGACCTAGAACCCGAAGTCCACCGAGTCGGCGAATTCCTTTAACAAAGAAGGCCCCGAAAGGGGCCTTCACCATATTTATTCAGATAACCCAGTCCGGTGTGTCGCGCTCAGGACCCGAGAGGGCCGGGACAGTCCGAGAGGCATAAGGTTGATCGCGAGTTCCGCACGAGCCGGAGAGCACTTAATGTGCTCTCCGTGCGAGCAGGACTGCCCGAGCAGGCAACCTTATGCCTCTCGGACTGTCCCGGACCAAACCGCCGTTACGACAGTGCAATACCGCCGAGCCAGCCCCAGCGCACGCCAGAGCCAGTACCATAAAAGCTAATGAACGAATCGAGCGACTTAGACGTAATGGCACCCTCGTTGCTCATAACGATGCCGCCGCCAACGTAGATACCCACATGACCGTAGATAAGGCCCGGAGCACCCGTGCCGCTGTGCGAGGAATCGGCCACGATCATGCCCACCTGCAGCGCCGAGCGGTCGGAGCTATAGCACCAGGCGTTAAACATGTCGCACGCATTGCCTCCAAAGTAGCCAACGCCGGCGTTACGGAAGACATTAGTGACCCACGCCGCGCACCAGTTCTGACCCGGCGAAGGCGTGGAGTAGCACGCGTTGACGACAGCCTGCTGCTTGCCCGAGCCGGCATTCTGCTGCGGAGTTCCGGGCGCGTACGATCCACCACCCGAGCTCGAACCACCCGAGTAGGAATTGTTCTTGTTCGCGGCAGCCGCGGCAGCGGCAGCCTTCCTAGCGGCCTCCTCAGCCTGGGCAGCAGCGAGGATCTCGGAATCGCGCTGAGCCATGAGCTCCTTGACGTCGTCGGAAAGACCGTTCAGCACGGTCTGGACTTCTTGCTGCTTGGCCTGCATGTCCTGCATCTGGGCAGTCTGCTGGTCCTTGAGCTTCTCTAAGTCGGCCTTCTGCGACTCGAGCTCGGTCTTTTGCGCATCGAGCTCTTCCTGGATGGTCTGAATGTCCTCGATGGCGTCGCGGTCGCTCTTGTTGATCTTCTCAACGTAATGCGCGTTGGCGACGAGTTCCTCAAACGAGCCAGAGGCCAGCAGCAGCGACAGGATGTTCGTGCCGCCGGACTTGTAGCTGGCGGCCACGCGATCGGAAAGATCGTTGCGCTTCTTCTTGAGCTCGGCCTTCTTTTCATCGATCTGGGCCTGCGTGTCGTCAATCTTGCCCTGGACATTCTCGATGTCGTTGAGGGTCTGGGCATTCTTGTTGGCCAGCGCCGCATACTCATTTGCGATGCTGTCGAGCTGGGCCTGAACCTCGTCGAGCTGGGCCTGGGCGGCATTCAGTTTATCGGTGGTTTCTTTGGAAGCCTCCGCCGCATGGGCGCGAGCGGGCAGGCCAAAAAGAACTGCCGCAGAAGCGGCGCCGAACAGGGCCTTGAGGGCAGTGCGGCGCGAGAGCTCCTGGGAAAGGATGGAATCGCTGTTTGGTGACATATGTACTCCGTTACATGCTTATTTATATGTCGCTCAACTCATACATATTAGCGTACATATGGCGCGTCCCAACGATTTCCACGAACGGCAGGAAACTACAAGGTCAGCGGCTCGTAAGCAAATGTCAAAGATCAGGTTATGCGTACGCAAGCTCTTCTATGAGTACGTTAGCACAATCCTCTGCTTTTCCTACA
This sequence comes from uncultured Collinsella sp., assembly GCA_900551815.1. Lineage (GTDB taxonomy): Bacteria > Actinomycetota > Coriobacteriia > Coriobacteriales > Coriobacteriaceae > Collinsella. The sequence continues at coordinate 7,537 of URXE01000017.1, forward strand.
GCGCACGATTTGGGCGTCCCTGCCTGCGCTATACTCCCCTGAAGAAGTGTTCCTGATTCGATAGGAGACTACATGTCCAAAGCACTCGACCCCAAAGACACCTGTGTCCTCGTTACCGGTGGCGCCGGCTTTATCGGCTCGCACACCGTCGTTCAGCTGCTCGAGGGTGGCTACCAGGTCGTCATCGTCGATGATCTCTCCAACTCCAGCGCCGTCGCCGTCGACCGCGTCAAGACCATCGTGGGCGACGAGGCCGCCAAGAACCTCACCTTCTACGAGGCCAACGTGCTCGACCGCGATGCGATGAACAAGATCTTCGATACCCATCAGATCGACCGCGTCATCCACTTTGCCGGCTTTAAGGCCGTCGGCGAGTCAGTGAGCAAGCCCGTCGAGTACTATCACAACAACATCGAGAACACCCTGGTGCTCATCGACGTCATGCGCAACCATGGCTGCAAGTCCATCATCTTCTCGAGCTCCTCGACCGTCTACGGCGACCCGGACAACCCGCCCGTCACCGAGGAGGATCCTAAGAAGCCCGCGACTAACCCCTATGGTTGGACCAAGTGGATGATCGAGCAGATCCTTATGGACGTCCACACCGCCGACCCCGAGTGGGACGTCGTGCTGCTCCGTTACTTCAACCCCATCGGCGCCCATCCGTCGGGTCTGATCGGCGAGGACCCCAAGGGCATCCCCAACAACCTGGTGCCCTATGTCGCCCAGGTCGCCGTGGGCAAGCTCGAGGCCGTTCAGGTCTTTGGCAACGACTACCCCACCCCCGACGGCACCGGCGTGCGCGACTACATCCACGTGTGCGATCTGGCCTCTGGTCACGTTGCCGCCCTTAACTGGATGAACGGCAAAACCGGCGTCGAGATCTTTAACCTGGGCACCGGCACCGGCACCTCGGTACTCGAGGTCGTCGCCGCCTTCTCCAAGGCTTGTGGCAAGGAGCTGCCCTACGTGATCCGCGAGCGCCGCGCCGGCGACATCGCTGCCAACTGGTGCGATGCCTCCAAGGCCGAGCGCATGATGGGCTGGAAGGCCCAGTACGACATCGCGGACATGTGCCGCGATAGCTGGAACTGGCAGAGCCACAACCCCAACGGCTTCGCCGACGCCGAGTAGCAAAAACCTACATACCGCTCTTGCCCCGATCTCACGTTGTGAGGTCGGGGCTTTTTTTCATGGCATGTAACCATTCGCCGAAAATCGACCAACTTTTTTATCTTGCCTGTACATGTTTAAACAACATGTTTTACAATAGGCGTATCGAATCAGAACATCGGAGGCGGACTGCACACCCATCGGCAGTCCAACCCCACAACAAGAAGGTTGGTGAGCGCATTCATGGAGCGTGCAAGCGGCGTCCTCATGCCCGTCTCATCTCTGCCCGGACCATACGGAATCGGCGGCTTTGGCTGGAATGCCTACGACTTCGTCGATTTTCTCGCCTCGTGCAAACAACATTACTGGCAGATTCTGCCCCTTACGACGACCAGCTATGGCGATTCGCCCTATCAGTCGTTCTCGGCCCGCGCAGGCAACCCCAACTTTATCGACTTTGCCGAGCTTATCGAGGCAGGGTATCTGGAGCAGCGCGATATCGATGGCGTGTATCTGGGATCCGACCCCAGCAATGTCGACTACGGTGCCATCTTTGGTGGCCGCCGTCAGATTCTCGACCGAGCCGCTGAGCGCTTTGCTGCCGACAAGCCGGCCGATTTCGATGACTTTATCCAGGCCAACGAGGACTGGCTCATCCCCTACTGTGAGTTCATGACCGTCAAAGAGGAGTGCGGTCTCAAGGCGTTTTGGGAGTGGCCTGCGGAGCTCCGCACCCGCGGCGAGGCTTCCGCCAAGGTCTGCGCCGACCATCCGGCGCGTATGCTCTACCACCAGATGACGCAGTACTTCTTCGATCGCCAGTGGAGCCGTCTCAAGGCCTATGCCAACGAGCGCGACATTCTCATCATCGGCGACCTGCCCATCTATGTCTCGCGTGACTCCGTCGAGATGTGGGCGACGCCTGAGCTCTTTAAGATCGACGCCGCCGGCAATCCCGTGAGCGTCGCCGGCACGCCGCCCGACCAGTTCTCGGCCACCGGCCAGTACTGGGGCAACCCCATCTACGACTGGGACGCCATGGAGTCCGACGGCTTCTCCTGGTGGGAGGGCCGCATTCGCGCCGCCCTCGACATGTACGACGTCATCCGCCTGGATCACTTCCGCGGCTTCGAGGCCTATTGGGAGGTGCCGTTCTCCTCGCCCGATTCGTCCTACGGTTCGTGGACGCAGGGTCCCGGCCTCAAGTTCTTCAAGACGCTCGAGGAAAAGCTCGGCACGCTGCCCATCATCGCCGAGGACCTGGGCTTCCTCACCCCCGGCGTCATCGACATGCGCGACAACTCGGGCTTCCCCGGCATGAAAATCCTGCAGTTTGCCTTTGAGGGTGCCAACTCGTACTACCTGCCGCATAACTACATCGCCAACACCGTCGCCTATGTGGGCACCCACGACAACGAGACGGCGCGCGGTTGGTTTGAGGGAACGGCCACCCCGCGTCAGCGTGAGCAGGCAGCCCTGTACACCCATCAGCAGGCCGGCGAACCCATGGCAGATGCACTCAATCGCACCATCGCCGCCAGCGTGAGCGACACGTGCATCTACACCATGCAGGACCTGCTCAACTTGGGCAACGAGGCGCGCATCAACACCCCTGCCACGCTGGGCGGCAACTGGACCTGGCGCATGCTCGACGGCGCCATCACCCGCGAGCTCGAGCACAAACTCACCGACTGGACCGAGACCTACTTCCGCATCCCGTCGGAAGCCGAAATCGAGCTTCCTCAATAGGAGCTACCGCGCCCGGCCCCTCCCCACCGTGCGGACGCGCTTGCTTTTCCCGCGCGAGGCCACCCCAATCCCCTCGCGCGGGCTTCTTATGAATTGCAGACATGAAACAACCCATCACAGGAGAAAACATGCCCCAAATTAACCTCATGGAACTCGCCGAGCAGTCTTTTGGCACCTCGCTCGAGCAGCTCGACGACCGTCGCATTTACAAGCTGCTGGTCAAACTCGTGCAGGAGCGCTCCGCCGCCTGCCCGCTCAACAACGGCAAGAAAAAGCTCTATTACATTTCCGCCGAATTTTTGATCGGCAAGCTGCTCATCAACAACATGATCGACCTTGGCATCTACGACGAGGTTAAGGACCAGCTCACCGCCGCAGGCCACGACCTCAACAAGATCGAGGAATTCGAGGTCGAGCCGTCACTCGGCAACGGCGGCCTGGGCCGCTTGGCCGCATGCTTCCTGGATTCCATCGCCACGCTGGGCTTGACCGGCGATGGCGTGGGCCTCAACTATCACTACGGTCTGTTCCGTCAGCGCTTTGTCGACAACCAGCAGAAGGCCGTCCCCGACGAGTGGCTCGGTGAGCAGGACATCCTAGTCGACGATGACCGCTCCTACACCGTCGAGTTCGGCGATTTTGCCGTTACCTCCAAGCTCGTCAACATCGATGTGCCCGGTTACGGCCAGCCCACCAAGAATCGCCTGCGCCTGTTCGACCTGGCGAGCGTCGACGACAGCCTGGTCCCCGGCAGTTCCATCGACTTCGACAAGACCGAGATCGCCAAGAACCTCACCTTGTTCCTCTACCCCGACGATTCCGACGAGCAGGGCCGCCTACTTCGCATCTATCAGGAGTACTTCATGGTGAGCAACGCCGCCCAGCTCCTGATCGACGAGGCCGTCGAGCGCGGCAGCAACCTGCACGATCTGGCCGACTACGCCGTGGTCCAAATTAACGACACGCACCCCACCATGGTCATCCCCGAGCTCATCCGCCTGCTCACCACCGAGCACGACATCGAGTTTGACGAGGCCGTTACCATCGTGCGCTCCATGGTCGCCTACACTAACCACACGATTCTTGCCGAGGCGCTCGAGAAGTGGCCGCTCGCCAGCCTGCAGAAGGTCTCCCCTGCCATCGCCGACATTATCGTCAAGCTCGATGAGATCGCGAAAGCCGAGCACGATGACCCGCGCGTCGCCATCATCGACGAGCACGACACCGTCCACATGGCCCACATGGACATCCACTTTGGCTTCTCCATCAACGGCGTAGCCGCCCTCCACACCAAGATCCTGGAGGACACCGAGCTTCATCCGTTTTACGAGATCTATCCTGAGAAGTTCTCCAACAAGACCAACGGCATCACCTTCCGCCGCTGGATTCATGGGGCCAACCCCGCACTCGCCAGCCTGCTCGACGATGTGATCGGCACCGACTGGCGCAGCACCGGCGATCTGAGCAAACTCGCCAAGTTCGCCGACGACAAGGACGTTCTTGAGCGCCTGGCCGCCACCAAGGTCGAGGCCAAGGCCATCATGCGCCAGTTCATGGCGCTCGAGCAGGGCGTGACCATTCCCTCCAACGCCATCATCGACGTCCAGGTCAAGCGCATCCACGAGTACAAGCGCCAGCAGATGCTCGCGCTCTACATCATCTGGAAGTACCTCGATATCAAGAACGGCAACAGACCTAAGCACCCCGTCACCATCATCTTTGGCGGCAAGGCGGCGCCTGCCTACACTATCGCGCAGGACATCATCCATCTGATCTTGACGCTGTCGCAGTGGATTGCAAACGACCCCGACGTGGCTCCCTACCTGCAGGTTGTCATGATCGAGAACTACAACGTCACCGCCGCCGAGCGCGTGATCCCCGCCGCTGATATCTCCGAGCAGATCAGCCTGGCCTCCAAGGAAGCGAGCGGCACCTCCAACATGAAGTTCATGCTCAACGGCGCCCTAACCCTGTGCACGCTCGACGGTGCCAACGTGGAGATTGCCGAGCTCGTGGGCGACGAGAACATCTATACCTTTGGCGCCTCGTCCAAACAGGTCGAGCAGCTCTATGCCAACGGCACCTATGACGCCGGTGTGCTCTACCGCAAGCCCGGCATTAAACTGCTGGTGGACTTCATCACCAACCCGGCCTTTATGGCGACCGGCAATGCCGAGCGCCTGCAGCGCCTGCACGACGACATTAAGGGCAAGGACTGGTTTATGGCCCTGCTCGACATTGAGGAGTACATCCAGACCAAGGAGCGCGTGCTGGCCGACTACGAGGACCAGGACGCCTGGATGCGCAAGGCGCTCATCAATATCGCCAACGCCGGCACCTTCTCGTCCGACCGCACCATCTCCCAGTACAACGACGAGATCTGGCACCTGAACTAATTTCGCTTCCCTTACCCATCCTCTTGAAAGCGGAGTCGTGGCAACACGGCTCCGTTTTTTGTGCCCGCACGTTACCCTGCGACCCAACTCGGCCAAACAATCTCGATCTGTAACAACTACTCGGTAAAAACGGTCCCAGCTGTTACAGATTGAGACATACCGGCCCCTCCCCTTGGGTTTATCTCGATCTGTAACATCTAGCAGCTGAAATTCACCTTTGGTGTTACAGATTTAGATGAAATGGTTAGCTCAGCGGAACCGTCTCGATCTGTAACATCTAACGTCCGAAATCAGCCTCACCCGTTACAGATCGAGACAAACGACCGGTCAGACAGCCCCAACACAAAGAAAGGCTCCCCTCTCGCCCAGTGGACGGGAGGGGAGCCTTATATGTGACCGCGGCAAAAGGATGGCAATACCGCAGTCGCCCAAAGGGAGGGCCTGGATGCACCGGGCCTAGATAAGGTTCTTGCCAGAGACCTTATCGAAGAGGTGGGTCGCGTTCTTCTCGAACTTGAACCAGATGGTGTCGCCAGCCTTGAGCGCGCCCTTGGCCTCGAGGTCGACGACGGGGATAATCAGGACAAACTGGCCGTCGGGAGCGGTCACGTGGACATGCTCGGTCGAGCCCATGAGCTCGGTCACCTCGACGGTACCCTGGAGCGCGCCCTCCTCGCCCTTGTCGGCAAGCAGGATCTGCTCGGGACGCACGCCGGCCGTAATCTCCTTCACGTCGCCGCCGTCCCAGTTGAGGGCAAGCTGAGCGCAGGTCTCGGGGGCGAGCGCCACGTTCATATCCTCGGTCTTGACGGTAAAGCCGTTGCCCGAGCGCACCAGCTGGGCATCGAAGAAGTTCATCTGCGGCACGCCGATGAAGCCGGCGACGAAGATGTTCGCGGGATGGTTGAAGACCTCCTGCGGCGTGGCGATCTGCTGGACAACGCCGTCCTTCATGACCACGATACGGTCACCGAGGGTCATAGCCTCGGTCTGGTCGTGAGTAACATAAATGAACGTGCCCTTGATCTCGTGGCGCAGCTTAATGAGCTCGGCACGCATCTGGTTACGAAGCTTGGCGTCCAGGTTGGACAGCGGCTCGTCCATCAGGAAGACCTTGGGGTCACGCACGATGGCGCGGCCGATAGCGACACGCTGGCGCTGGCCGCCGGAGAGCGCCTTGGGCTTACGGTCGAGGTACTCGGTAATGCCCAGAATCTCGGCAGCAGAGCGAACCTTGCGGTCGATCTCGTCCTTGGGAACCTTCTTGAGCTCGAGCGTAAATGCCATGTTCTCGTACACCGTCATATTGGGGTACAGAGCGTAGCTCTGGAACACCATGGCGATGTCGCGGTCCTTGGGCGCCACGTCGTTGACACGCTTGCCGTCGATGAGCACATCGCCCGAGGTAATGTCCTCCAGGCCGGCGACCATGCGCATCGTCGTGGACTTACCGCAGCCAGAGGGGCCAACGAGGACGACGAACTCCTGGTCGTGAACGGTGAGGTTGAAGTCCTCTACAGCGAGCACACCGTCCTCGGTAACCTTGAGGTTGTGCTTCTTCTCCTCGGTCTTCTTCTTTTTGCCAAAGAAGCCCTTCTTTTTTGACTCGTTGTTGGGATACACCTTCTGAACATGTTTGAGAACAATCTCGGCCATGTCTTTACCTTTCGATACGCGGCGCCGCGCTGAGGGACGCCGCCAAAACTTGCAAAACAGTTACGGCATCAGCCCTTGACGGCACCTGCCACCACGCCGTCGATGATGTACTTCTGACAGAGGATGTACATGATGACGATGGGGATAACGACCATCATGATGCAGGCCATCATGGGGCCGAGCTCGACGTGGCCGTAGCCGCCGCGGAAGTACTGGATCAAGATAGGAATGGTCTTGTACTTGGTGGAGTCGAGCGTAAGGTAGGGCAGCAGATAGTCGTTCCAGACCCACATGGTCTCGAGGATGCCGACCGAAAGATAGGTGGGCTTCATGATGGGAAGGACGATCTTAAAGAACACCTGGACCGGGTTGCAGCCATCAATCATGGCCGCCTCCTCGATCTCGAGCGGGATGTTCTTTACAAAACCGGCGAACATAAAGACCGCCAGGCCCGCGCCAAAGCCGAGGTAGATAAAGCAGATGTTGAACGGCGTGTTGAAGCCGATGCGGTCCGCCAAATTGGACAGCGTGAACATGAGCATCTGGAACGGCACGACCATCGAGAACACGAACAGGTAATAGAAGAAGTTCGAGATCTTGTTGTTGACACGAACCACGTACCAAGCGCACATGGAGCAGCACACCAAGATCAGCACGACCGACGTGACCGTGATGATGAGCGAGTACATAAATGCCGGGGCAAAGCCCTGCTCGTTAAGGGCGTGCATGTAGTTTGCGAGGCCGTTGAACGTCTCGGGCGTGAGCAGATCGAATGCCGTGGTGGTGCTGATTGCGGTCGCTTTCTTAAAAGAATTAAGCGCAATCATGAACACGGGGTAGATCCACGCGAGCGACAGAATCGTAAAGAAAATCGAGAGCGCGCGGTTGATAACCTTATCGCGTTTCATTACTGCTGCACCTCCTTGGACCTCGTGGCCTTAAGCTGAATCATGGAGATGGCTACGACCAGGATGCAGAAGATAACCGCCTTGGCCTGACCGATGCCCTGCCATGCGATACCGGCACGCGAATAGAACGTGTTGTAGATGTTCAGGGCGAGCATCTCGGTGGAGTGCGCGGGGGCGCCGCCGGTAAGGGCGAGGTTCTGGTCGAACAGCTTAAAGCCGTTGGTGATAGACAGGAACAGGCAGATGGTGATGGTCGGCATCAGGTTAGGGATCTTAACCTTCCAAAACGTCTGCCATGCCGTGGCACCGTCGACCTTGGCGGCCTCGATGTAGTCGGACGGAATGGACTGCAGACCAGCGATGTAGATGATCATCATGTAGCCGACCTGCTGCCACAGGGTCAGGATGATAAGGCCCCAGAAGCCAGCAGCAGAGTTAAGGGCGATGAGCTGGGCGCCCACATTGGAGAGCAGGCAGTTGATCAGAATCTGCCAAATGTAGCCCAGCACGATGCCGCCGATCAGGTTAGGCATAAAGAAGATCGTACGGAAGATATTGGTGCCCTTGAGCGCTTTGCGGGTGAGCGCCTGCGCGATGGCGAGGGCGATCACGTTGATGAGCACCGTCGACAGGAAGGCAAACGCCACGGTAAAGAAGAACGACGTGGCAAACTGCGGATCGGACAGTGCGCGCACGTAGTTCTCGATACCGACAAAGTGCGTATTGTTGATGGTAATAAACTGGCAGAACGAGAGATAGAAGCCCTGGATAAAGGGAATCACGAACCCGATCATAAACGCCAGGCACGTGGGCAGCATAAAGAGCGGCCACCAGCGCTTGAGTGCTTTGCCCATAGAAGGGTCCTTTCAATATGCAGGGGGCGGGCAAACCAACGTCTGCCCGCCCCCTGTCGCTAATCAGATAGCTTGGGCAGCAACTACTTACTCGGAAGCAGCCTTCTCGGTCTTCCAGCCATCGACGAAGGCGTTCTTGACGCCGTCCCACTTGCTGTTGTCGGCAGCATAGGCGATCAGAGCCTGCTTGAGGTTCTTCTTCCACTCCTCGGAGGGGATGTAGACGAAGTCCCAAGCGACGGTCTTCTTGCCGTCCTTGGCCATGGCGACGGCCTGCTGCGAGAAGACGTTGGTGGTTTCCTTGGCGCTCTTGAACGGGGCAGTCAGACCCATCTTGTCAGCGATGATGCTGGTGGCGGTGTCAGAAGTGACGCACCAATACATGAAGTCCTCGGTGGCCTTCTGGGCATCCTCGGAAGCCTGGGAGCTGACGCACCAGTAGTTCTCGCCGCCGGAGCACAGGCCCTGGTTCTCCTCGCCGTCGACACCGATGTAGATGGGCATCATGCCAATCTGATCGTCGGTCATGCCGGCCTTGGTGAGGTCAGCGTAGGCCCAGGAGCCGTTCTGATAGAAGACGGCCTTGCCGGTTGCGAACTCGTTGGTGGCGTCGTCGCCGGTCTTGGAGGCAAGCTGCGAAGGATCGCAGGTGGAGTCGGTGATGTACAGGTCGAAAATCTGCTTGAAGTTGTCGAGATACTCGCCCTTGATCTCGTCGTCCTCCTGGTTGTGCTCCTTCTCGAACTCGTAGTAGAGCGGGAGGTTGGCGAGGTGGGTGGTGTAGCGCCAGCTGGAGGAGTCATCCATGCCAGCAGAAGTGAAGGCACCCTCAATGCCAAGCTCGTCCTTGCGGGCCTGGATGTCGTCGGCACAAGCCTTCAGCTTGTCGAAGGAGTTGATGTCCTCGGCCTTGTAGCCAGCCTTCTCGAGCAGCTGCTTGTTGTAGATGATGCCGTAGCTCTCCTGGACCCAGTCGATACCCAGATCCTTGCCATCGGACTGCAGAGCCAGGGAGTCGTCAATGAGCTCACCGCGGAGCTTGGTATCGGACAGGTCGGCGCAGTAATCCTTCCAGTTCTTAAGGCCGGTGGGGCCGTTGACCTGGAACAGGGTCGGAGCGGAGCTCTTGGACATCTCGGACTTGAGCTTCTCCTCGTAGGTGTTGGAGGCAGCGGTCACGATCTTGACCTCGACGCCCTTCTCCTTCTTATAGGCCTTGGCGATCTCCTTCCACTCCTTGTCGACCTCGGGCTTGAATTGGAGGAAGTAGACCTCGGCAGCGTCACCAGAAGCAGAGGAGCCGGAGCCGGCAGAACCACCGCAGCCCACGAGACCCAGACCAAGAACCGCAGCCGCGGAACCAGCAAAGCCCAGGAACTGCCTTCTGCTCATTTCGTTCTTCATTACAATCCACCCTTTCACACCGTGGCGGCACCCTTTGCCGCCGCCTTCGGAGATTGGCTCGGGGACTTTGCCCCTTTTGCTGATTTGTACAATACGCTATTTGGCTAGTTGTTTGAACAAGTATTACTAGAGCGGTAGAAAAACATCGGTGAACGGTAATTTCAACTTGATACTTGACAAGTTTTGTATAAACAATTATTTGTTATCGAATGCAGAGAAAACGCCCGGTCAAGCCGATGTACCGTCGGTTTGACCGGGCGTTTTCTCTTTGAGGCCATGAGTCTCGTCAGGCTGCGAGCTAGCCGGCTATCGCTTGGAATTGACGCGGTAATGGAAGATCTCGGGGTGTGTGCGAGTGTGCGTCACCTCAAACAAGATGCCATCCGAGGTGTACGACTGACTCTCCATGACGGCAACGCAGTTGTATTTGCCGAGGTCAAGATAGCTGCAGTCCTCATCGTTGGCGAGCTCGACACTCACCGTACGACGGCTCGCCATCACTTTGACACCGCGCTTGTGCTCCAGATAGCCGTAAATAGAATCTGCCGCGATCTCGGGAGTCAGGCCCTTGGCGATCGACGCCAAAAAATAGCCATGGTCCACTTGGCGCGCGTTGCCGTTGAGGCTTCGGACACGCACTACGCGAATCAACTCCTCGCCCACCTTAAAGCCCAGGTGACGAGAGAGTTGCTCGGTGCAAACCAGATGTTCGAAAGACTTAACGTCCGTCGATGCAACGGCATTGTTGCGCTTTGCAAACTCGCCAAACGACTCAACCTCTTCGAGTGCGCCCAACATGTCGGTTTCGCCCTTAAGCCAAATAACGCGCACGCCCTTGCCGTGTATGGGCTGCACAAACATCCCGTCGGCCAGCATACCCAAGGCGCGACGGACGGTATTGCGAGTGCATCCGAACTCCGCGGTCAGCTCGGCTTCGGTTGGCAGCATCTCCTGAAACGCATAGGTCCCATTAATGATGCGCGAGCGTATTTCTCGGTAGATTCCTTCGTATATCGCTTTTGGCATTGTTTCACCTCTACATTATTCATTTCCGGCTAGGCACGATAGCATTTCTTAAAGTTGTTTAAACCGAATATCGGTAAAGCGACAGGATTTAACCGTTGACGGTTTCTGTCATGCCCAAATCGGTTTCGCTCAAAACTGCCGGTACGACAATCGTCTGGTCCTCTACAATGAATCCATTGTTTAAACGTTTCCCCACGCGCAACGCGCCTCGATATTCGGAAGGCAGAACATGCTGCAAAAAATCCAACGCTTTGGCGGGGCAATGTTCGCGCCCGCCATGCTGTTTTCTATATCAGGCCTCATGGTCGGCGTCTCCGCTCTCGCAACGACTGCGGACATCGTCGGCGATCTCGCCGTATACGGAACCCCTTGGTACGCTTTTTGGACCATCATCCAGCGCGGCTCGTGGACGGTCTTTAAACGCCTCCCGCTCCTTTTTGCCGTAGCGCTGCCCATCGGTCTTGCCCAAAAACAACCGGCTCGTTGCTGCCTCGAGGCTCTCGTCGCCTATTTTGCCTACTGCTTCTTTTTGAGCGAGATCATTAAGCTGAGCGGAGACAATCTTGGACTTAAGTACCCGTCGTCTTTGACCTCCGCTAGCGGCATCACCATCATCGACGGCATCAAGACGCTCGACACCGGCATTATCGGCCCGCTGGCGGTATCGGCAACCGTCGTCGCCATCCATGACCGCTTCTACGATGCCAAGGTTCCCGATTGGCTCGGCACCTTCTCGGGCTCCTCGCTGGTCTACCTCATCAGCTTTTTTGCCGTGTTTGCCCTTGCCGCTATCTCGGCCGCCATCGTGCCCTCCGTATACGCAATGACCGAAACGCTGCGCCATGCACTTACGAGCGTCGGCCCCTTTGGCGTGGGCATCTTTGTGCTTTTGGAGCGAGCGCTCGAGCCCATGGGGCTGCACCACCTGCTCTACATGCCGATCTACTACGACAACCTGGTCATTAACGACGGCATCTACGCCACGTGGAGCAGCTTGCTCCCCATCCTCTCCCATAGCACGCGCCCCCTTAATGAACTTGCGCCGTGGGCCGGTTTTACCGCCACCGGCTGGGTCAAGCTCTTTGGCCTTCCCGCCATCGCAGCCGCGTTCTACTCCACCGCAAAACCAGAGCGCCGCGCCGGCCTTAAGGTCATCCTTTTGCCCGCCATCGTCGCCTCGGTGGTTTGCGGCGTTACCGAGCCACTCGAGTTTCTCTTTATGTTCACCCACCCCGGGCTCTTTTTGCTCTACGCCGTCTTATCGTCTTGCCTTGCCACAACCATGAATCTCTTTGGCATCGTCGGCATCTTCTCGGGCGGCCTGATTGAGATGGCAGCCTTCAACTTTATTCCGCTCATGCGCACGCATGCCGGTGCCTATCTTTTGGCGCTCGGTATCGGCCTTGCCTTTAGCCTCATCTTTTTTGTTAGTTTTCGAGCACTCATCTTGGTCTATGACCTTAAGACGCCGGGCCGCGAGGATCATGTTGCCAATCGCGCGGCAATCGATCGTTTAACGGAAAGCGGCTTTGCCAAAGAGCAATCTCCCAATGACGAGGTCAATAGTCGATCCGATCAAGATCACGTCCTCGCTGAGCGGGTAATTCAGCTTTTAGGTGGCGTTGGCAATATTGTGGGCGCAACCAACTGCGCCACGCGCCTGCGCGTCGAGGTCGCAGACCCTTCCATCGTTGCAGATAACGCGTCGTTTGTCGCGGTGGGCGCCAAGGGCCTCATCATTACGGACAAGACCGCCCAGGTGGTCATCGGCATCTCCGTTCCCCGCGTTAAAGAGCATTTTGACCAGATCATGGGCCTCGAGCCGGAATTTGTGCCCACCACCTCGGCCTCCCCTGCCGCCAGCGCAGCCCATAAGCGCGGCGATATTTGCTTCTTCGATATCGACGGAACGCTCGCCTGGCAAGACCCCAGGCTCGCCCAAGACCTTCCCGAAGACGAGCGGGACCTCTCCCCCTATCCCAACGAGGCGGTTTCGCAGGCAATCCGCGAGTTTGTCGCCAACGGCAACATGGCCTTTATCTGCACGGGACGTACCCTCAGCTGCATCCACCCCAAACTTCTTGAGCTGCCTTGGACCGGCATCGTCTGTCTTGCGGGCGGTTACGCCGAGATCAACGGACACGCAATTCGCGATCTGTCGATGACGCCCAGTATGCTGCAGCGTCTTGCCCCCTACCTTGAGCAATCGGGCGAGGTCATCCGCTTTGAGGGCCTCAACGGCGTCGTGCGCATGAGTGCCGATGCGCCCGATGCTCCCGGATACGCGCGCACCCTGGGCGACGCAGTCACGCAGCTGCAACATTACAGTGTCTACAAGATCTTGATGTCTACATCGCTCGCCAACCACATCGCTCAAGATAAGGCACTTGAGCCGCTGCTGTGCTTTAACGAGCTCGAACTCGAGGTAACCGAAATCTCGCCCCGCGAATGCACGAAGCGCGGGGGCATCCAGTCTGTACTCGACGCCCTCGACCCCCACCACGGAACCGTATACGGCATTGGCGACGCCAGCAATGACGTCTCGCTGATGAACGCCGTCGATGTCGGTATCGCCATGGGCAATGCGCCGGACTATCTCAAGGATAAGGCCGATTACGTGACCGACACCGTCGATCACGACGGTGTCGTTGCGGCGCTCGAGCATTTTAGGCTGATTTAGGCACACTCCATCAAACGCACGCCCGTTGTCCTAAATCGCCAAAACTGCCGCGCCAAACGCCCTGATGTGGCAATATGTTGTCTGCATATTGCATCAATGCAACCTCAGAAAGAATGCGAGAACCCGTGTCCAGTCCGTTTACCAGCTTTTTAGCCCAGCACTTTGACCAGATTAACGACTATCTGGCCACGTTCTTTGACGGACAGGCGACCTCTGCCGATATCGAGCGCTACCTGTATGCGCCGCTCTCGGCTTTTACGGCCAACGCCGGCAAGCGCCACCGCCCGCTTATCTGCATGCTCGCCGCAACCGCAGTGGGCGGTAGCTTTGAGAGCGCCCGCAGCGCCGCGGCAGCCATCGAGCATTTCCAGTCGGGCGCGCTGATCCACGACGACATCGCCGACAACGGACAGCTTCGTCGAGGCAAGCCCTGCATGCACCTTACCGAGGGCACGGGCCTTGCCATCAATTGTGGCGACCTGGCGCTCACCATGGTCACCAAGACGGTTCTCGACGACCCTACGCTGGAGTCCGACGTGAAGCTGCGCGTGCTCCACGAGCTTACCGAGATGATCGTCCGCACCATCGAGGGTCAAGCACTCGACCTGGGTTGGGTCCGCGACGGGCGCTTTGATATCTCGGTTGATGACTACCTGGACATGGCGACGCACAAGACCGCGTTTTACAGCGGAGCCACGCCGCTTGCCGCCGGAGCCATTATCGGCGGCGGCAACGATGAGCAAATCGAAGCGCTGCGCGCCTTTGGCCTGCACACGGGCCTTGCCTTTCAGATTCAGGACGACCTGCTCAACCTTGTCGGCACTAAGGAAGCCGCCAACAAGGACTTCCGCACCGACATCACCGAGGGCAAGCGCACGCTTGTCGCCGTACACGCCCTCTCTGATGAGCGCCACCACGACGAGGTCGAGGCGATTCTTTCCTCAGGCACCGATAATCCCGCGCAGCTCGCACGCGCCGTGGAGATCTTCCAGGAGACCGGCTCCATCGATTACGCCCACACTTACGCGCTCGACCTGACCGCTAAGGCCAAAGCGGCCATCGAGAACGTTGAGCTTGATCCGCACGCACGCGAGCTGTTCCTCTCCATGGCAGATTTCTTTGTGGAGCGCCTTAACTAACGGGGGTTATAAAACCTGTCAGCAGCGTATTTAGGCACAACTTGCTACACTGTTGAGTGCATGTTTATGCATCCCTTTGCGTTGTCTATCCGACAGACGCTCAAATAGTACGAATGGTACGCCGAAAGGGGTTCGTTCATGGAACCTATTACAACGGGCATGCAAGGAGCAGCCGTCGAAGACGTGCAGTCTCGTCTCCTGCAGCTCGGCTACACGATTGATGCCGCCGAAGTCACCGACAAGTACTTTGGAGCCACCACTGAGCAGGCCGTCAGCACCTTCAGGCTCGACAGCGGCCTTGCTGCCGGTCATGCCGTCGATATCCCCTGCTGGAGCGCCCTTGTAGACGCTTCGTATAAGCTGGGCGACCGCACTCTCTATCTGCGCATGCCCAATTTCCATGGCGCCGATGTGCAGGCCCTGCAGCGCGCTCTCAACGTTTTGGGCTTTGCCTGTGGCGAAGACGACGGCTACTTTGGTCCGCATACCGAGGCCGCCCTGCAGCAGTTCCAGGAAAATGTCGGCCTGTTTGCCGACGGCATGGCCTTCCAGGACACCTACGCCTACATCAACCGCCTGCACCATGTGTGGGAGGGCAAGCCCTCGGTCACCGAAGCCGAGTCCCGTATCGGTTTTGCTCGCGCCGCCAACGTGCTCGAGCGCTTCCAGATTGCCGTTATCGGCGAGGACCCCATCGCACGCAGCGTTGCGTCGCGCATGTGGAATATCGCCACGGCAACGACCGACAACAGCGGCATGATGCTCTGCGACTCCGAGGTCCCAACCGACGTTGACCTAGTGCTCGAGATCGCAAGCGACGAGCTGCCCGCCGACGCCGCGCCGCGCGCCACGATCGCCCTCGCCGAGTGCCACAACCTGGCCCAGCGCATCCGCACTGCCAATGTCGCCGCGCAGCAGAAGCCGGCACGCATTCGCATTGAGCTCACGGGCATGACGCGCTACAACGGCACCTTCACGGCCAGCGACGCGCAGACACTCGCCGTACGCCTGCTCGATGGCGTTTGCGATGCCCTCGCAGATTAGGTAAACTAAACGAGTTGGTTTTGGGCAACACCACACATTGGGACGTAGTTCAACGGTAGAACTCCGGTTTTTGGTGCCGGCTGTTGGGGGTTCGAATCCCTCCGTCCCAGCCAAGGTAACTGAGCGCCCCGGGCTTTCATCAGCCCGGGGCGCTTTCTTGTGGGCAAGCGGAGGGATTCGAACCCACAAGGGTGCGGAGCTGAGGAAACGCGAAGCGTTTTCCAGCGCAGCACGCAAGGAGCGAAGCGACGCAGCGGGACGCGGCCGCCGAAAAGGCGGACGCGGAATCCCTCCGTCCCATATCAGCCGAGAGCGCCTCGCGTTAAGAAAATCGAGCCAACGCCGCCAAGCGGAGGAATTCGAACCCGCAAGGGTGCGGAGCTGAGGAAACGCGAAGGCGCCCCAAGCCCATTAGGACCAAGAGCGCCTTTCATCTAGAAAATATCAGCCCAGTTCCGAAAAGCGAGCCGCATGCGACAACCATGTAGCCACAGGCCCCGGGAGAGCGGGGGCACCGGCTTAGGTTTATCGCGAGTTCCGCACGAACAGGAGGCCACTTAATGTGGCCTCCGTCGTGAGCAGGACTGTAGAGCAGGAAACCTAAGCCGGTGCCCCCGCTCTCCCGGGGCCGAACGCTCTAATTGTTCAGCATGCGGTCGAAGCTTCCCGAGTCGCCATCCCGATAGTCTGCGGTCATCAGAATCTCCTGCGGAATGCGCCCGCCCTCGCGCAGCACGTTGCGGAACTGCACGCGCGTAACCATGGGCAGATCCTTGATCGTCGCCGCCAGGTTCTGCGGCACGCCCTGGTTGGCAGCCGCGGGCTCGCACTCGCCGCCGGCCTTCACGCGACGCTTATGCTCGGCGAGCATAGCGCGATACATGCCGGCATGCAGGCGAATCTCAACCACATTGGCATTGCGAGTCTGCTCGACGATACGCGCGCCCTCGCGGTCGATATCGCCCACGTAGTAGACGTAGTTAAAGCGATAGCCAATCTCGGCCAGATAATCGTCCAGGGCATGCGAGACGCTCGCCTTGCATCCGCCGCCAAAAATCACGCCGCCCACCTTGATGCCAAAGAGCTTGGCGTGCTTGCGGCCACGCAGCAGCTTGACGATCTCGTCGTAGGTGTCCAGGTTCTCGACCATAATGAACGGCTTGTCGGCTCCCAGCGTAAAAAAGCCCGTAAAGTGCACGGGGCGATTGGGGGCGACCTTGATCGCCTGCATGCTGATGCCCTTTTCGGTCATACGCCTGATCAGGCGCTCACCGTGCTTGCCGTCAAAAGCCTTCTCGTCGTTAAAGATCTGGTAGGCACGCTGGCGGCGCGAGGCAACCGGCGTATCGGCACCTCGGTTCTGCTCGATCCAAGCCTGGATGATTGCGATTTCCTCGGCAATCTTGCGGTTGGACATCTCGTTGTGCTGAGTGCGCTGCGGAGCCTTTTTGCCGTCCTTGCCCTCGACCTTTACGATCTGTGTCTGCTGCTCCTTGATCTTGGAGAGCGCCATAGGCGTGGGGACAACCTTGAGCAGCTGCCTGCCTAAAACGCGGGCAAGGGCAAACGCCGAGACCTCGCCGTGGACGGACGACTTGGGCTGCTGGGCAGCAGTATCTGCTGCGGCAGACTCCGGCTTCTTCTGAGACTTGCGCTTAGAATCGCCCTGGGAATTGCGCTCGTGCTTCGGCATAGACGCCTGCTTCTGCGGACGATCGAACTTGCTCTCCTTCGCCGGCTGGCGCTTAGGCTGCCCCGAAGAAACCTCGGCCTTCGCATCCTCGTTCTGCGGCGTGGTCTTCTCGGTTGCAGTCTCGGCATGGGAACTGCGGCCCCCACGATGGCGACGGCGGCGAGGCTTGCTCGACGCGCCCTGCTCCGCCTGCTCATCAGTAGGCTGCTGGCCCTTGGCCTCGGCATCAACCTCAAGCCGCGGCTCAACAGGCTTTTGCTCGCGAGCCACCGGCTCAACGGCCTTCTCGTCCTGGGTGGTCGAAACCGACTCGCCCTTCTCCTGACGCTTTACGGGATACGCACGTCCCGCAAAACCGCGGCCGGGACGACACGAACCCGGAGCCTTCTTGGCAGACTCCTCAACATCGTCTGCAACCTCAGAAGACCCTTCAACCTCACGCGCGGCATCCTGCTGTGCAGTCTTAAAGTGAGCACCGCGACGACGCTTGGGCTCTTGGGCCTCCACGGGCTTTTGCTCCCTCGCGGGCTTCTGCGACTCGGCAGCAACCTCGGTCTCAACAGCCTCAGCATCCGTCTCACCCTTTCGAGCAACGGCGCGACGGAAGCGCTCCTGCTGGGCGCGGCGCTGCGCATCGCGCTTGCCACCCCCGCCAAAACCGCCGCGTCCTGCCTTGGCCGTAAAGGCACGCACGACGTTCTCATCGAGCAACTCATCGGTATCGACATGCTCACGCGGAGCAGCTTCTTCCACAGCAGGCACGTCAGCGGAATCCTCGACGACAAAATCTTCGACGGACTCGGCAGGCTGCTCCTGGACATCGCGGATCTCGGCATTGATGGTATAGAACGCCGGGCGCCCGTTAATGCCGCTACCCTCGATCTTGGTCACGATCTTTGCCGCGATAAGCTCATCGCGCATCGCCTTGGTGTCGCACTCCTTATCGACGGAGCGGAAAATCTGCGCCAGCGCACTCGACTTAATCTTGAGCGCCTTGCGGCAAAGCAGGTCGTAGGCAACCAGCTTGGCACGCTCAGCAGAAAGCGACGTCTGGCTGCTCAGGCGCTCAGCCAAAGCATTGACATTGTTTTGATTATCGGAATATACCGTCTTGGCCACGGGGCCCCTTTCATATGTACACATATACGTCTATATGGTACAACGCGCGCCCTTATCCACGCAAAACATCTGCGAGAACACTCGAGCGTCACCCGCTTTTGCATGAAAAAAGACCGAGCCCGCGAAGTCGCGGACCCGGTCTTTCCGAGTCATATAGATGTGACGTTCAACTCGTCAGGTCGACTAAGCCTTGGCGGCCTCGGCGTCGACAGGAGCCTCGGCAGCAGCAGCGCGGCCATACTCGGCCTTGCCCATCTCGGACCACTCGGGCTCCTCGTCAGGCATGGAGCCAGCCTCCTTGCCGAAGAACTCCTTGAGGCAGTTGACGGCGACGATGAGGCCCAGGACCATCAGCAGGACGGCAAAGACGAGCTGCAGGCCCTTGGTGGCGGCGACGGAGACGGCGGCCGTGGTGGCGGTAGCCGGGATGGTGCCGAAGAAGCCGTAAGCCTGGACAGCGGCCATGCAGCCCATGGCGCTCTGGACCAGCGAGGTGAAGGTGCAGCAGAGCAGGAAGACGACGGGCACGTAGAGCATCCAACCCTTGCGGCCGGTGCACTTGCAGAACACGGCGAGGGTGATCATGGTCATGCCGCCGAGCAGCTGGTTGGAAGCACCAAAGAGCGGCCAGATGTTGGCATAGCCACCAAAAGCGAGGGCGAGACCGGGAAGCAGGGTAACGACCGTGGCGAACCAGGGGTTGCCGAGGACCTTCATGTAGCCGGCCTTGGACTCGATGGCCAGGGCGTCGTTGGTCTGGGCAAAGAACTCGGAGAACGAGGTGCGGGCGATGCGGGCGACGGCGTCGAGCGAGGTCAGGGCCAGAGCGGAGACGTTCATGGTCATGAAGACGGTAGCGAGCGTGCCGTCAACACCGAAGGCCTGCATACCGCGGGAGATGCCAGCGGCGAAGATCTGGAACGGGGTGGAAGCGACACCGGCGTTGAGGGCGCCGGTACCGGCGGTGTTCATATCGGAGAACATGATGCCGGCGACGATGATGGCAAGGATGCCGACGAAGGACTCGACAATCATGGCGCCGTAACCGACCTTGACGGCGTCCTGCTCCTTCTCGACCTGTTTAGAAGAGGTGCCGGAAGAAACGAGGCTGTGGAAACCGGAGAGAGCACCGCAAGCGACAGAGACGAACAGGACCGGGAACATCATGCCGGAGGCAGTGGAGAAGCCGGTAAAGACCGGAGCGGTGATAGTGGCCTGACCGTTGACGCCCAGGACGACGATGCCGAGGACAGCGCAGACGATCATGACGATCATCATGATGGAAGTGAGGTAGTCACGCGGAGTCTTGAGCATCTGGATGGGCATAGCGCCAGCGAAGACCAGGTAGACCATGACGACGGCGAACCACTGGAACTTATCCAGGTAGACCGGGAACTGCATACCGACGGCGAACATGAGTACCATGAGGACCACGCCGGTGACGAACTCGGCAGCGCCGGTGAGGTTGAACTTCTTCTGGGCCCAACCAAAGGCGATAGCGACGAAGGTGAACAGGATGGAGATGGTACCAGCGCAGCCGGCGGCATAGGACTTAGTGAAGTCGACGGCACCGGTAGCAGCACCAGAAGCGTCAACGGCCGGGGTGAACATGAACGTCTTGCAGACCATGTCGGTGAAAGCGGCGATGACGATGATGCAGAACAGCCAGCAGAACAGCAGGAACAGGCGACGGCCGGTCTTGCCGATGTACTTCTCGATGAGCTGAGCGAGCGACTTGCCGTTGTTCTTCATCGAAGCGTACAGGGCGCCAAAGTCGTGGACGGCGCCAAAGAAGATGCCGCCGACGAGGACCCAGAGCACGACGGGCAGCCAGCCAAAGGCCATGGCGACGATCGTACCCGTGACAGGGCCGGCACCGCAGATCGAGCTGAACTGGTGCGAGAACGCGGTGAAGGCGGAGACGGGCGAGAAGCTCTTGCCGTCCTTCATGCGCTTGGCCGGCGTGAGGGCCTCTTTGTCAACGCCCCACTTGTTGGCCAACCAGCGGCCGTAGCCCAGATAGCCGCAGGCGAGCACCGCCGCAGCCACAACCATGAGCAAAACTCCGTTCATTACATTTCCTCCTCTAAAAAGAACTACTCAGACATAAAAAATGAGGGCCGTCGGTTGCGCTCGACGGCCCTCATCTTCATCAGCCGCCCGTTATCGTACGGGCTAGCTGTATGTGCTAACCCGCATCAGATAATTACTACGCTGATAATGTTTAGCTGATGCGTGAACATGTCTGAGAAATCCTCTTCAATCATGATGTGAACGATCCGTGCGTGTTCACATCCCCCAGTGGTTGAAAAGGAGTATGAAACTTTAGTTACCTAAAGTCAACGCAAATATGTAATGAATTTTCAACTTTTTTGAATTTCTCGGTATAAAACGCCACTGACCTCGTACTTTACCCAACGACAGTTTTTGCTTGAGAGATGCCCCCGAGAGCGGCGGGAGCCGGGGGCTCCCCTCCCAAATGTGGAGCAAAGCTCCGCACACCAACTTTTTCTTTCAGCTAAAGAACGCCGGAAATTCGACGCTGGCTTGTTAGCCTTGCTGGACGTTGTCGACGCCAAACTAGCTCAGAAGCTATATCGATACAGAAAGGTCCCCGGCCGGAGGGGCCGGATATAAGGTTTATCGCGAGTTCCGCACGCAAAGAAGGCCACTTAATGTGGCCTTCGTCTTGCGCAGGACTGTAGAGCAGGAAACCTTATATCCGGCCCCTCCGACCGGGGACCGCACCGTACCAGCTACAGCGTCATGTTCGGATCGGCGTCGACATCGAACGGCGAGATTTCTCCTCGGTCGAATTTACGGCGGGCGACCTCCGCGATCATGGCGGCGTTGTCGGTGCATGCCGAGAGAGGCGGCACCGTCACGCGGATACCCTGGCGCCCGAGCTTCTTGATCATCATCTCGCGCAGATGCGGATTGGCCGAGACGCCGCCGCCGATGCAGTATTCCTTGCATCCGGTGGCATGCAGCGCGTTCTTGGCCTTCTTGTACTGAACGTCAAAGACCGCAGCCTCAAACGAAGCCGCCAGATCGGGCAGGTGAATCGTACGCCCGGCTTTGGTCTCCTGCTCAATGTAGAGCGTCACGGCCGTCTTGAGTCCCGAAAGCGAGAATCGATAGTCTCCCCTACTATTGAGCGCACGGGGGAAGTCAATCGCCTTTGGATTGCCCGTCTCGGCCAGTTTGGAAATGATGGGGCCGCCGGGATAGCCCAGACCCAGTGCCTTAGCCACCTTGTCGAAGGCCTCACCCACGGCGTCGTCGAGCGTCTCGCCGAGCACCTCGTAGTCGCCCCATGCCTTGACGTGAACAAGCATGGTATGACCGCCCGAGACGAGCGTGAAGATAAACGGCGGCTTGAGATCGGGCTGCGCCAGCAGGTTGGCGAACAGATGACCCTCCAGATGGTTGACGCACACGAGCGGTTTACCGGCGGCATAGGCAAAGCCCTTGGCGAAGGCGACGCCCACCACCAGAGCACCCACCAGGCCCGGGCCCTGCGTCACGCCAACAGCGGCAAGCTCGCTCGGCGCGATGGCTCCGCCCTCAAGACCAAGCGATGCCGCGGCATCCTCGAGCGCCGCGTCCACGACGCTCACGATCACCTCAACGTGCTTGCGCGAAGCGATCTCGGGCACTACGCCGCCAAAACGGGCATGAAAATCGATCTGCGTCGAAACCTGATTGGCCAGCATATTACCGTCCGCATCGATAATCGCCACAGCCGTCTCATCGCACGAGCTCTCGATGGCGAGCACCAGGCGACGGCGCTCAATTTCGGCGCGCTCCTCAACGGCGCGCTCGGGTGCAGGTAGCGGCCATACACGCTGCTCAGCCGCCGTCGGCTCGGGCGAAGCGTTGTCAACCGGGAGCACCAAGGGCAGCGGCGCCGTCATGACGATGGCATCTTTGCCAACACCGTAGTAACCACGGCGGCGGCCCGCCTCGGTAAAGCCCAGGGAGGCATAGAGCGCAATAGCGCCCTCGTTGCCATCCTCAACCTCGAGCGAGGCGGTCGTACAGCCGAGCATCTGGGCATCGTAGCTCACGTGCGACAGCAGCTTGCGGGCAATGCCCTCGCGGCGATGTTGCGAGTAGACGGCAACATCCAGAATCTGCACGTCACCGTCTACGACCATGCCACCGGCAAGCCCCAGCAGCTGACCGTCGTCGTGCGCCACCCACCAGCTGCGCGGCGCCGCAACATCCTCGCCCAGCTCGGACAGGAACATGCCCGGCGTCCACGCCTCGTGTCCGGCGCCTTCAAAGCAGGCGGCCTCCAGCGCACTTGCGCCCTCGGCGTCCGCCGCACCCATGGGGCGGAATTGCAGATGGCGACCGGCGAGCTCATCGGCGACGCCCGTAATTTCGCTCTGCGCGCTCTCGGCAAGACCGAGGCGTTTGCGCTCGTTTTCCTCGGCATCAGAAAGGCGCGTATAGATCGGAAGGACGCGGGCCGGGTCGCCGTCACCCGCGGCATGTGCAAGGAGGAGGCCCTCGCCCGAAGGCCACCACAAGCCGCGCTCTACGCAGCGAGCGGCCTCATCCTCGCCCAGCAGCTTGCCATAGCGCACGAGACCGTCGCCAGTCAGCTGAACCTGATCCCAGTCCGCGGCTTGGCGCCACTCATCAAGCGCCACGGCAGCCTTGACCACGTGCTCGCGCTCAAACTGACGCTCGGGGCCCTCGTCGCTCAGCACATACAAAGCCGGATACACCTCGCCGCGCATGGCATCGGCCAGAATGCCGAGCTTGCCACGCACGCCAGCCTTCCACGCGGTCCATGCGCAGGCATCGAGCGTCGACACGCCCAACAGCGGCACGTTGGCACCGCGCGCCAGGCCCTTGGCGGTGGAAATGCCGATACGCACGCCGGTAAACGAACCCGGACCGCGACCGACGACGTAACTGCCCACGTCAGCACGGTCCATGCCGGCCTGAGCAAGCACGCTGTCGACGGTATTCACGAGCTCCACATTGGCATGGCGACGGCACATATGGTCGCCACTCACCAGCTTCGCCTCGCCCGTCTGCCCATCAATCCAGCTTGCCGCGCAGGCAAGCATATCGGTCGAAGTATCGAGCGCCACCACCAGCGCGTAATCGTTATGCAAGCTCATCTTGTACAGCCTTATCAATCAAATCAGAAAGCTCCGCTGCGCGCCCGCCGTGCGCCTCGAGCGTTATCGTTCGCACGTCGCTATCGTTCTCATCACGCTTAAGCGTTACCGAAAGATACTCGTCTGTCAGTTCATCCTGAAACTGTTCGCCCCACTCCAGCAGACAGGCACCCTCATAGCCCAGTACATCGAAAATGCCCGTATCCTCGAGCTCGTAAGCATGCTCCAGACGGTACAGGTCAAAGTGGAACAGCGGAATACGCCCCTGATCATGAACGGCCATGAGTGCGAATGTGGGGCTCGTGACCATATGGCCGTCGCCCAGACCACGCGAAACGCCCTTGGTAAAGTGGGTTTTGCCCACACCCAAGCCGCCGGTCAAGATCAGCACATCACCATCTTCCAGGCACGGCGCGACCAGCTCGCCAAAATGCTCCGTATCGGCAGAGCAAGCCGTTTTATAAATACCTACCCCCAGGCGTTCCAGGGACATATATGCTCCTTATTATTCCGAGGCACCCTCTGGCGCGGGATGCCGCTCCAGATAGTCGCCCAGCATCTTAAAGTCTTCCTCCAGCAGCTCCTGCCACGCCGGATTACGCAGCGCCGCCGCCGGATGGAACGTGGGCATCACCACAAAATGCCCCATCTGATGGAACCTGCCGCGCAGCTTGGTGATGCCGATCTCGGTCTTAAGCACAAAGTGCGTCGCAGGGTTACCGAGCGTCACGATGATGTCGGGCCAAATGCTTCGAATCTGCTCACGCAAAAACGGTGAACAGGCCAGCACTTCCTCGGGCCGAGGATTGCGATTTCCCGGCGGTCGACACTTAAGCACGTTGGCAATGTAGACGTCTTCGCGCTTGAGGCCAGCCAGCGACAGGATGCCGTTGAGATCCTCGCCCGCCGCCCCCACAAACGGTTCGCCTTGCAGATCCTCGTTACGCCCCGGCGCCTCGCCGATAAACATGACGCGGGCGTGGGGGTTTCCCACGCCAAACACGATGTTATGGCGCGACTGATAGAGCTGGCAGAGATGGCAGTCGCCTAAAACAGCCTCAATCTCCTCGAGTGCAACCTCGCGCGGCGCTTGGTGACTATGTCCGGGGATGTGCATGACACCCATAGTGGCTCCTACACGTAGACCTTGTCGAGACGCATGCCAAAGCCGCAAGCAACCTCGTAGTTAATCGTGCCGCGCAGGCGAGCCATCTCGTCCATGGTGATCTCGGCATCACCATCGCGGCCGACAATGATCATCTCGTCGCCATGCTCGGCCTCGGGAATCTCATGCGCCGGATTGGACTGGATGGCGACCATAAACTGGTCCATGCAGATGTTACCCACCTGACGCACACGTTCACCGCGATACAGCACGTCCATGCGATTGGAGAGCGTACGTGAAAGACCGTCGGCATATCCAATCGGCAGCGTGCAAATCTGAACGCGTGTGCGCGGCACGCGATAGGTAAATCCGTAGCCCACGCCTTCGCCCATTGCAGGATGTGACACACGCGTCACGCGCGCATGAACGCTCATGACAGGGTCCAGCTGCATCACGCGGCTGCTCAGCTCGCACGGCTGCAGGCCATATAGACCGATGCCGGCGCGAATCATATCAAAATGCATCGAGGGATCGAGCATCGAGGACGGCGTATTGGCACAGTGCACGATACCGCACTCAAAGCCCGCGTCCTTAATGGCTTGAACGGCCTCGGTAAAGCGCTGGCACTGCAGCTTATAGTCCCAACCGCCAGGCTCATCGGCCGTTGCGAAGTGCGTAAAGACGCCATCGCACTGGATACCGCGATGGAAGCTAATGCCACGAACAAAGTCGAGCACCTGCGTGTAGTGAACACCGATGCGGTTCATGCCCGTCTCGATGGCTAGATGGTACTTGCCCACCTTGCCTGCCGCGACAGCACACTCGCCATAGGCAAGGGCGAAATCGGACGTATAGACCGAAGGCATGATATCGAACTCGAGCAACGTCGGAATGGCCTCGATAGGCGGCTCGCTCAGGATCAGGATGGGTTTTGTGATCCCGCCCTGTCGAAGCTCAACGCCTTCACTAACCGTCGCCACGGCAAACATGTCGGCACCGGCCGAATACATGATTTTGGCGCACTCGACGGCACCATGGCCATAAGCATCGGCCTTCACTACGCAGCACAGTCGCTGACGTGGATCGAGCAGATTCTTGTAAGCCCTCGTGTTACGGCGAAGCGCCCCTCGGTCAATCTCAACCCAGGACCAGCGCGTCAAATCGGCTTTATTCATGATTAGTCATCCGACCCTTCGTCCATGATTCCCAGATCATCGAGTGCATCCTTTGCCGCCAATTCCATGGCAGGACCGATCAAGTCGATCAGGTCGGTTGCAATAACACTCTTCTCACCATACTCCGTCGCCGCGGCAAAACCCGCGTAGCTGTGAAGCGCAACGGCATACGAATACAGCAGCTCCCAGCGATCCATCTCATCACGCATGGTAGCCAGTGTGCCAGCCAAAATGCCCGCAAGAACATCGCCCGAACCGGCAGTCGCCAACGACGCCGGACCCGAGAGCGGCAAAAGCACGCGCTCAACGCCACAGATAGCCGTCGTCGGCCCCTTGGCAATAACTACGAGATTGTCGGAGCCAGCAGCCCAGACAACCTTCTGCGCGGCCGCAATTGCAGTCCCCAGATCGTTAACCTCGTCACCGGCAACCAAGCGCGAAAGCTCGCGATAGTGCGGCGTCATGACGAGCGGCTGCTCACGGCGGTACATCTCAGGGTTGCTATCGATACCGTCGATAGCAATCTTAGAAAGGCAGTTGAGCGCATCGGCATCGAGGATCAACGGCACATCAAGCTCTAACAAGCCCGAAACCACCTGCATGGCACCGGCAGACGTCGTCATGCCGGGACCGCACAGTACGCAGCTGTACTTCTTTGCAATCTCGCACACGGTCATACGAGCAGCGGCACCAAAAGAGCCGCGGGAATCGGACGGAATAGCAAAAACCGGAATCGAGGGAAGTGCCATACGAATAAGATTGGCGCACGCATCGGGCGTCGCGACAGCCACATAGCCGGCACCCGCGCGGGCAGCAGACTTGGCGGCCATGATGGCAGCGCCAGGATACTGCGCCGAGCCGGCAACAATAAGGACGGAACCGCGAGAATACTTATCGATATTCGTGGGCAGCGGAGCAAAGAAATCCACCAGGTCACCGGGCTCGACAATCTCGGCGGCATGATCGACATCATCGATGACCTCATCAAGGCGATCATAGAGGCTACCGCACACCAGATCACCGGCGTACTCGGGGCCATCAGCGCTGTAGAGGCCAATCTTGGGCGTGATCATCGTGACGGTACGCTCGGCACGGATGCAGTCGTCGTCGACAACACCGGTTTCGGCATTCAGACCCGAAGGAACATCGATGGACACCACATGGTCGGCGCAGTCGTTAACCGTCGGAATCCAGATGGAAAACGGCGCACGCAGGTCACCGTGGAAACCGGTACCAAAAATAGCGTCAACAACAACGTTGGCCTTATCGATCAAAACCTCAAGCTCATCTCGTGAGGGACCGACGCACACATGTACGTCACGACCGGCGGTACGGCGGGCAACATGGCGAGCCAGAGCGGCAGGAATCTCATCCGGCTCAACCGGAGACACGATATCCACATCAACGCCCTTATGACTCAAAATATCAGCCGCGACCCAGCCGTCGCCACCGTTGTTGCCAAAACCGACCAGAACAAGGACGCGATCGGGATTGAGTTTTAGAATTTCACTAGCAGCAAACTCACCCGCCAGTTCCATAAGCTCGGCCTTCGAAGTTCCTTCGCGTTCGATAATATCTTCGAGGCGAACGACTTCCTCGGTACTCAAAACCGGTTTCATCTATGCTCCTAGCGTATCTTGCGAAGCATCGCCCTGGTGCTCCGTCAAAGCTGAATTTTGCAGTTGCTCAAGCTCATCTAAAACCGAGCGAGCCTCTTTATAAGTTTGTGCAACGCGTTCCTTGGTGCTCACCTTTTCTTCCTTAGGCTTAGGTCGAACATCCTCGGTGATCGCAATGGCATTGGCTACGGCCAAATCACCCGTCAAGGTAATGGAAAGCGCAACTTCAACGACGCCCAACTCTTGAGCAATCTCGAGCGCTCGACCCGAAAGCACAGCTTTAGGCTTTCCAAGCTTATCGCGCGTTACCGAGACGTCTTTGCGGCCGACGCCCTGACTAAAACCCGTACCAAGAGCCTTGAGAACCGCTTCACGAGAAGCAAAACGGCTCGCATAGTGCGCCGCAGGACGCGATGAAGCGTCGCAATATGCGCACTCTTCTTCGGTAAACACACGCCGAGCAAACGACGGCGTCTTTTCAAGGATTGATTTCATGCGGGAAATCTCGACGATATCAACGCCGATACCAGCTTCAGCCATGTTCACCTCCATATTGCACAGACTAAGTTATTGTAGCCCGTTAACGGAAGATACGACAAACGAGGGTCATAAAACACAGCGAGTTTGTTAGATCTGGCTTTAACGCAAAAAAGGGGGAGGCCGCGAGGCCTCCCCCTTCTTCAGTCCGTTGCGACGGCTCGGTGCCGTCCACCGGTCAGCGGCGCCCTGGCCTCCCACGGGCTGACC
>URXE01000018.1 GCA_900551815.1 uncultured Collinsella sp.
CATGCGAACCTCCAGTCCGGACCGCCCCGCGGTCCAACTTTCTGTCCGCACCCCCAAGTGAGTAGACCTTTGGAACTTTGGAGACCAGGCAGTTTTGTAACAAGCTATCTACTTGCGGTTTTGAAAAGCAGGATGACCGGCCTGCTCGGGATGTTCAAAAAAGCCTACTCACGTGCCGCGCAAAGTTTCTGCATAAGAAAAAATGGGGTTTTCAACAGGGCTTCGTCCAGCTTTTGGCAAGCTTTTGGCCAGTTGGGGAGGGCTGTTGAAAACTTAACAGTCCGTTCGGTGCCATTTTTGGTGCGTTTGCCCCAATGTGAGACAGGCTGGGTTGAAATCCGTGTTTTCCTGTGCCTATGAATGATCTACTTTGTGACATATCGGCTTTTAGGTACTGGCGTTTGCCTCCTCAAGTCCGCGCTTTGTGTCCGCCGTTTCCACGACCGGAAGAAGACCGGCAGCGATATGATCTCGCCCGCAACCCGACGGCTGCAGTCGCGCTCGGTTTTCCGTTGTATACATTGGTTCGGACGAGAAACAAACGGACCTGCCCTGTCAGCATTAGGCAGCGGCTGTTCCTTGGTGAGCTCCCCAGGGAATCTGTGTTGGAAACGGAGCATGGATTTTTGGTCACGTCTCCTCTACTGACGGCATTTATCATGTCTCGACATCTGACGGATCTCCAGCTTCTTTTTGTGTTGGCGGAGATGTGTGGCTTGTTTGCGGTGTGTGCTCTGCCGGTGGCGCTTGAGGCGGAGCTTTCGCGTGCAATTGATTCGGGCGCGATTTCGACAACGTTCGGTTGGGTGCGCTGCCCGTCCGAGGACGGCATCACTTCAAGTTTATGGCGTCGAGACGCTTTGGTTTTGGGCAGAGACCTTGACCGTTTTTGTTCAGATGTTTGCGGGATGCGTTACGGCAATAGATTTATGGCGGTATCGCAACTCGTTCCATTGGGTGCCGCGTCGCCTTTTGAGGTCGAGGCGTATTTGTTGCTTGGACTGCCGCGAGCCCTGGGAGGCGAAGGGTTTTGCGGCATAGAGCTCAATGTCGAAGTGACGCTAAGCACAAGTGCTCGAGCGATTGTGGGAAAGTCCCGTGTATATATCGACCTACTTCTCTCTTCGCCGGACGGCAAGCGACAGGTGGCCATTGAATGTCAGGGAAAGGCCTCGCACGGACGCGCAGGGGATGGCTTGCGTGACGCTGACCGCATGACAGCCCTTCAGGCCATGGGCTACGATGTACTTCTCCTGACACACAGACAGATATCCGATGAGGATAGATTCCGCGCGATCGTTAAGGCCGTATGCAGGATGCTCGATGCTGAATATCGTGATAAAAGCTCAGATGAGCAAAGGGCTGAGACATTACTCCGGTCTGAACTATTCGTTGACTGGACAAAATTGGGAGTAATCGACGAAAAGATGCCCGTTAGACACAAAATAGCTCGATCGTGGACGGCTGCGAAACTAAGTGAGTAGACTTTTGGCTTGATGGCGACCAGGCCGTTTTTGCAACAAGTCATTTACCTGCGTCTTTATAAAGCATTATGGATGGCCTGCTCGGCAAGTTCCAAAAAGTCTACTCACTTATTTTTTGACGAGAATCCGATGCCTAAGGTGGTCCTATTTCAGGGAGTTAACAAGTTCGTGAGGCACGAAAAAGGCCCGAACCATGCGGTCCGGGCCTTATCGAGCTAAAGATTGTCTCTCAGGCGGTTGGCTTAGCCAAAGTAGCGCTTGAGCAGGCCGGCGAAAGCCTTGCCGTGGCGGGCCTCGTCGCGAGCCATCTCGTGCACGGTGTCGTGGATGGCATCGAGGCCAGCGGCCTTGGCGCGCTTGGCAAGATCGGTCTTGCCGGCGGTGGCGCCGTTCTCGGCCTCAACGCGCATCTCGAGGTTCTTCTTGGTGGAGTCGGTCACGACCTCGCCCAGGAGCTCAGCGAACTTTGCGGCGTGCTCGGCCTCCTCGTGAGCAGCCTTCTCCCAGTACAGGCCGATCTCGGGGTAGCCCTCGCGATGAGCGACGCGAGCCATGGCCAGGTACATACCGACCTCGGAGCACTCGCCCTCAAAGTTGGCGCGCAGGTCGGCAACGATGTCCTCGGAGACGCCCTCCATCTTGGCGACACCCACGACGTGCTCGGCAGCCCACTCGAGCTGGCCCTCCTCCTGCTTCAGGAAACGAGAACCGGGAACGCCGCACTGGGGGCACTTGAAGTCCTCGGGCAGCTGGTCGCCGTCGAACTCTTCCACATAACCGCAAACGGGGCAAACAAACTTCATGATTCGATCCTTTCGATCGATGGCGATGGGGCGCTTGTCCGGTCCCGTAAGGGCCCTCTCCGGACGTGCGTCTTGACGAGTTCTATTATCCATAAATGCAACCAAATGTGAAGCCTATTAGGAATAATTTTTAATAAAACAATTTTGAGATATGAAGATGTTGATTGATTAACGATTGACAGGCCGTCTTTGACCGCCGCTGAGTACAATCGGTCGAGTAAATGTTGACCAATCAACAAATGAGGGAGTTTCTTTTATGCATCTAGCCCGCCGCGCCTGGTGCCGAACGTATCAAACGGTTTTTCGCATCGCATTGCCGGTGCTGCCCTATACCGAGCCACGCATTTTGGAGCATGCCGAGGATGTGCCCGCGGTGCTTCAAAAGCGTTCGATACAGCAGGTTCTTATCGTGACGGACCCCGGTATTGCTCGCCTGGGGCTTACGGCACCGCTCGAGTGCGCGCTCGCATCCAAGGGGATCGGCGTTACGGTCTATGCCGAAACGCGTGCGAACCCCACGGTCTCGAATGTGGAGGAAGCGGCGGCGCTGTATCGCGAGAGCGCCTGCCAGGCCATTATTGGCTTTGGCGGCGGCTCGGCCATGGACTGCGCCAAGGGCGTGGGAGCACGCATCGCGCAGCCAAACAAGCCCATCAACAAGATGCGTGGCCTGTTGCGCGTCCACCGTCTCCTGCCGCTGCTTATTGCGGTTCCCACTACCGCCGGTACGGGAAGCGAAGTCACGCTCGCGGCGGTTATCACCGATGACGAGACGCACTATAAATACCCCATTAACGACTTTGTGCTTATCCCGCGCCTTGCGGTGCGCGACCCCGAGTTTACGCGCGGCCTGCCCGCCTCCATTACGGGGCAGACGGGGATGGACGCCCTGACGCATGCCGTCGAGGCCTTTATCGGGCGAAGCACCACGCCCTATACGCGCAAGATGGCGCGACAGGCGGTTCAGCTCATCCACGACAATTTGCTCGAGGCCTATGAGCATGGCGACAACATGCACGCACGTCGCAATATGCTTGCGGCGGCGTATAAGGCGGGTGTTGCCTTTACGCGCTCCTATGTTGGATACGTTCATGCCATCGCACACAGCTTGGGCGGGCGTTACGGGATTCCGCACGGCTTGGCTAACGCCATTATCCTGCCGCATATGCTTCGCGCCTATGGCGAAGCTGCTGCTCCCAAGCTCGCCGATCTCGCCCGCATGGCCGGCATCGCGCCGGTTAACGCGCAGGACAGCCTGGCGGCCGAGGCCTTTATCGATTGGGTCGATCGAATGAACGCCGCCTTGGACATTCCCAAGTATGTGACGGGTATTCGCCGCTCCGATATTCCGCAAATGGCGGCACATGCCGATGCCGAGGCCAATCCGCTGTACCCCGTTCCGCTTTTGATGGACCGCCTGGAGCTCGAGCATATGTACGAAGTTGTTGCAGGTGGTATGTTTGAGGACGAGAACTAGGAGGGTCCATGAACACCGAGGAAATTGCGCGCATCGTCGGCGATCAACGCACCTACTTTAAGACGCACGCTACGTTTGATGTCGATGCTCGCCGCCGCGCACTGGTGCGCCTGCGCGATGCGGTGCGGGCCCACGAGGCCGATATTGCCCATGCGCTCAAGACCGATTTGGGAAAGTCGCATGACGAGGCCTATATGTGCGAGATCGGCACGTCGCTTTCCGAGATTCGTCATCACATCGCTCATGTGGCTCGATGGAGTCGTCCGCGCCTGCGTCCGTGTGACCTCGCTAACGCCGTGAGCGTGTGCAAAACGCAAGCCGTGCCCTATGGCGTCACGCTTATCATGGCGCCCTGGAACTATCCGTTTTTGCTGACGCTCGAGCCACTCGCCGGGGCTCTTGCCGCGGGCAATACCGTGGTCATCAAGCCGAGTGCCTATGCTCCGGCATCGAGCGCGGTGCTCAAGCAAATCTGTGAAGAGGCATTTGATCCGCGCCTGGTGACGGTTGTCGAGGGCGGGCGCGCCGAAAACGAAGCGCTGCTCGATGAGTGCTGGGACAAGATTTTCTTTACCGGTAGCGTTCCGGTCGGCAAGCTCGTCATGGAGCGCGCAAGTAAAAACCTTACGCCCGTGACGCTTGAGCTGGGCGGAAAGAGCCCCTGCATCGTGGATGCGACGGCAAACTTGAAGGTTGCGGCACGGCGTATTGCCTTTGGTAAATGGCTCAACGTGGGGCAGACCTGCGTGGCGCCCGACTACCTGCTGGTCGATACGAGCGTGCATGACGAGCTGCTGAGCCTCATTAAGGATGAGGTCCGCCGTATGTTTGGCGACCATCCACTCGATAACGAGGATTACGGGCATATCGTCAACGCCAAACATTTTGCGCGCGTGCGCGGGCTGATCGATCCCGATAAGGTCGTGCTTGGAGGTGCCGCGCGCGAGGCTTCGCTCAAGATTGAGCCGACGATTTTGGACGGCGTGGCCCCCGATGACGCCGTGATGCAGGAGGAAGTCTTCGGTCCCATCTTGCCGGTGCTGACGTTTGAGAGCCTAGACGAGGCCGAGACGTTTATTACGGATCGTCCGACGCCGCTGGCCCTGTATATCTTTAGCCAGGACCGTGCGGCTCAGCAGCGCTTTGTGCGCTACGTGCCCTTTGGCGGCGGCTGCGTCAACGACACCATCATGCATTTGGCTACGAGCCATATGGGCTTTGGCGGCATGGGTGCGAGCGGTATGGGCCAGTACCATGGCCGCGAGAGCTTCGATACGTTCAGCCACAAGAAGAGTATCGTAAACAAGGCGACGTGGCTGGACGTGCCATTCCGCTACGCTCCTTACGCAAGCTGGAAGCACAAGTTCGTGCGCATGTTTGTGCATTAGAATCAGATGACATGGGGCAAACAAAGTGGCCGCCCCGCGTAAGCGAAGACGGCCACTTCTCACGATGAAAACGTGTATCGGAGTTGGCAAGACCCGCTGCCACGGGTGCCATCCGTACCCCTATCTTATCTGCAAGCGCTCTGTCTCGCAAGCGTTGCGGCAACTGGGTGAAAGGCGCGAGCGGGTGAATTCGTGTCCGCACGGGCCCGTAAACTTCTCAGTGAGGTTAAGCGTTGGTTTATCCGGCCGTTAGAGGAGTTGCCATGTACGAGCCTTCACGTGTTCTTCTGTCATTTCATATCGCAGGATTTCAATATGCCGACGGCGCTTTGGTCCTAGGCGATCTTAAAGTGGGCGATAAACTGACGCTGTGCGCCGAGCGCGATAATCCCCATGATCCCGAGGCGGTTGCGATTTACTGTGGCAACACCAAGCTTGGCTATGTTCCGGGAAACGAGGTCGGCCCGCTGTCCTTGATGATGTATTACGGCCATGAGGACGTATTTGAGGTCCGTGTGCAGCAGGTTGCTCCCGAGCGCAGCCCGTGGCATCAGGTGCGCGTTGGGCTCTATGTGGTGGATGCTCGTTAGTCGGCAATGGAGGCGGCCATGTTTGACGACGATGACCTGTTCGATTTGACGGATGATCCGTTTGAGTGGGATCTGCTACTCGACGATGATGAGCTGGAACAGGACCGTAAGATGCGGCAGGACAAGAAAACTCAGGGTGACGCTTCGAAAAAGCAAGACAAGTGCCGTCGCGGACTGTTCGGCGGGCTCTTTGGATAACCGCCGCATCGCTGCGTCTGTATACTTAGCACGAGCTGAACACGTTGCGAAATGAGGACAGAGACGATGATGTGGTTTACCGCCGACCTGCACCTGGGCGACACGAATATCCTGCACGACATGGATCGACCGTTTGATTCGGTCGAGGAGATGAACCGTAAGGTCGTCGATGCCATCAATGAGTGCGTGGCGGCGGACGACCGCCTCTATATCCTGGGAGACTTTACGTATCGCTTGCCCATGGCGGAGGCGGTGCGCCTGCGCGAGCGCATCGAATGCCAGAACGTGACACTCATCCGTGGCAACCATGACGGCGACTGGGAAGATTCCGGCGCACCGCAGATTTGGGAAGACGTGCGCGATTACCTGGAGATTGCTCCCGGCTATGCCAAGGGCCATCGTCTGGTTATGAGCCACTACCCCATGCTCAGTTGGAATGGCAAGGCGCGTGGCGCCATCATGCTGCACGGGCATATCCACAGCAGGGGAGACCGCACCAACGCGCGCAACCGCGATCGCGAGCGCCCTATCTTTCGCTACGATGTCGGTCTCGATGCCAACGACTACAAGCCCGTAAGCCGAGACCAG
Source organism: uncultured Collinsella sp. (assembly GCA_900551815.1). Taxonomy (GTDB): domain Bacteria; phylum Actinomycetota; class Coriobacteriia; order Coriobacteriales; family Coriobacteriaceae; genus Collinsella. The sequence continues at coordinate 6,529 of URXE01000018.1, forward strand.
ATCTTGAGCTTCTTTGGGCTATAGGGCGCCCAAACCACCACAAAGGTGCCTGTCCCCTTTGTGGCGGGCACCTTTGTGGTGGTTCTGGCGCCGTTGCCATTATGGCAGCGGCGCCTTTTTTGTCCGTGCGGCGCGGTAGAGTGTAGTCGGTTGAAATTTGCGTCCATCGAGGAGCTGCTATGAACGAGATTAAGTGCCCGCATTGCGGCGAAGTTTTTAAGGTCGATGCGTCCGGCTATGCGGATATCGTCAAACAAGTGCGCGATGCTGAGTTTTCGCGCGACCTGGATGAGCGTGTGAAGGCAGTCCAACGCGAGGGCGAGCAGGCGCTGGAACTTGAGCGCTCGCGTTCGACGGCCGCCTTGCAAGAGGCAGAGTCTCAGCGCAACGCTCAGCTTGTCGAGCAGAAGAACGCTGCGGCCCAGCAGCTGGCGCAAGAAGTCGCCAAGCGCGATGCTGAACTCGCCGAGCTGCGCGCCAAGCTTGAGGGCGCTGCCACGGAGCGCGAGAGTGCAAGCCAGCGCGCGGCGGTTGAGGCCCGTGCGGATGCGCAGAAGGAAAACGCAGAGCTCCAGCGTGAGATTGACAACCTGCGCGCGCAGCTGGGACGCAAGGATGACGAAGCCAAACTTGCCGAGGCAGCGGCGCGCAATGCTGCTCAAAACGATCTGTCCGCCCGCGACGCTCAGATTGCTGAGCTACAGGCAAAGCTCTCCGCTGCGGACAAGGCCCAGGAGATGGCGCTTGCCGCTGCCGCGGCAGAGTCGCAGCGTGAGCTCGATGCCGCTCGCAGCGAGGCCGAGCGCACGCTTGCTGACTATCGCGCGAAGGTACAAGAGAAGTTTTCCGCCGCAAGGGCTCAGTCCGAGCAAGAGGCCGAGGGCCTGCGCGCGCAGCTGCGCGAACAGGAGCTGACGGCCAAAATGAACCTATCGGAGGCGGTCGCTGCGGCGGAACGAGAGCGCGATGAGGCACGTGCCAAGCTGACGAGTGAGCTGGCGGTGCGCGATTCTCGCGAGGAACAGGCAAAGGCGGCGCATGAGCTCGAGCTTGCGCAGGCCAAGCGCGCGAGCGATGACCTGATTCGCTATAAGGATGAAGAGATTGAGCGCCTTAAGGACATGAAGGTCCGCCTGTCCACCAAGATGGTGGGCGAGTCGCTCGAGCAGCACTGCGAGACCGAGTTTAACCGCCTACGCATGACGGCGTTTCCTAACGCGTACTTTGAGAAAGATAACGATGCGTCCGAGGGCACCAAGGGCGACTTTATCTTCCGCGAGTGCGACGCGAGCGGCAACGAGGTCATTTCGATTATGTTCGAGATGAAAAACGAGAACGACGAGACTGCGACCAAGCACAAGAACGAGGACTTCTTTAAGAAGCTCGACCACGATCGTCGCCAGAAGGGCTGTGAGTATGCAGTGCTCTGCACGCTGCTCGAGCCCGAGAGCGAGCTTTACAATGCCGGCATCGTGGACGTGAGCTATCGCTACGAGAAGATGTACGTGATTCGCCCACAGTTTTTCATTCCCATGATTACACTTCTTCGCAACGCCGCCATGGGTTCGCTGCGCTATAAGCAGGAGCTGGCGGAGTACAAGCAGCAGAACATCGACGTCACGAACTTCGAAGCCAAGATGGAAAAGTTCAAGAACGATTTCGGCCGCAACTACGAGATCGCGAGCCGCAAGTTCCAAACGGCAATCGATGAGATCGACAAGACGATTAGCCATCTGCAGAAAACCAAGGAGGCGTTGCTGTCTTCCGAGAACAACCTGCGCCTGGCCAACAAGAAGGCCGACGATCTTACCATTCGCAAGCTCACGTGGGGCAACAAGACCATGAAGGCGGCGTTTGACGAGGCGCGCGGGGCTGCGACAGAGACAAACGATGAGCCAGCCGAGGCGGATTCGTATGAGGTCGAGGATGCCGAGTAGGGCATAGCGGATAATGCAAAAGCGGGGCCGCTGGCGATGTTGCCAGCGGCCCCGCTTGTTTCGTTCCAGTATGTTCGACTAGTTCTCGAGCAGGTCCTCGATAAAGCCGACACGGTAGTTCTTGAAGATGACCTCGCCGCCGTCTTGCGTTGCGTCCAGATCGACATCGCCCATGATGCCAAAATCGTGCTCGCCATCTTCGTCGGCAAAGACCTGGTGCACGTGCCACACGTGATTGGTCTTCTCGTCGCTCTCGTCGATGGTAAACATCGCGGCGCTGCGGGCATCTCCGTCGGTGAGGATTTCCTCGTGCTGCTCGTGGTAAGCGTCGAGTGCTTTTTGCCAACGGATCTCGCTCATGCCCCAGTCCTCGTCGAGCTCGCCCAGATCGCGCACGTGTCCGCGGGCTGCAAGGGTTACGCGGCGGAAGAGCGCATTGCGCACCAACAGCGTGCAGCCGCGACGGTCCGCCACGACCTCGTCGATGCCCTGCGGCGGCGCGGCGTCGAGTGCAGCGGGGTTGCCGGCGTTCTCCCACTCGTCCACCAGGCTCGAGTCGACCGAGCGCACCACAAAGCCGAGCCACGAGATAATGTCACGCAAGCGCTCATCGCGCTTCTCAATGGGCACGGTGCGATCGAGGGAACGGTAGGCCTCGGCTAGGTAGCGCAGCAGAATGCCCTCGGAGCGGGCGATGCCGAGCTTTTGGATATAGCCCTTAAAGTCGCTCGCGCTCTCCAGCATGTCGCGCAGAACGCTCTTGGGCGAGAGCTGGTAGTCGTTGGCCCAAGGTACTTCCTGGCAGTACTTGTCGAAGGCGGCATCGAGCAAGTCCTCGAGCGGCTTTTCGTAGGTGACATCCTGGATGCGCTCCAGGCGTTCTTCATATTCGACGCCGTCAGCCTTCATTTCGGCCATCGCGCGGTCGCGCGCGGCGCGCTCCTGTGCGCGCAGCACCTGCTTGGGGTCCTCGAGCGTAGCCTCGACCATCGAGATCAGATCCATGGTATAGGTCTCACTCTCGGGGTCGAGCAGCTCCAGCGCGGCAAGCAAAAACGGCGAGAGTGGCTGGTCGAGCGCAAAGTCCTCGGGCAGGTCGACCGTCAGCGCGTAGTCTATGTCCGGCGCGGCGTCAACCGGAGCGCCGGGTGCAGGCGGCACCTCGGTGCGCACGACGACGCCGGAGTCGATGAGCGTGGCGAAGATCTCGTCGGCGCGAACCTCGAGCTTTGCCTTTTCCTCGGGGGTCTGCAGGCTTGTCTCGATGAGGTCGTGCACGCGGGCGCGGGCGTCGCCGCCCTGCTCGACCACGCTAATCACCATGGAGTGTGTGATGCGCAGGCGCGGCTTGAGCGTCTCGGGCTGCGTCTCGATCAGGCGCTCAAAGGTCTGCTTGTTCCAGGTGACAAAGCCCTCGGGGGCCTTCTTCTTTTTAATTTTACGGAGCTTCTTGGGATCGTCGCCTGCCTTGGCCATGAGCTTGGCGTTCTCGATCTCGTGCTCCGGAGCCTCGGCAATGACCATGCCCTCGGTATCGAAGCCCGAGCGACCTGCGCGACCGGCGATCTGATGGAACTCACGGGCGCGCAGGCGACGCATCTTGTAGCCGTCGAACTTGGTGAGCGCGGTGAGGACCACGGTGTGGATGGGCACGTTGATGCCGACGCCGAGTGTGTCGGTGCCGCAAATGACGGGCAGCAGGCCCTGCTGCGCCAGGCGCTCGACCAGGAGGCGATAGCGCGGCAGCATACCGGCGTGGTGCACGCCGACGCCGCATCCAAGCAGGCGCTTGAGGATCTTGCCGAAGGCCGTCGAGAAGCTCGTGCCCTTGGCCGCTTCCTTGATGGCCTCGCGCTGCTCCTTGCTGGCAATGCCAAAGTTGGCGAGGGATTGCGCCGTCGCAAGGGCGGCATCCTGGCTAAAGTGCACGATGTAGAGCGGGGCCTCGCCGCGACGCATCGCGAGCTCTACCGTGCCCTCGAGCGAGGTCGCCACGTAGTCGTAGCTCAGCGGCACGGGGCGTGGGGCATCGACGACCAAGTCGCAGGTAGCGCCGGTGTGTTCCTCGAGCGAGGCGGCGATCGCGGTGACATCGCCGAGCGTGGCACTCATGAGCATGAATTGCGTGTGAGGCAGGGTGAGCAGCGGCACCTGCCAGGCCCAACCGCGATCGGGGTCGGCAAAGTAGTGGAACTCGTCCATGGCGACGCAGCCAACATCGGCATCTTCGCCCTCGCGCAGTGCGTCGTTGGCAAGGATCTCTGCCGTGCAGCAGATGACAGGCGCCTTGGTGTTGATGTGCGTGTCGCCGGTGATCATACCGACGTTATCGCGGCCGAGCACCTGTACCAGATCGAAAAACTTCTCACTGACCAGAGCCTTGATAGGAGCCGTATAGTAGCAGCGCTTGCCCTGCGCCATGCCCATAAAGAGCATGCCCAGCGCGACAAGCGACTTGCCCGATCCGGTCGGTGATCCCAAAATGACATGGTCACCGGCGGCTAGATCCATGAGGGCCTCTTCTTGGTGATCCCACAGCTCAATGCCGCGGTCGCTTGTCCATTCAAAGAAGCGTTCGAAGGCCTGATCGGGCGTGAGCCATGGCTCGGGCTCGCTACCATCCTCGGGCTCCCACCAGGCGGGGGAGAGCGCACCGAGCGAGCCGAACTCGGCTTCGGTTCCCGTGCCGCCCGAGAATGAGCTGGCGGCGCCGGCGCCGGAGACGGTGCTGACGGCGGTGTCTGTCGTGGTCTGTGCCATGTGGTTGCTTTCTCTCGCGTTTGTCTGCCAACTATTATGGCGTAGCGGCGGCGCGGGGTGCCAGCGCGCGAGAAAATGCAGGAAATGGGCGTTCTGTCCAGCTGTTTGGTGCAGTTGCCAGCTAAGTGAGTAGACTTTTTGCGATATCGCGAGCACATGGCTTTTGCGAAAGGGCTCTACCTGCGGTTTTAGTTTTCGTTATGCGGGTTGTGCGTGGCTATTGCAAAAAAGTCTACTCACTTAGGTTTGAGGGTCGTTTGCTGGCGCCTATTTGCGCTTGTTTGCGCTTGTTTGCTGACGCCGCGACCATCAGAAGCCCCCCCCTAGGACTCCTGCGGCAGGCGCTTCTTGCCTTTGCGGGCACGGTTTTTAAAGTTCTCGACGGCCTCTTCCATGCCGAGAGGCACGTAGGTGAGCTCATCGAGGTTATCGGGCAGGTAGCAGGCAAGGCTTTGCTCCTGCGCTCGGCCTGCTGCGAGTTGCTCTTCGGTAGGCTTCTCGCCGGGTGTGGCGCAAATGCCATAGACGGCGGCACCCATCTCGCGCGTGCGGCATTCATATTCGGTCTCGGGGTGCTCGGGATGGTCGCGGCGGACGTCGTCACTAACCCAAAGCGTGCCGTAGCCGGCCGCGGCAAACTGCCCCAGGGCGTAGTCGCGCAATGGCTTGCTATCGGTTCGCAGCGTGACGGTAGCGCCGGCTGCAAAGAGCGAGCGGTAGAGCATCAGATGGTCGACATGGACGAGTCGTTTTTTGGCGTACTTGGCCTTGGGCTGTGGCGTGGGAAAGTTAATGGTGATGGCATCGAGCTCGCCTGCGGCAAACAGCTGCGGCAGCGATGCGGCACCTCGGGGCAGGACGAGTGCGTTGGACAGCTCCTGCTCGCAGATTTTCTGTGCGGCATAGGCGATGCAGATAGGCTCCTGGTCCATACCGATAAAGAGCGTGTTTGGCTCGTGGGCCGCGCGCTCTACAAGGTACGTTCCCTTGCCACAACCAAGATCAAGGTGAAGGTGCTCGAAGGGCTTGCCGCCTGCGGGCGCGCAAGCCTCGCGCCAATCTCCGGCATAGGCCTCGGGATTCGTCTCAATCGCATCGGCGTAGCGCTCCAGGCGCTCCTCGAGCACAAAGTTCTTAGGCGTGCGAACGTGGACGGCTCCCATGAGGCTCCTTGGTCATAAGTATGGAACGCATGGCTGCGCGTTCCGTCAATGGGTTGAAAAAGAGTGGGCATAGTTTGCCCGAAAGACGCGGTGCGGCTCGGCGGCGAGTCGTCGGTGCCTACAGGCGCTTGAGAATCACATAGCGGTTGAGCTCTCCGCTGCGACCGTCGGCATGGAAACGCTCAAGCTCGCGCACGGGGACCTCGCCGCTCTTGTAGAACGTACGGACGCCGCGCACCAGGTCGGTGATCTGCTGATCGTCAAAGTGATGGCAATAGCGGTAGGCGTGGCGGTCGTTTTGCCAGCCAATGAGGTGGTCGCCGGCTTCAAACTGCGCTGAATCGTATCCCTCAAACGGCGGGGTGAGCTCGGCGCGGGCTTCGGCTCGAACGGCCTTGCGCGCCATGCGCTCGTCGTTCATAAACTCCCAAAAGCTGATGGCGATGATGCCGCCTGGGCGCGTCTGGCGCACCAGGGCGTCGAGCACGCGTACACGGTACTCGCACGACGGCACGTGGTGCATAAAGCCAAAACAGACCGAGATGTCGGCGAGCGGGGCGTCGAAAAGCACGTCGGGTGTCTCGGCGGGGTTGAGCTTCATAAGGGCGTCGAGCACATCGAGCTCCTGGAAGTGCAGGTTGGGAATGCGCAGGGCGTGGCCGCGTGCGTCGATAGCCAGGTCTTGGCACGAGTCGACGCCATAGAACTCAAACGGACAGCTGGCATCTGCCGAGGGGTTTGCGCCGTCGACGCCCTTGGCGGCAAGTGCGCCGCCGGCGGCAAAGTTCTCGAATCGCATATTGCCGCAGGCAAGATCAAAGACGCGGACGGGATGCTCGATCGTGGCGACGTCGAGCTGCCCGAGCGCGATGTCCATGGTGCGCACCCAGCCGGGCCACGGGGCCTGGCGCGTATCGGAGAAGGAGGCGGAGTGCTCGCGATAGAACGTGTTGTTGAGCTGGATGAGCGATGAGGCGAAATCGCGGTTCACGGCGCAGAACTCCCTCCGTTGGCGGTGCGGAATTAACAATACGACCATACTACCGTTAACGCCGCAACGGGGACAACCAAGCTACGGGTCATTGCTTTGTTTGGACACATTTCCGCAGCTCATATGCACCCGCAACCGCCGGTTGTCAAAAATCTCACTAGAATAGGTGGCATGCTTTGGCGGTGGCGGATAGATTTTTAACTGTGCAAGGCGCCTTAAGAACAAAAACGGTCCGGCGGCACGGCTGGCATCACATAGGAGGAACCATGAATGTAGAAACTGCGCAGCGGCTCGCCGACCTTCGCCGAAGTAAAGGCTTTAGCCAAGAAGGGCTGGCACGAAAGCTGGGACTGTCGCGCCAAGCAGTCAGTAAATGGGAGCGCGCGGAGAGCTCGCCCGATACCGAGAACCTGATCTCGCTCGCCAAGCTCTATGGCGTGAGCTTGGACGAGCTGCTCAATCCGAGCGATGAGATCGAGGACGATATCGAGTTTGAGAACGAGGACCGCGCTCGTCAGCGCGAGGCCGAGGCAGCAGAGCGTGCTCGCACCCATGAGGCGGCGGCGCGCGCTACCGAGGCGGCAACACAGGCGAGTGACGCCGCCGCCAAGGCGGCGCAAGCGGCAAGCTGGAGTGCGCAGGCCGCCAATGCCGCTACGGCGCAGGCGACGAGTGGCAGCGCAGTTGGCTCGACTCCGGTGAAGGGCCCGTTCCAGTCGTTCCCGTATTGGGCCGTGTGCTGGCTGCTGTTCTTTTTGCTGATGTTCCTGTTTGGTGCCGGCCCCTTTGCCGCACTGATCTTCTTTACGATTCCCATCTATCACTGGGTGGCGCGTGCGATCGATGGCGATTGGGCGCGCGGGGATATTCAGGTTGGTTCGGCGTCGGTGGCGGTCAAGGCCCAGGGGAAGGATACTTCTGCGGAATCTGATGCTGACGTGGCTACCGCGACTACCGCTGAGCCGATTGCCAAAGAGAGTGATGAATGATGAAGCTTTCGCATGAATCCAAGGTGCGCTTGGGCGTTGGCATCGGAGCGTTCGTGCTCATCATCGGGCTTGTCTTTGGCATTTCGCGGACATTGATTCATTTTGATGATCCGTGGGATCTCGACGATGTTGTATCCGGCTTCTCTGGTATGCACGATGCGGTTGACGACGACGATTTTATGAACGATGGCGGTAAATATTCCGCTCGGCCTCAGCAACTTTCGAGCACGACTTTTGACGAAGACGCGTTCCAATCGCTCGACTTGGATGTGACGTCGGGGACGGTCGAGATTAAACGTGTCTCTGGCGGACCGGTACGTGTCATCGAAAGCGGGCGCGTTGCAAAGGGGGCGTCTGCTTCCGATGCCGCCACTCAGAATCTGGTTAAGATCGAGGGCTCTACACTCAAGATTCGCCAGTTCGATTGCGATGACGAGCGCGCCATTGACTGCACGGTTACCGTCGAACTGCCGCGCGAAGTTGCCGATAACCTGGTCGGCATTACGGCGAAGGTGGGATCGGGTGATCTGACGGTCGCGGGCATTGCGTGCCATGACCTCAACCTGACTTTGGACTCGGGAGATGTTGAGTTTACTGGCACCGTGACCGATACCCTGAATGCCGAGGTCGGTTCGGGCGATGTAACGTTCGAGCTCTACCAGGCCCCCGCGAAGTCGATGGACGTGAGTGTGGGCTCGGGCGATGTGGAGATGACGGTTCCGAACTCGACGGGCTTTAAGGCGAGCCTCACCTTGGGCAGCGGCGACTTCGAGAGCGATTTCCTTCCGCTTGGCTACGACGGCGAGACCATTTTGAATCTTGAATTCGATAACGGTGACAAGTCTGCCACGTATCGTTTTGAGGTCGGTTCGGGCGACATGTCGTTTGATTCGGAGTAGTGAGGCAGACGAAAGCCTAGGCGAAGATATAGACGCGCTGTTTGATGAAGGCGCCGAAGCCGAGATCGGCTCCGGCGCCTTTGCCTTTACAATGGGGGCATGGAACAGATTATTTTGAACATACTCGATGCCCTGCGTCGCGGCGAGACCGTGGACGACAAGGCGCTCGTTAAACTGATACATGCCGAGGCGCGTCGCGAGGGTGCCGACAAACGCGATTTGGCCAAGCGCCGTCTGCTGCCGTTCTACCAGCGGGTTAAACGTGAGGAGCCGGCTCGGTGGGCTGGGTGGAATGTCGACGCCGATCTGGAACGTCGGTTGCTGCAAGTGCTGAGGATGAAGCCGCGCCGAACGGCCTCGGGCGTGGCGACCATTACCGTCATTACCAAGCCCTGGCCGTGCTCGGGCGATTGCCTGTTTTGCCCCAACGATCTGCGCATGCCCAAAAGTTATCTGCACGCCGAGCCGGCGTGCGCCCGTGCAGAGCAAAATTGCTTTGACCCGTATCTGCAGGTGAGCGCTCGTCTGACCGCGCTTTCGCAGATGGGGCATGCGACCGACAAGATAGAGCTCATCGTGCTCGGTGGCACCTGGAGCGACTATCCGCAAGGGTACCAGACATGGTTTATGTCGGAACTTTTCCGTGCGCTCAATGACGATGCCGTCGCCGGCGTGGCGGCAAACCCCATGTTGGCGCGTCCGGGCATCAGCCGTGCCGAGGCGGGGCGCCTGCTCGATGACGCGCCCGCCGATGCGCTGCCGCCGGTGGTGGCGGAGCGTCGCGAGCGCTATCGGGCTGCCGGCATTGCGACCGACGAGGTCGAGCTTGCTGCCGGCGTTGCCGACGAGCAGGGGCGTGTGGATGCTGTCGTTGGTGGCTATAACCGCGCAGTGCGTCGTCTGTACGGCCCCGGTACGCCGTGGGGCGAGGTTGCCGAGTGGCAGACGGCAACGATGGAGGAGCTTGAGCGTCAGCAGCGCATCAACGAGACGGCGAAGCATCGCGTGGTGGGGCTCGTTATCGAGACGCGCCCCGATGCCGTAACGCCGCAGGCCCTCACGCTCATCCGCCGCCTGGGCTGCACCAAGATCCAGATGGGTATTCAGAGTCTCGACCAACATTTGCTCGATATCAACGAGCGTCGCATTTCGGTGGCTCAGATCGAGCGGCCGTTTTCGCTTGCGCGCCTGTTTGGCTTTAAGATCCACGCGCACTTTATGCTCAACTTGTTGGGCGCTACGCCCGAGGGGGACAAGCGCGACTACGAGCGCTTTATGACCGAGGGCGCTTTTATGCCCGACGAGGTCAAGGTCTACCCGTGCGCGCTCATCGAGGGCTCGCGTCTGGTGGGCCGCTATGAGCGCGGCGAGTGGCGCCCCTATACCGAGGAAGAGCTGCTCGATGTGCTGGCCGACGACATCGTGGTGACGCCGGCGTTCTGTCGCATCAGCCGTATGATTCGTGACTTTAGCTCCGACGACATTATGGTGGGCAACAAGAAGCCCAACCTGCGCCAGCTCGTTGAGAATCGCCTGGCTGCTCGGGGTGATGGTGCGACGGTGCGCGAGATTCGCTATCGCGAGATCAGCACGGCGGGTGCCGACTTGGATGATCTATCTCTTGATGAGGTCGCATACGAGACACCGGTGACGAGCGAACGCTTTTTGCAGTGGGTGACACCGCAGGGCAAGATCGCGGGCTTTTTGCGGTTGTCGCTGCCCGACCATTCGTTTGTTGCCACGCATGCGGACGAGTTGCCGACGACACCGGACGAGGCGATGATTCGCGAGGTGCACGTGTATGGCATGGCGGCACGTGTGGGCGATCAGGGCCAGGCGGCTCAGCATCATGGGCTGGGGCGGTCGCTGGTGGAGCGTGCGTGTCATATTGCTCGGGATGCGGGCTATACGCACATCAACGTGATCAGCGCGATCGGTACGCGCGAGTACTATCGCCATTTGGGTTTTTATGACCACGGACTCTATCTGCAAAAGGAGCTCTAGATGAACAAGCCAAGTGTTTCTGCTGGCGTCGTTGCCGGTGTTGCTCTGGGAGCCGCGGCGCTTGGTGCGGCCGCCGTCGCTGTTCGTGCTGCCTGTCTGCAGGTTGCGCGAACCCGCAACGGGTTGGCGCGCGTAAAGCGCATGCACGACGAGGGCGGTGACGAGGTCCGTATGCTCGTGCAGGGCGGTGTCTACCAAAGCGCGAGCTATGTAGGCGAGCGTTGGGCGGAGCCCGTCTTTGCGTACTATCGTGCATTTGACGATGTGTTTGAGGCCGAGGACGCAATGCGTGATGCTTACGGGCATGGTATCGACCGTATGCTCATGTTGGGCGGCGGCGGGTTTGCCTATCCCAAGTTTGCACTGTTGTTGCATGAGGGCTTGCGTATGGACGTCATTGAATATGATGCCGAGATTACGCGTCTGGCGCGCCGCTGGTTCTATTTGGAGGAGTTGGAGCGTACGGTTGGCGATCGCCTGAGGGTGATTACCGCCGAGGCGCGTTCGTACCTGGGCGTGACGAGCGTGGGGCATCGTCGCTACGACGTTATCGTGAGCGATTGCTTTGGCGGTGCCGAGCCCGTACGCGAGCTGGCGACGGTTGAAGCGTTGCGTTTGGTGCGGGGCAGCCTGAACCCCGGGGGTATCTACGTTGCCAATATCGTGAGCGCGAACGAGGGGAGCGACGTGACGTTCCTGCGCGACTGCGCTGCCACGGCACTCGAGGTATTCGCCCACGCCTGGGTGGTCCCATGTGGCGATGCGGAGTTCGGCGGCGAGGAGAACTACCTGCTCATCGCCAGCGACGGCGACTACGCCTTTGCCGAAGCCGTGCCCTTCGACGCTGACTTCCTCGGCACCGTCCTTCACGACAAGTAAATCTCCCCGTCCCAAAAAGACTGGTCTTAGGCGTGGTCGTGCCAGCTGCGGACACGCTGCTTCATGCCCTCGATGTCGAGCACGCCTTCGGCAAAGCCCTTGCGCACGAGCTCTTCGGGAACGAACTCATCGTAACGATCAAAGTAAGGCACCTCGCCGGGATAGACGAGCTCGATGGGATCGAAGTCCTTCTCGGCCTCGGCGGCGAGCACCTCAAAGAACGTCTCCTCGTCGGCCTTCATCTTAAACTGCATAAAGTACGGGCGCGACGGATCGAGTCCGCGAAGGCCAAGCTCCGCGGCGCATTTAATCTTGAGCATGCGTTCGAGCGCCAAAAAGGCGTAGCTGCCCAGCCAGGGGAAGAGCACCCAGGTGTCGCCGCCCAGGTTGATGAGCGGCTTAGTCCCCGCGCCCGAAAGCTTGGCCGTATGGCGAGCCTGCGCCAGACGGGCCCGCGCGTTACCCATAAGATACGGATATGCCGCATGCTCGTTGAGCGCCTGGCGCATACGCTCGAGCACATGCGTGTTGATGTCACCGGGGCAGTCGCCAAAGTAGGCCGGCACACGGCCTTTGACCTGCGTGGCAAAGACGGTATGACGCTTCCAGTCCACTTCTTCGACAACCCAGCAGTGTCCGGCGATGGCGATGCGCTCGCCGGGCGGTGGGGGATTGACGATCGTGCCCAACTCGGCCGACTCGCTGCGAACGGTAAACTCCTCGTTCTCCTGGAACACGGCGTAGAACTTAAAGTTGTTGATGATGCGCTCGCCCGCGAGGCCCACGATGAGCCCACCGCCCTCGGTGACCTGGATGTGGTCGATCTTGATGAGGTGGCGCAGCAGTACGCGATAGTCATCGGCCGAGACGCGGTGGAAATAACTGAGCGTGAGCACACGCTGGGCAAGCTCGGCCGGCGTGAGCTCGCCGGTGCTGGCGAGGGTCGACATGGTCTGGTGATAGAGCAGACTGTAGGGGAGTCGATCGAGCTCGGGCGGCTCGACCCACTTTTCCTCGCGATAGAGTTGTACGAGCGCGATGCCCTGCAGGAGCTTCCAGGGTATCGTTTCGGGCATCATCGTGCGCGGTTCGGGCTCCTCCTCGCGCATGACAAACCACATCTCGGGTGGAAGGTCGCGGCGTCCCGTGCGGCCCATACGCTGCAAAAAGGAGCTGACGGTAAACGGCGCGTCGATCTGGAAGGCGCGCTCCAGGCGACCGATATCAATGCCAAGCTCCAACGTGGAGGTGGTGACGGTCGTCTGTGCCTGTTCCTCGTCGCGCATGAGCTCTTCTGCCGTCTCACGCAACGATGCCGAAAGATTGCCGTGATGGATGAGGAAACGGTCGGGCTCGTGCCGGCTTTCACAGTAGCTGCGCAACATGGAGCACACGGCCTCTGCCTCCTCGCGCGAGTTGGCAAAGACCAGGCACTTGCGGCCGCGGGTATGTTCAAAGATGTAGCCCATGCCGGGGTCGGCGTTGTCGGGTGCGGTGTCGGTGGGGTTGAGCAGTGCCTGTTCGGTTGCCTGCGGGATGTCGACTTCGCCCTCGGGGGCTGAGGAAGTGCGACGGTCCTTGGGGGCAGCCTTGCCCCGTGCCTGATCACGGCGTTGGCGGCGTTCCTCCTGTGTGAGTTGCCCACTATGGCGCATGTCTTGGGTGCTGACGGGCAGTGCCGCGGTTGGTGCCGCCTCAATGCGCTCGCATGCGAGCACCTCAGCTTCCTGCGGACCTGTGCTCGTGAATCCTCGCTGCTGAGCCTGGGGACCCGAGTTGTAGAAGTGCTCCATGGAGATACGCCACACGCGGCGCGGCTCCTCAAAGCGGGGGATGACGCAGTCGCGTCCCGTCCCCTGCGACAAGAAGGCGCCCGTGCGTTCCGGGTCCCCGATGGTGGCCGAAAGGCCGATGCGCCTGGGCCGCACGCCCGCCATGCGCGAAAGACGCTCGATAAGGCAGAGCGTCTGCCCGCCGCGGTCACCACGCATGAGCGAGTGGACCTCGTCGATGACCACATAGCGCAGGTCGCAGAACATACGCGGAATTGCCATGTGCTTGTGGATCAGGAGCGCCTCGAGTGATTCGGGCGTAATCTGTAGGATGCCGCTTGGCTTTTTGATGAGCTTTGCCTTGTGCGACTGCGAGACATCGCCGTGCCAGTGCCAGACGGGGATATCGGCCTCTTCGCACAGATCGTTGAGGCGAACGAACTGGTCGTTGATGAGTGCCTTGAGGGGGCCAATATAGAGGGCGCCAACGCTTGCGGGCGGGTTCACCCAAAACTCGGTCAGGATGGGAAAGAAGGCCGCCTCAGTTTTGCCAGATGCCGTGGATGCCGTCAGGAGCACATTGTCTTGCGTGTTGAAGATGGCATCTGCCGCCGCAACCTGGATGGAGCGCAGACCCTCCCAATCGTGGGAGTAGATGAAGTCTTGGATAAACGGAGCGTAGCGGTCAAAGGCGTTCACGGAGCCTCCTTTCAAAAGCGCATCTCTCAACGCGGCGGGCAGTGGCTTGCTGCATTACTGCTTCAACGTTTGCCCAGATAAAACCCGCCAAAATTAACCTGTCCCTTTTTGGCAGGTTAGATGGTGAACTCGGCGAAGTTGCGGTCGTCGTCTGCGGTGTCGGTGTCGTCTGTTGCAGCTGCCGGCGCCAGCGCGTCGCCACCGACGCTTTGCAGCAGCTCGGCCACGTTGGCATCGGGGTTCTGACACAGGATATCGAGCAGCTCAATAAAGTCGCGGATGACCTCACGCGGCGTCAAATGCGTATCGGCTCCCACGCGGCCAAACTCAATCTTGAGAAAGTCCACCAAGTCGTTCTCGGTAAGCGTGGGCGTCCAGCCAAAGTAGCCGGCATGGATCTGCATAAGCTTTTCGATGAGCACCAGCAGCTCCTCGTAGGTGAGCGGTTGCAGGCGGATGATGGGCGCGAGCATGTCTTTGAGATCATCGCGCGCAAAGCGGCCCTGGGCGAGACGGCTCCGAAGGGCCTCGTAGGAAAAGACGCCGCGGCGGCGGTCCTCGATAGAGGTCGGCGTGCCGCCCATGATCACGCCCAGGTACTGCGCTTTGCCCTGGAGCGTGTCGTTGTACATGGTCAGGATCTTCTCGTAGTTATATTGGCGCGTGATCGCGTTGGGAATCTTGTACAGATTCACGAGCTCGTCGATGAGCACCAGCATGCCCTTGTAGCCGCTGCAGACCAAAAAGCGTGCGATGAGCTTGACGTAGTCGTACCAGTCATCGTCGCTGATGATGGTCGAGGAGCCCAACTCGGCGCGCGCCTCGCTCTTGGTACGGTATTCGCCGCGAATCCATTTGGTCACGCGACTCATAGCTTCTTCATCGCCTTCGGATACGGCTGCGCGGTAGCGGCGGAGCATGCGGGTGAAGTCGAAGCCGTGGACCATCTCCTCGAGCGGGGCCAGTTGGGCGTTGACGACCGACTCGTCGACGTCGGCACACGAGGCAACCCAGCGATCCAGAATAAGGTTGAGCGCACCGCCCTCGGGGCGCGTCTTGGTCGATATGTTGCGGATGAGCTCGCGATAGGTGGCGAGGCCCTGGCCCTGGCCGCCCTGTAGACGGCGCTCAGGGGAAAGGTCGGCATCGGCGACCACAAAGCCCTCGCCCATGGCATGCGTTCGGATGGTCTGGAGCAAAAAGCTCTTGCCGGCGCCGTAGCGACCGACTAGAAAACGGAAGCTTGCCCCGCCATCGGCGATGAGACTCAGGTCGGTGAGCAGAGCACGGATCTCGACCTCTCGCCCCACGGTGATATAGGGAAGGCCAATGCGCGGGACCACGCCGCCCTTGAGCGAGTTGAGAATGACGGCGGCGACGCGCTTGGGCACACGGGGTGCTGCGGATTCGGTATCACTCATGGTCTAAGTATCCTCTCACGTCTGCTTCGTAGTCCTCGATAATTTGCGGTCCTGCTGAGCCAAATTCAATAACGGTGTCGCCCACCAGGTCAAAGAGCGCTTCGTTGATGCTATCGACGAGCATGTCCTCACTCTTGCCCGACTGTGCCACCGCCGATGCCGTTTGCCCTGCGTTTTGCTCGAGGAGTGCTCGAAGATAGGCGTCTGCGGCGGGGTCGAGCGCGGACGCGGTGCCGGCGGGCGTGGGCGCTGGTGCGAGGAGCGGGGCTACGACGCCAAACTGCTCGGTGGAGATGGTCGGCTCGCTGGCCTCGTCCTGCTGCATGGTCGTCGCGACTGGCTCGGCGATCGTGTCGGCCACGGGCTCGGCTTCCCGTCGCTCGGCAACTGCCGCCTCGGCATCCGCAAGCGTGCCGTCCTCGCGCTCTTCATCGATCAAAAGCGCCTCACGCGTTTGTGCGGCGGCACTCCGGATATGCCCCAGCTGGCTCAGATCGATATCGATCTTGACGGGCTGATGTGCGGCATCCCATGAAAGCCATGCCGTGATCTCGTCATCGATAATCTTAGCCAGATATTTGGGGACCTTCTCTTCCTTAAGGGGATGGCCGGGATCCAGTGCCAAGCGCAGGCGCTGATCACAAGCGCGCATCATCTCACCGAGCTTGCTGCTTTTTTGCCTGCTGCCGTGGATGCGCATGCATTCCCAAAAGCCATTTTGACAGCGGTAGATGTGAATGGGGTCCAGGCGATATTCGCAGTCCTCGTGGCGCTCGGGCGCAAAGAACACGGCCGAGGCAAACATGGTGTAGGGCATGGCCGTCTCCTCCCCAAACAAGCTCGCTACGATGCCAGTCTTTCGGTGCGTGTCATAGTAGCGCGCCATACGGACATATACGGCGCATGCCACGTGGCGCAGGTCGCGATGGTGGGAACGGTCGAGCCGTGAGTTATTCAGGTTGTACGTCGAGAGTGCGTCGATGGCGGCCATGAGCCGCTCCTCATGCGCCTCATCGGGCGGAAGGGGAAGCGTGGGCTCGGAGGTTTTGCGACGCTTGAGGGTCTGGCCGGACGGTGCCGGTGCTGGTACAAGGTCTCGCGCCGCGCGTCGCAGTTCAATAAGGGCGTTATCGAACATGACGGTTTTAGAGTCGCGAAGCAGCTTGGGGTCGAGCTTATGGAACACGGCATAGTCCTGCAACCACACACGTGCGAACCGGTCGATGCCGGGTTCAAAGGCGCGATAGGCATCCCAAAATGCCTTGATCTTGTCATAGCCGTCCCGCGGATTGTCGACGCCAATGCCGCAAATCAGCTCATAGAGATACAGAAAGGCAAAGGACGTAGACGTTTCCTCGACGGTTCCGCGGCGCACTTGGGCACGCCAGGTAAAGTAGCCGCGCAACTGTCGATCGCTCATGGCATTGTAGGTGGGAAAGTACGACTTAAAGGTGCCGTTGTAGGGGCAATCGTCCTCGAAGTCGGCCATCAGCAGGCCTTGGCGGTAAAAGAGCTCCGCCTCCGATAGCCAACGTCCCGCGCCGCCTTTGGGATCCTCTTGCCAGCGTGATATCTCGCGCATCTTGCGGTACTGGTCGGGGAGGAAGTTCTGCATCTGACGACCGGTCTTGAGAATCGGCTCGTCAGCATAGATTTCGTTTGAGAAGCGGGTGGACTGATGGGTCCGGGCTTCGGCCATAATGCGCTCGATGAGCATCTTGACGTCCTGGTCGGCCACCGCTCCTCCTCTCGAACGCAGCTACGGTGACCTCATATCATAGCACAGCATCAAACAGGTGTTCGAGATACCGCTATGTAGATAGATTTAGAACAAGAGGGCGTAGATGACCGCCACGACGACAGAGGGGAGCATATTGGCCGTGCGGAAGGTCTGAGGTCGAATAAGGTTAACGCCAACACAGAAGATGAGCATGGAGCCCACAAGCGAAAGGCTGTCGAGGGCTGCGGTGGTCATGATGGGGGAGAGTGCGCCGGCAAAAAGCGTGATCGTGCCCTGGAATACGGCAACGGGCAGGGCCGAGAAGATGCAGCCGCGGCCAAGCGAGGCTGTCATAGTGCAGACGATGATGCAGTCCAGCGCGCCCTTCAGGGCAAGCGTGGACCAGTCGCCGAGCAGACCGTCCTGAATCGATCCTACGATGGCCATGGCGCCGATACACACGGTGAGCGATGTCGAGACAAAGGCATTAGTGAACTCGTTGTCGCCTTCGCTGCCGGTTTTGCGCTTGAGCCATTCGCCGAGGTTCTCGATGGCGGCCTCCAGGTTGATGGCCTCGCCGATGAGCGAACCAAGGGCAAATGAGACGATAAGCATGGTGGTGCCGGTGGTCGCCAACGTCTCTCCATCGATAACGAGCATCTTTTGCATGGTGCCGCCCAGGCCGATAAACAGAACGCACAGCCCCGACGCCTTCATGAGCGTGTCTTGGATGCGGGGCGTAATGAAGCGCCCACCCATGAGGCCCAGCAGACCGCCCGCGATCAAAAGCGCGACGTTGATGATCGTTCCTAAACCCGGCATGAGCCCTCCTGTAATTGATGCCAACGCGGCAATCGTAGCAGAACGGGGAGGGGAGCGCTCAGTATCCGAGCCAAGCGGCGGTTAGCGGTCTAGGACAGGACGGGACTAAAGTCAAAGTGCAGCGTCATGAGGTGCTGCGGGGATTCGATGGCTGCGGCAATGATGTCGGCATCTCGTGCACGATCGAATCCTTCAAGTTCCATTTGATAGGGGAAGTCTTCTTGGATACCGATGCGACGCGGAACCAAAAGCTTGGTTCCGTCGAATTCTTCGGTCCGCGTTCCGTCTGCTGCAACGGAATAAAGGTGCAACTTGGCGGTCGTTGTGGCATCAAATGTCGAGATAGCTTGGATATCGTTCGATGCGCTCCTTGCTCCCACTGCTGTAAGTGCCGTAGGCGCGACGACTTCACCCGAAGGCAAAAAGACAAGCTCGACGGTATTGGGGAATGCGATGAGGATATTTTTGCGGCGGGGCGCATTGGCAGCGACTGGCTCAATGCTTGTGGCATCGACGGTTTCCGTGTGGTCGAGCGCGACCATCATGCAACAGTTGCCTTCGTCGACATCTGGGGGAGAGGCAAAGTCCAGGCCGTCTTTCGGTTGGGGATCGCCTAGTTCGGTGGCGGTGTCGCCTGGCTTCTCGAGAGGAACCGCAGCGTTGTCTTCTGACGATGCATCGTCTGCATCGTCAACATGTGGCGGTGCGTCTGCGATCTCGTCTTTGGGGGATTTGTCATTATCGCTCGATATAGGAGCAGCAATCCCGACGGACCCCACTCCGTGCCATGTCATTTGGAGCAGCGCCGGATCGGCGAGAATGCGCTGCACGCCCGGCTCCTGGGTATCGATATTGATGGGGGCGGGTTCTGATCCGCGCGTGAGGTTAAGCGAACCCTTCTGTCCATTGCTTTGAGCCTCTTGGTCGTCCGCGTCGCCAGCGTAGAACAGCAAAGGCACATCTCCCGTTGCGATGGCTTCGGTGTCCGCCTTGGTCAGTCGCAGCGACGCCGTAAAGGAGATGATGGGCTGCGTGCCATCGACATTCGAGGGAACGCAGCCCAGGCATACACCTCCTCCTTCTTCTTCATAGGCCGCGCTGTCGAAGGCGACCTTCGCCCCGTTCGCCGAGTCATCGGCCGAGTCAATATCGATGCGCAGCTCTAGGTCGCATGGGTCGCCATCGGCGTCGACTGCAGCCGATTTCCATGTGCAGATGGCATAACCTGTCTGGGGGCCGTTCTCCTTGTTCGGTCGCTTGATATCCACGACTATCGCGTCGACCGTATTGCGGTGAAGGCATCCCGAGGTTCGGACCGTGGCGTGTGCGAGCGAAAAACGTTGGCAGGCGACGATACCCGACGAATCCGTCACGGGGTTCAGAGCTTGCGGTAAGGAGTTTGCCGTGGCGGGCGTCGCCCAAGCGGCGAGAGGCATACCGCTCGCCAGTGCGCTGCAGAGCGCGGCAACGGGCAAAAGGTTTTTGGGTGCCATGGTTCTCCTATCTATTCCGCGTACTCCGGTTATGCTTGGCTATTGGTTGCGTTTGATGTGCAGGCCAAGGCACGTCAGTCCTGCTCCCACCGTGGCGGCGCCCACCGCAATGAGTTGCCGGGTGTCGCTCGTCTGAGCGAGCGGCTCGTGACGGCTGCCGCGATTAAGGCCCGAAAGGTCGACGGTCACTTCTGTGGCCGCCTGCGCTTGCTCTTGTTGAGCAAAGGCCATGGCAGGTGCGGACGCCAAGATGCCGACGATGGCGGCCAGTGCAAGCGCCTTAGGACGTGGCGTGCGCACCGGGCTCGACCGTCCAGGTGATGCTTGCCACTTGATCTCCCGTGCCGGTGGCGTGGTAGATGTCACGCGTGACGCGGGCGACGTGGCCGCTCACATTGAGCTTGATTTTGTCCGTTCCATCGGCAATGCCCTGGTACTTCATGTCGAAGCTTACGTCCTTGGAAAGATCGAGGCCTGTAGTCTGAGTCGCCGAGCTGGCATCCTTTTCTGCCTTATCGGGGCCAACCTTAAAATCGATGGAGTTCTGGGCCGAGCCCGTCTTTGCGTCTGCAACGATTGTCCAGTCGTTCTTGGCCGTGACCTTCATGTTAGTGACGTGGATGCCATATGCCGAGAGGTTGTCGATGGTAATCGTCTTGTCGGAGGGTCCTACAAGCGTTCCGTCGGCGTTGGCGGCAAAGGGGATGACCGTTGGCGCCTTAAACGAAACATTGCTAATGTCGGCCTTCACCGTCACATCGGTGGTTCCAACGCGCACATCTGCCATGGCCGCCGTTGGCGCGGCGCCCATCGCAAGTGCGAGCGCAAACCCTGCGCCCACGGCGAGTGCCCTGGCTCCGCTCGGGTTCCTGGTGATGTTCATAATCGATCCTTTCTGCTCGTCACGGACTGTTTCCGTGATGGTTGGACGAATGGGGACAGGGTGCTGCCCCTGCGAGTGCGTCGGCCGCTAGCCTTCTGCCTGGGCCACCCGCACTTTGACGCGCGTCGGATTGCCGTGAGTGTCGTAGGTCTTGGCATCGAGTGCCTGAATCTCGATATATGCCTCGCCTTCTTGGATATCGCCGGCGGGGCAGGTCTCAACCGTCTTGCCGGCTTCGACCACACCGGACTCATAGATGGTCTCGTCGTTTTGAATCACGCGGAAGCGCTGGGGAAACTTGTTGTCTTGGACGTTTTGCACGTTGACGCGCAACTTGCCGCCTTCCTGCAGCTGTGCGACCGGCGCGACCGAGATCGTCATCATGTTGTCGCGGACGATGGCATCGAGCTCATCCTGGATTTCTTGGCGCGATTTACCCTCTGCCGTCGTGACCGAGGCGCCCGCTTCGGGCACGGGCTGCGACTGCCAGGCGTATAGCCCTACGGCGATGAGGGCGCAGACGATAGCCAGGCAGACAACGACGAGCTTCTTGCGACACCCCAGTCCTGCAAGGCGGGACGGCTTCTTCGCACTCATGCGGCGTCCTTGGTGGTGTAGACACGTGCGAACGTGGACGGGTCCGCTCCAAAGAGCATGTGAAGCATCAGGCGGCGCGAGTAGATGAGCTCGTCGAAGTCGTGAGGGAGCTCGATGTTGTGGATACGCGCGATGTGGTGGGCGAGCGCCGAGAACGACTCGGGGTCGCAGATAACATCGGTGGTGACGTGGTAGACCGCCGTATCGGGGAACGCCTCTTCGTCGAAAGGCAGGAGATAGGGATCGTCGTCGACCTCGATGGCGACGCCGTACTGGGGCCAGTAATATGCCATGGGAACCTCCCTGCTTCTGGGGCCAAAACTTCCATTGGTTTTGGCTGTCGATGCCGACCGTATCAGTCACTACTTGACCAATTTCTGACCAAATGCTTGACGGATTGACATCTCCGCAGGTAAAAGATGGTAAAAATTACTTCAACTTTTTTCGAGCGACAATTGCGTGGTCGCTGGCGGTAAGGCGACATGTGTCAAAAGCATCGTCTGCCGAGGAAACCTTGCCGCTCGCCGAATTGCACGAACGTAAAAATCGCCAATTATGGAGACGGTCTCGAACACGTCGACGAAACGATGCGGTAACATCTCCCTGCAAACACTGTAGTTAGCTAAAGGGGGAGTTCGCGTGTCGGCAACCATCAAACCCTTCACCGACGAGTTCGAAGAGTATGGCCGCGATGAGTCTCGCACATCGGGCGAGGCCTCGAGCGTCTCGTTTCCGACAACGGAGGACGAGGTGCGCGCCATTTTGAAAAAGCTCCATGCCGAGCGTGTCCCGGTGACGGTTCAGGGCGCCCGGACCGGTCTTGCCGCCGGCGCCGTGCCTCATGGCGGTCACATTCTCAATACTTCCCGCATGAATCGCTACCTAGGCATTCGCCGCGATGAGCAGGGCCGCTTTCTTTTGCGTGTGGCGCCCGGCGTCGTGTTGTCTGAGCTGCGCAAGCAACTGGGCAAGAAAGTGCTGCCGACTGCCGGCTGGGACCAGGCATCGCTTGAGG
This sequence comes from uncultured Collinsella sp., assembly GCA_900551815.1. Taxonomy (GTDB): domain Bacteria; phylum Actinomycetota; class Coriobacteriia; order Coriobacteriales; family Coriobacteriaceae; genus Collinsella. The sequence goes on from URXE01000018.1 coordinate 28,573, forward strand.
TCTACGAGGAGTTCCAGGAAGCTCCCGAGCAATTCTTTCCTACCGATCCCACCGAGGCATCTGCCTGCCTGGGCGGTATGGCGGCATGCAACGCTTCCGGCGCCCGTAGCTACGCTTACGGCCCCATGCGCCCTCACGTCACGGGCCTTCATGTCGCGCTGACCGATGGCGACCTGCTCGAGCTTCACCGTGGCGAGGTTTTTGCACAGGGTCGTCGCCTTTCGCTCGTCACGGTGCAGGGCCGCACGCTCGAGCTCGACCTTCCCGACTACACCATGCCCAAGACCAAAAATGCTTCAGGCTATTTCGTTGCTGACGATATGGATGCCATCGATCTGTTTATCGGTGCGTGTGGCACACTCGGCGTCATCGCCGAGCTCGAGATTGCCCTGCAGGCGGCGCCTGCGGTCGTTTGGGGCGTGAGCTGCTTCTTTGACAGCGAGGACAAGGCCGTGTCCTTCACCGATTCCGTGCGCCCCGTCCTGTCCCACGCGGCTGCCATCGAGTATTTCGATGCGGGCGCCCTGGATATCCTGCGTCGTCAGCGTGAGCAGTCGACCGCGTTCGCCTCGCTGCCGGCGCTCGACAAAGACGCCAAGGTCTGTGTCTACGTGGAGCTCGACTGCGACGACGAAGCCCAGGCGACTGAGGAGCTGTATCACTTGGGGTGGGTACTAGAGCTTGCGGGTGGCAGCAACGATGCGACATGGGTCGCGCGTACCGAGGTCGATCGCGAGTGTCAGCGATTCTTCCGCCATGCGGTGCCCGAGAGCGTCAACATGCTCATCGACGAGCGTCGCCGCACGGATCCCACCATCACCAAGCTGGGCTCGGACATGTCGGTGCCCAACGCACGCCTGGCCGATGTCATCGCCCTTTATCGCCGTACGTTGGCCGAAAGCGGGCTTGAATCTGCCGCCTGGGGGCACATCGGTAACAACCATCTGCATGTGAACATTCTGCCGCGCGATGCGCAGGATTACCGCCGCGGCGGAGAACTCTTTGCCCAGTGGGCTTCCGAGGTCACGGCCATGGGTGGCGCCGTCTCCGCCGAACACGGCGTCGGCAAGATCAAGGCGGGCTTCTTGGAGACGATGTACGGTCACGAGGCCATGGTCGAGTCGGCGCGGCTCAAGCTCCAGCTCGATCCTGCCGGGCAGCTGGGTCGCGGTAACCTGTTTTCGGAGAAGCTCTTGGATGAGCTCGTCCAGAAAGGGGGCGCGTGAAGATGAGCGATTTCCATATGGTGGTGTGCGTCAAGGCAGTGCCGGGCAGCACCGAGGTCAAGATGGACCCCAAGACCAATACGATTGTGCGCGATGGCAAGCAGGCGGTCATTAACCCGTTCGATGCGAGCGCTTTGGAATGCGCGCTGGCGCTGAAGGATGACTTTATCGGCTTTGGCATGGACGTGCGCGTAACGGTGGTGTCGATGGGCATCCCCGCGACCGAATCGCTATTGCGCGACTGCATCGCCCGAGGCGCCGATGACGCACTGCTGCTGACCGACCGCGCCTTTGCAGGTGCCGATACCCTGGCAACCACCTATGCCCTCAAGTGCGGCATCGAGGCGCTCGACGAGGACTTCGACCTGCTCATCTGCGGCAAGATGGCGGTGGACGGCGATACGGCCCAGATTGGTCCCGAGCTTGCCGGTGCCTTTGAGATTCCCTGTGTGACCGACGTGAGCTGCGTGCAGAGCGCGGGCTTTACGACTTGCGGCTCGCTGGCGCTTGTTCACGGCTGCGATGCCGGCGAGGAGACGGTCTATCTTGAGATGCCGTGCGCGATGACGACCGCCAAGGAGATTGGCCAACTGCGTATGCCGAGCATTGCCGGTATTCGTGCGGCCGAGGAGGCGGACGTGCGTGTGGTCAACGCTGCCGACGTGCATGCCGACCCCGCGCGCTGCGGCCTTGCCGGCTCGCCGACACAGGTCGTGCGATCGTTTGTGCCCGACCGCGACCAAACGTGCGAGGCCGTTGACGGAACGGCGTCCGAGCAGGCGGCGAAACTTGCCAAGATCATCGAGGGGATGGCATAGATGAGCGGACTGATTATCGATAGCGAAGCCTGTATCGGCTGCGGTCGCTGCGTTCGCGCCTGTGCCTCGGGCGGCATCGTAGTGGAAGGCGAGCGGCCCAACCGTTGCGCCCGCGTAACCGACGGCTGCATCCTATGCGGTGGGTGCGTCGACGCCTGCCCCGTCAACGCCATCTCGATCGAGCGTGACGAGGCCGCTGGCGCGGTGGACCTTGATGCATATCGAGACATTTGGGTATTCGTGCAGACCGACGAGCACGATACGGTGACTCCCGTTGCCTATGAGCTCATGGGCAAGGGCCGCGAGCTTGCCGATGCTCGCGGCTGCCGTCTGGTGGCACTGGTCGGCATGGGCCCCGAGGGCTCGCTTGGGGACCTCGAACTCCTGGTTTGTGCCGGCGCGGACGAGGTCCTGGTCTGTCGCGACGAGCGTCTGCGCCAGAACGATGCGGAGGTTTACGCCCGGCTGATCTGCGATTTGGTGGCAGAGCGCAAGCCCGAGGCCATTCTGTACGGTGCGACCGCCTTTGGCCGCGAACTGGCACCCGGCGTTGCCGTGCGTTTGCAGACGGGCCTTACGGCTGACTGCACGGTGCTTTCGATGGATGCGGAGACGGGGCTGCTGCAACAGACGCGTCCGGCGTTTGGCGGCAACCTGATGGCCACCATCGTCTGCCCCAATCATCGTCCCCAGATGGCAACGGTGCGTCCCGGCATCTTTAAGGCGTCCGACTTTGACTACGGCCGCTCCGGCACGATTACCCAGATATCACTTGCGGATGATGCTAAGGCTCGTGTCGAGATCTCGATTCCCGCCGAGGAGTGGGGGCAGCAGGCATCAATTGCCGATGCCGAGCGCCTGGTCGTGGTGGGTCGCGGCATTGGTTCCAAGAAAAACCTGCCGCTGATGCGAAGGCTCGCCGAGGCTCTGGGAGCCGAGCTTGGCTGCACGCGACCTGTCGTGGAGGCCGGCTGGTTGGAGTATCGCCATCAGATTGGCCAGACGGGCGTATCGGTTTCGCCCAAGCTTCTCGTGAGTATCGGTGTTTCGGGCGCCATCCAGCATCTTGCCGGCATCGGTGGGGCGGAGTGCATCATCGCCATCAACGAGGACCCGGATGCCCCCATCTTTGGTGCTGCCCAGTACAAGGTTGTCGGTGATGCCGTCGAGGTCGTCGAGGAGCTGCTGGCCCAGCTTGAGCGCTAGGCGCGCGCCAGCCAGTCGCGTATCTCGTTCTTTAGGCGCTCCCAGGTCGCTTGCGTGGCGGGATCGGTAAAGGGGCGCGCAATGCCAAAGGGCGCATCGAGCAGACGGTAGATATCGCCCTGCTCGCGCGCCAGCGCGCGGCTCGCTGGATAGACGAGCTCAAACATAAAGCAGATGAGTCCCACCAGGTAGTCTGCGGGCTCGTTGCGTTCATCGCGTGCGACGCAGCGGCGCTCGTCAAAGGCAGCGAGAGCCGCTGTCGAGAACCGGCTGGCGAGAAATGCGTCCTTATCAACCTTGAGGATAGTGTCGACGGTGCTGTCGGCGATGGTGCGCATAATGTCGATCTTGTCGCCATCGCGCACGATATCGCAGAAGCGCCGTGTGCGCTCGTCGAGTTGTGCCGGCAGGCGAAAGTCGCTGTGATAGGCGATGCTCGCACGGATGAGCTCGTCGTCCTCGTCGGTCTCGATAAAATCTCGGATGCTTGTTGTGGCAGGCGCGTCGTCGGGGTTCTCGCCAAAGAGGACCCCGACGCCCAACGCTGCGTGGCTCATACTCTCGGCGTCCTTAAAGGTGTCCCAGCGCCGCAACTGTTCAAAGCGTCCCATATCGTGTAACAGGCCGCAAAGCCAGGCCAGGTCAATATCCTCTGTCGACCAGCCCTGCTCGCGCGCCACGGCATCGCATGCCTCGGCAACGTGGTACGTATGCTCGATTTTGAGCGCGATACGTGGATTGGCGGCATCGTAAGCATCGGTATAGCGTTTGAAGGCCGCGGTCGCCCGGCCCCGATCGATAGCTGTCATAATGACTTCCTAAAAAGCTGTGTCTTTCGATCCGGTGGCAATTGTAGGTGAACTCGGTTGCCACCGGACGATGATTCTGTCGCGTCGTTGAACGCGGCTCGGAAATCTTGTCGGGACGAGGAACGCTATGGTGCTCAAAATCGTTAAAACCGTTTGGCCGGTGATGCTCACCTATGTTGCGATAGGCGCGCCGTGCGGAATGATTATGGCGCAGACGGGAATGGAGCCCTGGATGGTTTTTGCTCTGAGCAGCACGTTTGTGACGGGTAGCGGCCAGTTTATGGTCTGCAACCTGTGGCTGGCAGGTGTGCCTGCGGCATCGATTGTCGCAAGTGTGGCCGCAATCTCCTCGCGCTTTGCACTTTACTCGGCATCGATTGCACCGTATCTGAGGGGTGCCTCGAAGCGTCAGGCGCTGGCCGTTGCCGCGACGCTCACCGAGGAGGCATACGGCATCTCGCTTGCCAAGTTGGTTGAAGGGGAGGATTGGGGTCCGCACGAGTCCTTTGTGCTCAACGCGATCCTCATCGCGACATGGGGCGTTTCGTGTACGACGGGCGCCATCGTCGGCGCCGTTGTCGATGTCCCCACCGCTATTGCGGGTTTTGTCTGCACCTCGCTCTTTATCTGCCTGCTCTTTTCGCAGCGGCTGTCGCGCGGCAATGTCGTGGCTGCCGTTATGGCTGCGGTGTCTGTCGCCATATGCAAGTTCTTGGGGTGGACGAATATCGCCGTGCCGGCAAGCGTGCTCGTCGGCGTTGCCGCGGCGCTTGCGTGCGATGCTCTCGCCGAAGGAAGGGGTGCTCGCGATGCCCGTTAATGAGTTCTTGGTCCTGTGGCTGTCGTCATGGGCGGCTATCGCGTTTTTCCGTATTGCCCCGGCGTTTGCCTTGCGCGGGAGAACGCTGTCGCCCCGCGTTACCGAGGCCTTGGGTTATATTCCGCCCGCCGCCTTTGCGGCGCTGGTCGCTAACGATTTGATAAGCCCTGGCGCTTTCGACGCCGGCTTGTGGCAGGGCTTGATTCCCTGGATTGCGGCTGCCGGTGTCGTGGCGGTGGCAATCAAGACAAAGTCGATGTTGTGGTGCTGCGTCTCGGGCATCGTGTTCTATATCGTTTTGAGCCTTGTATAAAAGCAAGGGCGCGTTTAGCGTCCCGGCCCAACGAATCGAATTTCTCACCGAGCTGGTCTGCTTCTTCTGGTACCATGGTCAAACTTTACTGTAGCAAAGCGTGACGTGGGCTTTTGTTCTGCGTCAGCGGAAATGGGGGTTTCATGGCACAGGAAGCGACCGCCAACGAGCAAAAGAAATTCAAGGTACCGCGTATCCCGGGCGACATCATGATCTATCCCATGATTGTTGGCCTTTTGCTCAACACTTTCTGTCCGCAGGTCTTTGAGATCGGCGGCTTCTTTACGGCTGCCTGCCGTGGCGGCTCCAATACCATCGTCGCTGCGATCCTGCTCTTCGTGGGTGCCGGCATCAGCTTTAAGTCCACGCCGGGCGCTATCAAGACCGGCATCGTCGTACTGATCCCCAAGCTTGTTGTTGCGGCCGCCCTTGGCTTGGGTGTGGCATATTTCTTTAACGACAACTTCCTGGGCCTGAGCTCGGTCTCAATCATCGGCGGCATTACGTTTTGCAACATGGCGCTCTATACGGGCATCATGGGCGAGTTTGGCGATGAGTCCGAGCAGGGCGCCGTCGGTATCCTGTTCTTTACGGCCGGCCCCGCCGTCACCATGATCATCCTCGGTGTCTCGGGTCTCGCCAACATCCCCGTCGGCACCATCATCGGATCCATCCTGCCGCTTGTTATCGGCATGGTCCTGGGCAACTTGTTCCCGTTTATCAAGAATCTGCTGGTCCCCGGCGCCAATCCCGCGATTGCCGTCATCGGTTTTCAGCTCGGTGCGTCCATGAGCCTTTCGAGCTTTATCACTGGCGGCATCTCGGGCATCCTGCTGGGCCTTATCACGCTCTTTATCGTCGGTCCTATCACCTTTGCCTTCGAGCGCTTGTGCGGTGGTAACGGCAAGGCGGCCGTTGCCTGCTCCACTATCGCCGGCACGGCTATGACCACGCCGGTCGCCCTCGCCGAGGTCGCTCCGCGCTATGCCGAGCTTGCGCCCACCGCGTATGCGCAGATCGCCACCGCCGTCATCATCACGGCAATCATGGCCCCGATTCTGACTGGCTGGGTCGATAAGAAGTTCTGCCATGGCAAAGAGGATCTGTCGGTCGAAGGCGTCGAGGCTATTGAGGAGGCCGTCGCGACCGACATCGACGGCGAGTAATCGTCGACGCGAGTCAATCAAGCCGGCGTGCAATTCGCGCCGTTTGAGCGCCCGAACGAAAGCTGTCTTGCAGTGGCGTTCGGGCGCTCTGCTATTATTCCCATTACCCCTGCGGAGTAGGGGGTGTTTATTGCCCAGATTCTAATTGGGCGATTCTGACCACTTGGATATTGAAGGGATGGCGTCTAGTGGTTAAGGCACTCAAGATTGAGATATTCCTGCTATGCATGATTGTTCTTATCGGGCTTGCCGCACGAAGCCGCCGCTCCTTGTTCTCGAGCACCCAGCAGCTTCTGTTTAGCATGCTGGGCTACACGTCTGCTGCCTACATTTTCTTCGATATGATCTGGACGCTTTCGGACGGCGTGGGCACTCCTGTAGGCATCACGGCCAACTGGATTTCCAACGCGGTCTCGTTTTCGCTGTTCGCCATCGCGTGCCTCATTTGGTTTTTCTATTCCGAGACAGTGCAGGGCTCTCGCCTTTTGACCGCGCGCTATAGGGTTGCGATCGTGACGTTGCCAACCGTATTGGTGGTCGTGCTGGCATTTACCAGCTACTGGACGCACGCTATGTTCTATATCGATGCGCAGGGCGTTTATCGTCGCGGAGCACTTTATATGATTCAGCCTATCGTGAGCTACTGCTACATCATATATACGTCCTTGCATGCCTTTATTCAGGCTCGAAAAGTCGAAAGCCTGCAAACGAAGGCCATTTATCGTGCCCTCGCCTTTTTTGCGGTTCCCGCTCTGGTGGGCGGTACCTTCCAGGTTTTGTTTTCGGTACCGGGTCTTTGCGTCGGTATAACGCTGAGCATCCTGCTGCTCTACATCATCTACCAGGAGCAGCTGATCTCGACCGACCCGTTGACTGGCCTTAACAATCGCAACCGT
>URXE01000019.1 GCA_900551815.1 uncultured Collinsella sp.
CATGCGAACCTCCAGTCCGGACCGCCCCGCGGTCCAACTTTCTGTCCGCACCCCCTTATGCCTTCTACCAGCAAAAACAGACACTATTTCACCGCAACTCATTAAGGAGCTGATGGAAGCAGTTGCCAACAGAAGGTCAGTTGCCACCAGAAGGTCTATTCCAAGCGAGACTCCAGGCTCGACAGGCCGTTAAGAGTCAGGTCGTTGGCGACCGCCGAGACACGCTCAATGGGAACCGAGCCGCCCGACAGCGCCCACGTGCGATAGATGCCGATAATGCCCGAAAGTAAAAACGCCAGATAATAGTCGAACATCTCGTCCTTGAGGCCGTGGGGCAGCAAGTCGCGCTCGGCAATTTCGTGCTCGAGCGGCACGCGCAAACGCGTCATAAAATCGTCGAGCGGGATGTTTTCAATCAGTTGGCGATTGAGAACGAGGTTATTGCAAAGTGCCTCGTTGATGGTCTTAAAAAACGTTGCCGCCGCTCCGAGGGCACGCTCGTTCGTGTCGCCGTCCATGGAAGCAAGCGTTTTCTCGACCGAGTCGGCAATCATCTCCACCACATCAACGGCGATGGCATCGAGTAGGCCATCAACCGTACCGAAGTGCACGTAAAAGGTCTTGCGGTCGACATTTGCCTCACGCGCGATGGCACTCACCGTAATGTCGGCAAGCGGCTTATCCATCAAAAGGCGCTCAAACGCAGAAAGGATGGCATTGCGGCTGCGAACGATGCGGCGGTCAAGGCGCGGTTTGCTGGTGGCCATGGATGAGTCCCTTCGGAAAGCGAGCATTCATCAACAGATGAGAGTTAATCTACGTAAGAGGATTATCCCCCATCCGGCACAAAAATGCCCGGCAACATGAAGAACGCACGAGCAACTATTACGCCTTAGGGTGTTTCTTTTTGTTCAAAGCAGCCGGGGACACACGGATACCATCGCCTGTCTGGCGCACATAGGCCTTATGCGCGGGTTTGACGGCCCCAGAAGCCTTCTGAGCATGCTGATTGGGATCCACGGTAACCGCATGCACAGGATGGGGCTTTGCAGGCATAGAGGACGTCTGAGGCGTTCGTCCGAGCTTGCGCATCACGCGATCCCAACGTGCATGGATACTCTCGTTGTGAGCGCTCTTAAGGCCCAGCAGGGGCGCGGCCAAAATAGTCGGCGCGATAAACGTAATGAGGCGCCACAGCAGATAACCGGCCGTCGACGCCGATCCAAAGAAATGACCCAGGAACAGCGCGAAACCACCCTCGGCGCCGCCGGTGCCACCGGGCAGGGGAACAGCAGAGCTCAGGAGCTGAACAAAGGCGCTCGCGGCCATGACCGAGAAAAAGTCGACTTCGTGGTGGCCAAAGGCAAGCATCAGGAAATACGGCACGAGGTAGAAAAACGCGAGCTGCAACATGGTGATGACCACCGTGAGCAGCATGGACGAAAAGTGACCGGCCGAAAGCTTGAACTTCTCGGAGAACGAGTAGATTTCGCCGTCGACAAACGTACGCCAGCCCTCGATCTTGGTGGCCGAGACGCCCACTCGCTCGAGCCAATTGATGATGCAGTGCGCAACGCGCGTGACGGTCTTGGGCATGAGCGCGACGGCAAAGATGCCAAGCAGAATGCAGCAGTGACCGCCAAAGCTAAAGACGCACAGGAGCGTCATGTCGCCATAGCGCTCGGCGAAAAACGGCATGCGGGCAAGTAGCAGAATGGCGCCCCAGGCAACGAGGCCAAACTGATACACGATAAAGCGTGTGAACTGCGTGGCACCGGCCTCGCCGACGTTTTGGCCTGCCTTGGTCAGGCGGTAGATCTGGGCAGGCGTGGAGCCCATCATCATGGGCGTGAGGTTGCCAAAGAAGATACCGCTCGCCTCGACCGAGATCAGATCGCGAATGCCGACGGGCGAATTGGGATCGAGCCAGACGGCGATCGCATAGGCAACGATGCCAAAGAACAGGTAGAGGAACATGCAAAAGCATGCAGCAACGAGCCACGGGGCCTGGACGCTCGACATGGCGGCCCAGAACTGTCCCATCTGCCCGGTCACGACCAGATAGACGATATAGCCAACCAGCACGACGCCGATGAAGATGGCACCGCGACGTGCACTCTTGTTGTCATCGCCGCCCGAGGCCTCAACCTCGACCTGGGGCTTAGATGTATGCTGAGAGGACTCCTTCATGAGGCTCCTTCTGACCGTCCAAATATCTTGCATATTGTACCCGCAAGGGCCACAAGCAGAACGAAAAGCTATGGGCCAAATGGGAATTGCAGATGGTTTGCTCGGAAATAAAAAACCCGAACTTCCGCGGGAAGTTCGGGTCTCAGATTCATGGTAGCCCGTACCAGATTCGAACTGGTGATCTCCGCCTTGAGAGGGCGGCGTCCTAAACCGCTAGACGAACGGGCCACATGACATCTGCACTGCCGTGCTGCGAGGAAATATATTACGGGACAAAAAACGCAAGCGCAAGAAGAAATTCCAAATTGCCGAAAAATTGTCGGCAGGTTATGGAACGCGCAGGTCAGCCGGGTAGTTAATGTGGGACGGGGCTATTTTAGCTACCTCTGCCAAAATCACTATCGGTTCGTCCGATTGACAGCAGGAGCAGCTAAAAAAGCCCCGTCCCAAATTAACTACCCCAGGTTGAGGTTGGCCAGGAGGGCTTCGCGCTTGTTGGGGATATTATCCTCGATTACGGCGTCGAGGGCGGTGTTGAGTAGATTGCCCAACTCCGGCCCGGGCTTGACGCCGGCGCGAATCAAGTCGCCACCATTGATAGCAAGCATCTTGAGCGTATAGGGCTCCCCCGCCGCCAGCAACTCGCGGGCAAGCGCGCGCATCTCCTCGATCGTCTCGACGTAATAGAAGCACGAGGGCGCCTTGCCGAGCGTGTCGGCACGCTTAAGGTCCATGAGCTCGTCCATCAGACGCGGCGTATCGACACCCTCGCCCGAAAGCGCGCGCATCATATTGAGCAGGCAGGATCGCTCGGGACGCAGCGGCTTGTCATGGTATTTGATCAGCAGGCACACATCGCGCACCAAATCGTGCGAGAGCGCCAGGCGATCCATGATGACACGCGCCTTCTTGGCGCCGAGCTCGGGATGACCGTAGAAGTGCCCGCTGCCGGCGTGATCGACCGTAAAGCAATCGGGCTTGGAGACGTCGTGCAAAAACGCCGCCCACATAAGGCTCGACGAGGGCGCGACGCCGTCGCACAGCGCCAGCTCCCCTGCCACTGTCAGCACGCGGGCGATATGCTCGTAGACGTCAAACGCATGATAGACACTGCGCTGGTCAAACCCGCGAGCAGGCGCGAGCTCGGGCACGGCGGCGCAAACAAGCTCGGGGTAGCGCAGCATCGCGTCTCCCCCGTGGCCGGTCGAAAGAATGCCCTCAAGCTCAATACCCACGCGCTCGCGCGCCACGGCATCGAGAAGCGGCGCGCACTCGGCAAGTGCCTGTTTGGTCTTAGGCTCGATCATAAAATCCAGACGGCAGGCAAAACGCACCGCGCGCAGCATGCGAAGCGCGTCCTCGTTAAAACGACGCTTGGGATCTCCAACGGCACGGATGAGCTTGCGCTTCAGGTCGCCCTGGCCGTCATAGCGGTCGACAAGACCGCGCTCGGGATGCCAGGCCATAGCGTTAACGGTAAAGTCGCGACGCGCCAGATCATCCTCGAGAGACGCCGCACGCTCCACACTCTGGGGGTGACGGCCATCGGTGTAAAAGCCGTCCAGGCGGTAGGTGGTGACCTCAATGCGCTCGTCATCGCAAATGGCCGTGATGCCGCCAAATTTAATGCCCGACTCAACCACGGCAATATCAGCCGCCTCGAGCGCCGCCTTGGACTCCTGCCACAGGCCGCTGCAACACATGTCCACATCGTGGCTGGGGCGCCCCATCAGGGCATCACGTACCCAACCGCCTACGTACCAAGCCTCAAGACCGGCTGCCTCGAGCGCACGCAGGACACGGATGGAGGCATCTGATGGCTGCGTACCGTTGAGCGAAACATTGCACATGCCTATGGCCTCCTGCACTTGCGAGCGTTAATCGATGGTTCTCAAGAAGTCTAGCAAGAAACGGGAAAGCGCGCACACGCAATCGCGTCGCCGATTCGATAAAACGAGACAGCAGACGCCATATACGTTAAGCGCGCAAAAAACACCCGCCTCGGAGATCCAAAGCGGGTGTTCGGCAACGATTTTTCGATGCGGCTAGCAGACCTGGCGAACTTCGATGTTCTTCTTATATTCGTCGACCTTGGCAAAATCGCCCAAGCCCGGGCACTCGACCACGTTAGCGCCAGTGGCCATCGAAAGGCGCAGGGCGTCCTCGACGCGCTCGGGGGCGTCGTGCCACACGGACAAGAAGGCAGCGAGCGAGGAATCGCCGGCGCAGACCGTCGACAGCAGCTTGACCTCAAAGGTTCGGTTGGCAAACCAGATGTGCTCGCCGTTGGAGAAGTACGCGCCATCGCCACCGAGGGTCAGCAGCACATTCTTGGCGCCCTTGGCGTGCAGTTCGGCCATAGCAGCCTTGACGGACTCGTCGTCGCCACCGCTCACCTTAATGCCAAAAATGTCGAGCAGCTCGTCGTCGTTGGGCTTGATGAGCAACGGCTCCATGGCAATGAGATCGGCCAGCTGATGGCTCGAGATATCGAGCACGAACTCAGCGCCCTTGGCCTTCACGCGACGCAGGACCTCGGCCAGGAAACCCTCGGAGGTATTGGGGGGCAGCGAGCCGCTGATAACCAGGCAGGTCATATCGTCGAGCGAATCAATAAGCTCAAACATCTCCTGCTCGTTGGCTTCGTTAATGGCGGCACCGGCATTGACCATGTTGTACTCGGTGTCGGGACCGGCGTTGAGGAACACGTTGACACGCGTGATGCCGTCAGTCCACACGGGCTTGACGGGCACGCCAAGGGCCTCGGCGCCCTTAACGATGAACTCACCCGAGAAGCCGGCAAAGAAGCCCAGGATCGTGGTGTCGACGCCGTAGTGGTCGAGCGTAAACGAGACGTTAAGGCCCTTGCCGTTGGGGGTGTAGACCGCGTTACGGGTGCGCGTAACGGTATTGGCGGACAGGCCATCGCAAGAGATATTGTAGTCAATGGCAGGATTTGCAGTGAGCGTATAAATCATGAATGTTCCTTTCACGAAGCGTCGTGTTAATGAAAGTATATTCCACGCTTCGGCAAAAGGCTACAACAACTCGGCGAACGGTGTGGAACGCGTGAAGTGCGGCGCAGAAATTAAATTCGGGTGGGACAAAAAACGGCGCCCCGATCAAAACCGGGACGCCGCATGCGCGCGAATGTATCGCGTTTCGATTACTGACGATCGAGCTTACGGACAGCAACGCGCTTGCTGTACTCGTCAACGTGACCGAAGTCGCCAATGCCCACGGACTCGGCAACGTTGGCGCCGGTGGCCATAGCGAGCTTCATGGCCTCCTCGACGTTGTCGCGATCCCTGTACCACTTGTGCAGGAACGCAGCGAGGGTGCAGTCGCCGGCACAGACGGAAGAGACCAGCTTGATGTTGAACTCACGCTTGGCATACCAGATGTCCTCGCCGTTGGAGAAGTAGGCGTCGCCGCGGCTACCACGAGTGAGCAGCACGTTCTGGACGCCGGCGTCGTGGGCGAGCTTCATGGCAACGCGGACCTCGTCGTCGGTGTCGACCGGCACGCCGAAGATGGCCTTCATCTCATGATGGTTCGGCTTGATGAGCAGCGGCTTCTTGTGAGCAAGCTCCTTGAGCTTGTCGGAGGACAGGTCCAGGACGACGTCGGCGCCACGAGCCTGAGCGTGCTCCATGACCTGAGCCAGGAAGTCGGGCGTAGCTTTGGGAGGCACGGAGCCGGAAACGATCAGGCACTCAAGGTCGCCCGCGGTATCCAGGATGTTGTAGAGCTCCTTCTGGTGCTCCGGCGTAATCGGGGCGCCGGGGTTAAGGATGCCGTACTCGTGCTGGCCATCGTTGACGTAGGTGTTGATGCGCGTGATGCCGTCGGTCCAGACCGGGCGGCACAGGCAACCCAGGTTCATGACCTCCTCGACGATGAACTTGCCCGTGAAGCCGGCGAAGAAGCCGAGCGCGACGGTGTCGACGCCCATCTTCTTAAAGGCAAAGGACACGTCGAGGCCCTTGCCGTTTGCCGTGTAGCTGGCCGAACCGGTGCGGACGTTCTCGTCGGGCTCGAGCGGAGAGCTCGAAACCGTCATGTCGACAGCCGGGTTAGCGGTTAGCGTGTAGAACATTTACAGTACCCCCTGTATATGTGAGGGCCGCGTGGCCGGCCCATTCCAACCACGCGGTTACCTCTGATACCAAATTAACGAGCTGCGGACTCGAGCAGTGCCTTGACCTCAGCGGCGGTGTTGCAGGCGAGCGCCTTCTCGGCGAGCTCGTCGCACTCGGCCTTGGTCCACTGGCTGATGGTCTTGCGGGCGCGCAGGATCGACGGAGCGCTCATCGAGAACTCCTCCAGGCCCCAGCTGATCAGCAGCGGCTCAAGCAGCGGATCGGCAGCGGCCTCGCCGCACATGCCGACCATGATGCCGGCCTTCACGCCGCTCTCGATGATGTTCTTGAGCGAGCGGAGCACGGCGGGATAGTACACCTGGTACAGGTTGGAGATGGTGTCGTTGCCACGGTCGGCGCACATGGTGTAGCCGATCAGGTCGTTGGTGCCGATGGAGAAGAAGTCGGCGACCTCGGCAAGACGGTCAGCGAGCAGCGAAGCGGCGGGCGTCTCGACCATGATGCCAACCTCGATGTTCTCGTTGAACTTGCGGCCCTCTTCGGTCAGCTCGGCCTTGCACTGCTCGACGAGCTCCTTGACAGCCACGACCTCCTCGACGCAGGTGACAAGCGGGATCATGATCTTGACGTCACCAAAGGCGCTGGCGCGCAGCAGAGCGCGGAGCTGGACCTTGTACTGGTCGGGATTGGCCAGGCAGTAACGCACGGCGCGGAAGCCCATGAAAGGGTTGTCTTCCTTGACCATGTGCAGATACGGGATCTCCTTGTCGCCGCCCACATCGAGCGTGCGGATGATGACCGGAGCACCCTTGAGCGCGCTGGCGACCTTGCGGTAGGCGTTGAACTGCTCCTCCTCGGAAGGAAGCTCAGCGGAGTCCATGAACAGGAACTCGGAGCGGAACAGACCGATGGCCTCGGCATCGTGATCGAGCGCGTTGGGCACGTCATCGGGGTTACCGATGTTGCAGGCGATGATCTTCTTGATGCCGTCGGCAGTCACAGAAGGCTTGCCGCGGAAGGCCTCGAGAGCCGCCTTCTCGGCAGCGAAAGCCTCGGCCTTGGCGGTGTAGGCGGCGAGCGTCTCCTCGTCGGGATCGGCCTCGACGACACCCTTGCCACCGTCGACGACAACGGTCATGCCGTTGCGAAGCGCGGTGCAGCTGTTAGAGACCGAAAGGACGGCCGGAATCTCGAGGGCGCGCGCGATAATCGCGGAGTGCGAAGTGCGGCCACCGGTCTCGGTGACAATGCCGGCAACGTGGGCCTTATCGATCGTGGCGGTCATGGACGGCGTAAGGTCGTGCACGACAACGACGGTGTTCTCGGGCAGGACGGAGAGGTCGACGACCTCCTTGCCCAGCAGCTCGGCCAGAATACCGGTGCGGATGTCGGCGATGTCGGCCGCGCGCAGACGGAACATCTCGTCGTCCATGGACAGGAACATGTTCTCGAACATGGTCGAGGTGTCCATGAGCGCCTGCTCGGCGCAGGTGCCGCCATCAATGGCAGCATTGATGGCGTCGGTCATGCCCGGGTCCTGAGCCAGAACAATGTGTCCGCTCATGATCTCGGCCTCGGCCTCGCCCACCGTCTCCTTCATGTGGTCGGCCTGAGCCTGGGTCTTCTCGCAGAAGACCGAAAGAGCGGACTGATAGCGCTCCTTCTCTGCTGCCGAATCAGCAACCTCGTGCGGTTCAAACGTCAAGTCGGGATCGACGGCGACCATGACGGTGCCGATACCGATGCCCTCGGATGCGTTGACTCCCTGATACATTCCCATTCCTCTCTCCGTGTCATGTGATAAAGCGTTTTGCCATATCCATGACAAAAGAGCGCAGCTACCTTGAACAGGTCACTGCGCCCCCAAGTATGAACTTAATTGTTCAACATGCGACCCGTTTGAGTTCTACTCGCCAAGACCGCTCTTGATGAGCTCGATGGCAGCAGCCAGAGCCTCGGCCTCGTCGGCGCCGTCGCACTTGACCTCGACCTCGGTACCGCAAGGGATACCAGCAGCCATGAGGGCCATCGGGGACTTGCCGTTGACCTCCTTCTCGGGGGTGACGACCGTCACGTCGCAGGCGTACTTGCCCATGGTGGAGGCGAAGAGGCCGGCCGGACGCATGTGAAGACCCTGCGGATTGACGAGGGTAGCCTTCTCAGAAACCATAATTGACTCCTTTTTTTGTGTTTAACCCCTGTCATGCATGCGGCAGGAGTCAGATTCACGACGTTGTTTATATTAACTCACATCAAACGGTTTTTCATTATGTTTCGCACGAATTGTTGGACAGATGTGTTTGTCGTCCGCTTGCTCGCCCACAGGGGGCCGGGCGCGGCCAGTGAGATTTATCGCGAGTTCCGCACGAGCCGAAGAGCACTTAATGTGCTCTTCGTGCGAGCAGGACTGTAGAGCAGGAAATGCTCACTGGCCGCGCCCGGCCCCCTGTGGGCGAGCAAACTGCGGAAACTCAGTCGGTCCAGAGCGATATCGTGCGAACGTAATTCTAGCTGAGTTTTTGTTCGCCTGGTTGATCCAGTTGATGGGGTCTATCTATACCTTTTTTAAGTTGCGGTGAAATAGTTCTTGGTTCTAGCGGAAAAACGGTTTATTAGTCCCTATTTCACCGCAACTTATTTGGGGATGAAAAAGGCGGAGGCCCTGGAGAGGGTCTCCGCCTTTGTTACAAGGGGCGATATTATTCGCTAGCTGCTGGATTAAACCAGGCGGGCGTTGATCGTCTTGGCGATCTCGGCGGCGTCGGTGGAACCCTTGACGGTAGCACGGAAGTCCTCGTCCATAAGCGCCTCGGCGACCTTGGACAGGATCTTGAGATGCGTGGTGCCAGCCTGAGCGCCCGGGATGAGCAGGGCGATGGCAACGTTGACGGGAGCGCCATCCATAGTGTCCCAACCGGTCACGCCAGAGTCGTCCTTGACGACGATGACAGCAGCCTCGGTGATGGCGTCGGACTTGGCATGCGGAATGGCGAAGCCCTCCATCATGCCCGTGGTGCCCTCGGCCTCGCGGGCCAGGAAGGCGTTCATCACGGCGTCGGCATCGCCGGCGATACCGGCCTTAACGGCCTGGTTGGAGACAAAGCTCAGAGCCTCGTCACGAGAAGCGAAGTCCTCGGCGACAAAGACGTTCTCGACCTTCACGAAGTCGGAAGCCTCGGCCTTGGGGGCCTCGACAGCAGCGGCCTTAGGGGCCTCAGCCGGCTTGGCTGCAGGAGAGGCCTTCTGGTTCTTCTCGAAGTCGTACTTCTTGAAGGCCACGAACAGGATGCCACCGACCACGGCGCCGATGAGGATCGCGAGGACCCACTGCGGGCCGTTCTCGACAACGGGCAGGACCAGGAAGCCGCCGTGAGGCGCCGGATCGTGAACGTTGAAGAAGATGGTCAAGATGGAAGCGATGGAAGAACCGACCATCATGATGGGCATGACGGGCCAGATGTTCTTGGTCATGAACGGAATGGCGCCCTCGGTGATGTGGGTGCAACCAAGGATAAGGTTGACGATACCGGCGTCATGATCCTCCTGGCTGAAGTACTTCTTGCCGACAACGACGGCGAAGGTGGTGATCAGCGGCGGAACGATGCAAGCGGCGGAGACGGCAGCCATGAAGTTGGTGCCGAAGTTGTAGGTCTCGGTGCCGACGCCAGCTTCGAGAGCGGTACCAAGCAGGAAGGTGCCAGTAGCGTAAGCAGCCTTGTTGACCGGGCCGCCCATGTCAAATGCGCACATGCAGCCGATGGCCAGGCCAAGGATCACCGGACCGGAGTTACCGAGGCTCTGCAGGAAATCCATCATGCCCTGGTTAATGGCAGCCATGGGGCCGGAAATACCGAGCATGACCAGGCCGACGATGGCGGTAGAGCACAGCGGATACAGGAAGATTGCCTTCAGGCCATTAAGGCTCGCGGGAATTTTAGAGAAAACCTTCTCGAGCAGCAAAATGACATAGCCGGCGAGGAAGCCGCCGACGATGCCGCCCAGGAAGCCAAAGCCCACACCAGAGCCTCCAGCGTCGATCATGCCGGTATCGGCGTTAACGGGCAAGCCCTGGATGGCAATCATACCGGCGACGAAACCGGGGACGAGCGCCGGGCGCTTGCCGATAGACTCGGCGATGTAGGCGGAGAGCACCGGAACCATGAGGTTCATGGCGATACCGCCGATAATCTTGAGCATCGCGGCAAAGCTGTTGTAGTCGGCAGCCGTCGAATCAAAGGACGTGATGCCCCAAAGGAACGAAATGGCGGTCAGAACACCACCGGCAACGACGAAGACCAGCATGTGGCTGACGCCGTTCATGAGGTGCTTGTAGATGACGTGACCGATGGACTCCTTCTCCTCGACCTCGTCCTCGACATCGGCGGCAGCGGCAACCGTGTCGTCGCCCTTGGCGGCGAGCGCGCGGTCGATCAGCTTTCCGGCGGCCTCGACGGACAGGGCCTTGGAAACACCGACGGAAACCATGGGCTTACCGGCGAAACGATCAGCCTGGACATCCTTATCGGCTGCGACGACGACGGCCTTGGCACCGGCGATCTCGCTCTTGGTGAGCTCGTTCTCGACACCGACCTGGCCATGAGTCTCGACCTTAATGGTCAGACCTCGCTCGGCAGCTGCCTTCTCCAGCGCCTCCTTCGCCATGAAGGTGTGCGCAATGCCGGTCGGGCAACCGGTCGCGGCGATGATGTCAAACTTAGCCATGTGTCCCTCCTTTTTAAGTTTTGCGCCCGCAGGCGCTCCCCTACACGCGCTTCAATGCGCGTTTTTCCACACTTGAAAGATACCAACCTACCGTCCGCGTGAGAAGAGACAAGGCGCAATTCTCCGGTGAAAGGTTCTTTCATAACCGTAAACGGTAAGTGAAAGTTTACCATCAACACTTGAAACGGCAAGGTGTATCTTGTGATTAAAAATGCCCGTATACTATGGCATTAAAAACGAGTCCGATTTTCATGCCAACCAGGAGCCATCCATGACCGATAGCAGCAAGAGCGCGCTCTCCCTTATTAGCACGCACAAAGGGTACAGCGATTCCGAGCAGCGCATTGTCGACTATATATTGGAGCACCAGTCCGAGGCGCCGCGCCTGACGGCCGCTCAGCTCTCACGAGCCGCTGCCACGTCCGAGGCGACGGTTTCGCGCTTTTGCCGCAAGCTGGGCTTTGGCAGCTTCCGCAGCTTTCAGTTTTCGTTGGCGAGGGATTTGGAAAGCCAGCGCAACGAGGGCCTGACCGACGAGGTCTCGCTCGACAACATGGAGCAGAGCCTTAAAAATATCCTCGCCGCCAAGGTGAGTGAGCTTAATGCGACCATCGACGGCATAGATCACGACACGTTGGCCGCAGTTGTGCACGCACTTAAGAATGCCGGCGTTATTGAGTTCGCCGCCGTGGGCAATACGAACGCGGTCGCGCTCGATGCGACATTTAAGTTTTCGCAGCTGGGCCTTCGCTGCATGGCGAGCACCATCAGCGAGACCTCGATTGGTTTCGCGCTCACGTTGCGCCCTGGTGATGTCATCGTGCTGATCTCGAACTCTGGCAAGTCGCGTCGACTGAACCGCATGGCAAAAGCAGCTCGCGATTGCGGCGCCACTGTAGTCGTCATCAGCAGCGACAGCAAGTCTCCACTTGCGCGCCTAGCTGACTACACCTTTAATACCGTCAATCACGAGGCACTGCTGACAACGGGCGACTTCGCGTTCTCCAAGATGAGCGCCACGATGATCATCGAGGTCATCTACAACTTCCTGCTGCCCGAAATCGAGGACGCGCGCGAGCATATCAGCTACTACGAGGAGCTCATCCAACCGGATAAGGTCGTGGAATAGACATTTTGAGGAGCCGAAGGGCGCCACTCGCCACGAAACCAGCCCATCTACTACGTTTTATCCGTATGGCCCAACCACATACCGAAAATAGAGAAAACCGCAGGCGTTCTACCTGCGGCTTTCTTATTGCATTTCTTGACGTGGTTACCGATTGCCTATTAAACGTAGTAGATGGGCCGGTTTCGTGGCTTCCGGGTCGGACATGCATGTGGCGGCTCGATCTAACCTCGAGCCTCTTCCAGCATCTGCCTGGCGTGCGCTAGGCTTGCCTCCGATTGATCGCCGCTCAGCATACGGGCGATCTCTGCGGTACGGGCATCGTCGGTCACCTCGTCCAAGTGCGTCTGGGGAACATCGCCTGGCTCCTTGCTGACCACGTAATGCTTGTCAGCCATGACCGCAACCTGCGCCAGGTGGGTTACGACAATCACCTGATGCGTAGCGGCAAGATCTGCCAGCACGCTCGCGAGGGCACGCGCAGTAGAGCCGCCGACACCGGCATCGACCTCATCGAACACCAGCGTATCCACGCCATCCGCGTTGCCAAGGACAACCTTGCTCGCCAGCATAACGCGGCTCAACTCGCCGCCCGACGCAATGCGGCGCAGGGGGCGCGGCGTCAATCCGGCGCCGCTGCGATACAAAAGCTCGTAGCTCGAAGGGCCCGCCGGCGTCCACTCGGCACGCGGAAGATCGCGCGACTCCCAGACCAGCTCAGCGCCGCCCATCTCCAGGCGTGCCATCTGACGACCTACCTCGTGACAAAAACGCGGGGCTGCCGTATTACGTGCGCGCTTAAGCGTCTTGGCAGCAGCAAAGAGCTCGCGTTCAGCCGCACCAAGCGCTTCGCGCGCCTTCTTGATCTGCTCATCACCATCGTCTACCAGCGACAACAGCTCTTGCGAGCGATCTCGCATGGCAAACACGTCGTCCATGATGGGACCCCACTGACGCAGCAGGCCCTTGAGGTCGGAATACCGCTCGCGCATGCGAGCGAGCTCACGAGGGTCAAACGCAACGCCATCGCGATAGGCACGCAGCTCGTTGGCGCAATCCTCAAGCGAGATGCAGGCATCCGAAAGCGCATCGGCAATGTCGCCCAGCTTGCGATCGACGGCAGCCATGCGTGAAAGCTCGGCCACGGCGCCATTCACGGCATCGAGCGCTCCCCCTTCGGCAGCAAGCGATGCATGGGCCTCGTTGGCCGTCGCCACCAAGACCTCGGCGTGCTCCGAGCGCGGCAGCAGCTCCTCGAGTTCCTCGTACTCGCCTGGCTTGGGGTCGACCTCGGAGATACGCTCAAGGGCAAAACGCGCTTCCTCGACGCGACTCCCCTGCGCGCGTGAGGCTTCCTCCACACGGCGAAGCTCCTTGGCGGCGGCACGCGAAGCCTTAAAGCAGGTGCGATACTTCTCGAGCGCCTCAAGCGCCGCGCGCCCAGCCCAAGCATCGACCATGGCAACATGGTGCGCCGGGTCGAGCAGGCGCTGGTGTTCGTGCTGACCGCACAGATCCATCATCACGCCAACGCGCTCCGAAAGCTCGCGCACGCTGGCGATGCGGCCGTCAATTTTTACACGGCTGCGGCCCTCGGCAGAAAGGCTGCGCTGCACGGTGAAGCCCTCCGTGTCGTGCGGGCCGTCAAACAGGCGCGCCTCGACGCTGGCAAGCGCCTCGCCCTCGCGCACCGTCGACGAATCCGCGCGCTCGCCCAAAATAAGCTTGAGCGCCGAGAGCAGCGCAGTCTTACCGGCACCGGTTTCTCCGGTCAGAACCGTTAGACCCGCACTCGGAACCAACGTCGCCTCGCGAATGAGCGCGATGTTGGAAACCTGCAGCTCATCGATCATGGCGCACTCCATAGAACACGCGGCTCACCGAGTTATAGAAGCTCTCGGGGCCGTAATCCAGCAGCAGCACATCACCGGGACCGCGACGCACGGCCACGCTCTCGACCGTGCCGTCGCAGGTAATAAACTGTCCGTCGATAGCGATGGCAGGCACACTCGGGCGGTCGTCGGACATAAAGATCTCAACGACATCGCTTGGTGAAGTCAAGAACGCACGGGCCTGAATGGTGTGCGGCGCGATGGGCACGCAAACCATACCCGTGTAATCGGGGCTCACGATAGGGCCGCCGGCGCTCAGCGCATAGCCGGTAGAGCCGGTTGCCGTCGAAACGACCACGCCGTCACCGCGCAGGCGGTCAATATGGTGGCCCGACACCGTGATGTCGAACTCGACCATATCGGACAGGGGCCCACGCGTGAGCGCCATGTCGTTGAGGGCAAACGTGCGCACGACATCCTTCGTGCCGTCATCGCGCACCGAGACGATATCGGCGGCGATGGTGGCACGGCGGCTCACATGGAGCTCACCGGACAGGGCATCGCTCACAACCTGCAAAATGTCGCGCTCCTCGGGACTGGCCGCCGTCAAAAAGCCCAGGTGACCATAGGAAAGACCCAAAATGGGAATCTCGCGGTAGTTGAGAATGCGGGCGGCGCGCAGCAGTGTGCCGTCGCCGCCGAGCGTGATGACCAGGTCGGCATCGTCAACATCGGGCGTACTCTGAATCTTCGAGCGCTGATCGGCCGCCCATGCGACCTCGTAGCCCTGGCGCGTCAGCCAGAGCTCGAGCATCAGGCCGCTCTCGACCGCCTCTTGCTTGTAGTAATTGGGAACCAGAAAGACCTTCATAGCGTTGCCGCTTTCTCGCTCAAAGCCGATACCTGGGATTGCAACTCGTCATCGGAGCGCTCGCCGGGGGCAAACCTCGTGCCGTACAGGAAAAACTCCACGTTACCCTTGGCGCCATGGATGGGCGACACGCACACGTCGACCGGGAACAAGCCCTTTGCAGCGAACAGCTCAATCGCCGCCACGAGTGTGTTAACACGCACAGTGGGATCCGTCACGATACCACCCTCGCCCACCAGCGCAGCCGGCGCCTCAAACTGCGGCTTCACGAGCGTGCAGAACGAACCCGAAGGCTTCAGACACGCCAGCACCGCGTCGATGATATTCGCGATACTCGTAAACGACACATCGCACACGGCCAGGTCGATAGCGCCGCCGTAGCCGAGCTCGGGCAACTGCGTCACATTCGTGCGCTCGTGGAGCGTCACGCGATCGTCTTGGCGCAGCGACCAATCAAACTGAGCACGACCCACGTCGACCGAGACAACGGACGCGGCGCCGCGCTTGAGCAGGCAATCGGTAAAGCCGCCGGTAGAGCAGCCTACGTCCAAGCAGGCAAGGCCCGTGGGATCGATCCCAAACGCATCGAGCGCGCCCTCGAGCTTGAGCCCGCCGCGCCCAACATACGGGATGCGCCCCTTAACGTGCAGTGGCAGGCCCGGCGTCACCTTGAGGCCCGGAGAGGTCAAACGCTCACCGCCACTCGAAACCAAGCCGGCCATAAGAGTGCGAAGGGCATCCGCGCGATCGGCGCAGATGCCCTGTGAAATCAGTTCGTCATCGAGACGCACGCGTTTCATGAATGCCATCAACCATTCGTATCCGGAGATGCAGCCTGTCTATCTTGGGACTCGTTTGCCGCATCCTCATCGTATTCCTGCTCGAGCTTGTCGGCCTCACGCGGCGTCAGCTCAAACTTGTCGACCATATCGACCGCTCGGGAGCCCAGCTCAATCGCCTCGTCAAACAAATCGAGCGAACGCTCCAAGGACGTATCCTTGGAGCGAACGGTGGCGATGATCTGGTCCAGGCGATCCGAGATCTCATCGAAGTTGCGGACGGAACCCTCTGGCATGGCTACTCCTCGACGGAGTCGGCCTCGACGGCCCCAGCGGCGTCCGCATCCTCGTCAAGTACACCGGCGGCAGCCTGAGCGGCAGCGACCTTGGCGGCCGCCTCGGCAGCCTGTGCCTCCTCGCGAGCGCGATCCTCGGCCAGCAGCTCTTGGTACAGGTCCTCGCCCGGCAGCTCCTCGCTGCGAGCAATCTTACCCAGCACGCCGTTGACAAACGATGCGGACTGGTCGGTACCATAAGCCTTAGCGATTTCGACTGCCTCGTTGATCACGATGGCGTCCGAGACCTCTTCGTCGGTGAGGAAGCGCATCTCGTAGACGGCGATACGCAGCAGGTTGCGGTCGGCGCCGGGCATGCGCATAAGATCCCAGTTCTTGGCGACGGCGCGCAGGGCACAGTCGATGCGATCGATATGCTCGTAGGCACCGCGGCAAAGCTCCAGCGCATAGGGGTCGAGGGGACCCTTCGAGATCAGGAAATCGCCCTCGAGGACGCGCTCGAGCGGGCTGTCCGTGGCCTCGGCCTGGAACAGCAGCTGCAGCGCCTGACTGCGGGCAAGCGTGCGCCCGCGATAAACCTTAAGGCTCAAAGGTTACTCCTTGGGGAAAACGAGACCGTCGATGCAAACGTCAACGCGCTCGACCTCGACGCCCACCTGGGCATCGATGACGGCGACCACGGCGGCGCGAACGGCCTCGGCGAGTTTCTTGAACGGATAGCCAAAGAACACCACGACACGCACGGTGAGTGCGAGCTTGTCGCCGACGACCTCGGCCTCGACCGCCGGCTCGGAAGCCGGGGCCTTGGACGAGAGCATCATGGAGACAAGGTTGGTGGCAAGGTCCTTGACGCCAACGGAGGCGATGCCCTCGACATCCGACACGGCGCGCGAAACGATGGCGGTCAGAACATCGGGCGAAATGCCGATGCCGTCAATCTTGATTTCCTGGGGCATGAGTCCTCCTAGAAGAGTTGGTTGCTAGACGCGGGAGACGAACTTGCCGTCGCGGGTGTCAACCTTGATGACCTCGCCCTCGTTGAGGTACATGGGGACCTGGATGACAGCGCCGGTGTCGATCGTGGCCGGCTTGGTGGAACCCTGGACGGTATCGCCCTTAAAGCCCGGGTCGGTCTGGACGATGGTGGTCTCGATGAACATCGGCGGGGTCACGCCCATGAGCTCATCGTCGGCAAAGAGCAGCTGGCAGATGTCGTTCTCGCGCAGCCACTTGGAGTTCTCGCCCACCATGTCCTCGGGAACGGGAACCTGCTCATAGGTCTCATTGTCCATGAAGATGTAGTCGGCGCCATCGTTGTAGAGGTACTGGAACTCACGGGTGGTGAGCATGACGCTCTCGAACTTGGTGCCGGCGTTGCAGGTGTTCTCGACGACGCGGCCGCTCTTGATGTCGCGGGTCTTGTAGCGCACAAACGCGCCGCCCTTGCCCGGCTTGACATGCTGGAACTCGACGATGGTGTAGACCTTGTCCTTAATGCGGAGACCGAGGCCGTTCTTGAAGTCGGCGGTAGAAATGGTAGGCATAGCGACCTTTCTTGTTACGGGCAGAACGCACAAGCGTCCAAATTACATACGACCGAAATTATACACTTGCAGAGCTCGCCTGCAGCGAGCGCATAAAAAGAGAACGCGGGGCGTCCGAATCTATCCGGACGCCCCGCCCCAAAAATCTATCGAAATGGGCTAGCAATCGATGACGTGCAGGTCGTGCGGGGTCTTGGTGAAGGGCTCGTAGCCGTTCTCGGTGACGACGCCGTAGTCCTCCAGGCGCACGCCGCCCACGCCGGGCAGGTAGACGCCGGGCTCCATGGTGATAACCGAGCCGACCTCGATGATGTTCTTGCTGCGGTTGAAGTTGGGCAGCTCGTGGATGTCGATACCAACGCCGTGGCCCAGACCATGGTTGTAGTAATCGCCATAGCCGGCATCGCCGATGATCTTCTTGGAAAGCTTGAAAATGTCGTTGCCCTCGACGCCCGGATGGATGGCGGCGACGCACTCCTCGTGCGTACGACGCACGAGCGCATACAGGTCAAGCTGCTCCTGCGTGGGCTCGCCCATCACGACGGTACGCGTCATATCAGAGCGATAGTCGCAGTAGCCCGCGCCGTAATCCATGAGGACAAAGTCGCCCTTCTCAATCACACGGTCGCTCGGGACGGCATGCGGGTTGGCGGTATTGGGGCCGCTCGCCACGATGGAGCCGAAGGCCAGGCTGTCGGCGCCGTTGGCGAACATAAAGTTCTCGAGCTCGTTGCGAACCTGCTTCTCGGTCATGCCGGGCTTAATAAAGCCGAGCATATGCTGGAAGGCGGCATCGGTGATCGACTGCGCATGGCGCATGAGCTCGATCTCCTCGGCGTCCTTGATGGCGCGCATCTTACGGATGTCGTCATGCATCAGCGGCAACATGCAGGCGACGGAACGATCCTCAAGACCACGCTGAATACCCTGGTAGAAGTTGATCTGCATTTCGTCCTCGACAGCGCAGACGCGGCACTTGTTGGCCGCAATCTTGCCGGCGACCCAACCGGGGATGGTGCCCTCATCCATGTCGTAGACCCAGGGGCTGCCGGCGGGCGTGTTCTCCTCAAAGCTGTTGAGGTAGCGCGAGTCGGTATGAAACAGGCACTGATCAGCCGTAATAAACGCCGCGTGCGGGAACTCGAAGGTGTAGTCGAAGACGCCCTTCACGCCCGTGAGCCAACGAAGATTGGCCTCGTCGCGTACCACGATAGCGTCGTAGCCACGCTCAACCATCAGGGCACGGACACGTTCGATACGACCGGCAGGACCGGCAGCAAACTCAGACATGCAGATTCCTTTCTTATTGTCTCAAAAAGTGCGGGACGGGTCTCAACCGAACGTCGGAATCGCATGCGAACCGCAACCGATTGGAAACCCGTCCCTCAACATGATACGAAAGACGATGGATGTCAATAAAACTTAGAGAAGTTCTTTGCGAGAAGCCAAGTAGGCGTGAGCATGGCGCTCAAGAACCTCGTCCTCAACGCCCGTTAGACGAATGGCACCGAGTGCCGCAGGCAGCGGCAACATGCTGCGGTTCGAGCGGACAAACTGCTGCTTGCGGAACTCCTCGATAAACGCGGTGGGCTCCAGGTCGAAGGCAAGCTCCTCGATACCAAAGTCCTCCAGGCAGTCATCGACTTCAAAGACGTAATCGATATCGAAGTCGCAAGCATCGTGGGCAACGCGCGCCTCAAAGCGCATGCCCTCGGACAACAGCTGGTAGGCAGGGACCTGCGATGCGGCATCGCCCAAGCAGGTGCGCAGGGTACGCTCCCCCGTCTTGCCAAAATCGAGAGCATGGCGGGCGCTCGGGTTCGTGGCCATCAGTACGTCCTTGCGGGCAGTCTGAGACCACTGAACGGCATTGACGAGCGCGACCTCCTCGCCCGTGAGAATCTCGGGGACGGTCTCAGTAAACTGGTTCCAGCGGGACTTGCTGCTCGAAAGCATGGTGCCGACAAGTACCGCATAGCCGAGCTTAAGGTCCTCGGGGTCCGCCTCGCGAACAAGGTCGAGGTCACACACGACCAAGCCCGGCTCGGGACGGAACGCGATAGCGGGAAGCGCATTCGCCGACGAGGCGACGAGCGGCATCATGGTCGTCGCGACCGTGAGCATGGCGTCGAACGTCGTCGGCAGCAAGGCGCACTCGGTGCGACCGCACCACTGATTGGCACACCAGCAAACGACCGAGCAGGTCGACGTGTCGCCGACAGCGACAACGAGATCGTCGCAAGTAATGCCGTTAGCCGACAGGGCGCCAAAGACGGTATCGGCATCGGCCAGCGTAGCACCGGCAGGAGAAACCTCAAGGGCGAGCAGCGACACGGTAAAACCGGCGTCGACCAGCGCATGCTCGACGACCTCACCAAAGCGCTCGGATGTAGCGTCGTTCCAAACCACCATCGCGCGCTTAGGCTTGCCCACAGCCGAGGCAAACATGCGCGGCAGTTCCTCGAACGCGCCCAATCCGACGCGGACATCGACACTGCGGTTTTGGAAATTGATAAGTTGACGGCGAATCATAGCAGCCCACGCTCCAAAAGCATCTCGGCACAAAGGTAGGAAACGTCCTCGAAGGACTTGTTGCGGATATCAAGGGTAATATCGGCGGCCTGGCGATACAGCGGACGGCGATGCTCAAACAGGCGCGCAGCATGCTCGGGTGAGCGGAAATCTGGTCGGGTATCGGAGCGGCGAATCTGGCGCAACGAGTCCTCAAAGTCGCCTTCGAGGTACACGCATGTACCCATCTCGTGCATCAGCTCAATGTTCACCGGCGTCTCGACGATGCCACCCCCGCACGATACCAGCAGGCTGCGCTCACTTTGAAGCGAACGGAGTGCCGAGGTCTCGAGTTCGCGAAAACGATCCTCGCCCTCGGTCTTAAATATCTCGGTCACCGACTTGCCGCATCGACGCACAACCAAACGATCGGTATCGATGAATCGACGCTTGAACATAGTGCCCACGTTGCGCGCAAGCGTCGACTTGCCCGCGCCCAAAAAGCCGATAAAGAAGATATGGTCACAGCCGTGTTTGATATGCTGAGACATGGCGAAACCTATTCCTCACAGGGAAGATCGCGCAGGGCCCGGCGCTCAAAGATACGGAAGATCTGCGTGTACCACAGGTCCTGGGTTGCCTGCGGCTTGACCAGAATAGTGTCAACGCCAGCAAAGTTTCCGCTCCATACGTCGGTGTACAGCTGGTCACCGATCAGTACGGCCTCGTTAGCCGTGGCCCCCAGGCGCTTAAGGCCCGCTTTGAGGGCAAATGGCGCCGGCTTCATGGCGTGGCTGATGGCCTCGAGCCCCAACTCACGAGCCGATGCCATAACCTGGTCGCGATGCCAGTTGTTGGACACCATGCACAGCTTAAAGCCCTTGGCATGGGCGGCCTCGAGCCAGGCGGAAACCGCAGCGGGTACCTGCTCGGTATCACGCGGCACCAGGGTGTTGTCGCGATCGAGCAGAATGGCGCGCTTGCCGTCGGCCCAGAGGGTATCGAGGTCGATGCGATCGACCGAGGCAACATATCGTTTGGGGCTAAAAATCCTCATGATCAATTCCAAGACTGTTGGTGCTCTTCGTAGGTCTTCGAGAAATACTCCTCGTCCTGTGTGATGTAGAAATACAGGTCATCGGAGTCGGTCGGCTCAAGGGTGGCCTTGAGCGCCTCGAGCGACGGAGAGCAAATGGGCGTGGGCGGGAGGCCCTCGTGCTTATAGGTGTTATACGGGCTATCGCTCTGCAGGTCGTCGGCGGTAACCTCGCCGCCGGTGACGTACATCATGGTCGCATCGCTATTGAGGTAACGCAGGCCATCGAGCTTGCCCGCCAGACGGTTATAGAAAACCGATGCCACATGCGCGCGCTGATCGGCGTTGAGGCCCTCGCGCTCGACAATCGAGGCAAGGTTAACGATTTCGTAATCGGACATCTCCACGCCATAGCGCTCCTTGATCTTGGCCTCGCAGCTGGCAAAGTCAAGCGACTTATACTCAGCGTTGAACTGGTCAAGCATGGCGCGAATCACATCATCGGCGCTTGGGTCCTTGCCCAACGAATACGTCTTGGGGAACAGGAAACCCTCGAGCGAATCGTTCGCGACGTCCTTAAGGAAGGCGTAATCATTCACATAATTGCTCGCCTTAGCCTGGTTAAGGAAGTCTTCCTTAGAAATGCTGTCGTACGCCTTGGCCACTCGGTCGGCGACCTGATCGACCGTCAGGCCCTCAGGAATCGTGAGCGCATCGGAGCCGGCGTTGGGACCTTCCATAAGCTGCTGGACGACCTTCGTGGCATCCATGAGCGTGGTAAACGAATACTTACCCGGCTTAAGCGACATATCCGCGTTGAGCTTTTTGACAGCCGCGTAATAATCCTTGGGATTTTCGACGATATGATTCTCGGAGAGAATCGAAGCGATGCTGTCACCCGAGGCACCATCGGGAATCATGATAGTAACCTGCTGGCCTGCAACGACTTTCGCATCCTCACCGGCAAAGAAGCCCTTGACGGCCGGCACGACAAAGAAAACGATCGCGACAAGCGCAAGCACGGCAACGACGCCACCGATAATCATAGGCACCGGGGAGCTTTTCTTTTGGGCACCACGGCGGGCGTGCGTGTTATAGCTCGAGCGCGTGGCCGGAGCAACGCCGTGCGAGCCATGAGCATGACGTGCGTGGGAGCGTGATTGTGGGGCCTGTCCCTGCATGCGCTGGGCAGGAGCTTGCTGCTTAAAACGAGCGCCGCCAGCGGGCTGCGCGGGACGAGCGGCGGGATGTTGAGCAGCACGCTGAGTAGGCTGAGCCGAACGCTGCATCGGCTGCGCCGGGCGCTGGCCAGGCTGAGCAGGGCGCTGCGCGGGCTGCCGTGTACGATTCTGCTGGCGCGGATCGGAAGCGCTAGGCATGCTGAACCTCCTCGTTTTTGCGATCGAGCCATGTCTGCAAGAACAGGCTGGCGGCGATCATGTCAATCTTGCCCCTCATCTGCTTTTCGTTGAGCCCCTGCTCTCGCAGGATTCGCTTGGCCTCCTGCGAGGACAGACGCTCGTCCTCAAACTCCAGCGGAAGGTCGAGCTCGTCGGCAATCTTTTGGGCCACGGCGGCGACGCGCTCGGCCTGGGGGCCGGGTTCACCGGCCATGGTCAAAGGACGTCCGCTTACCAGGATATCGGGCTCATAGTCCTCGACCAGGTAGCGAAACGTCTTTGACATACCGGTGACCTCGGCAGCAGGAAGCACCTTGACAGGCATCGCCATCTTGCCATCACGGCTCGAGACGGCAATGCCAATCCTGGTCTCCCCTATGTCCAGCGCGAGCGCGACCACAGCGACAACCTAGGTTCTTAGGCGCCGAGCGCGGTCTTGGCGGCCGCGAGGGCATCGCCGATCCCGGCGGCGTTCTTGCCACCGGCCTGGGCCATGTTGGGACGACCACCACCGCGACCATCGACCAGGCCCGCGATCTGCTTGATCACGTTGCCGGCGTGGAAACCGGCCTTCACGGCGTTATCGGAGCCGGCGGCGAGCAGGGCCGGGGTGCCCTTCTCGGTCACGCTGGCAACAACGCAGGCAACGGGGCCGGCGACCTTCTGGTGCACAGTATCCCAAACGTTGCGCAGGTCGGCAGCCTCAAGGCCCTGGAGCTCAGCGACGACGAGCTTGTAGCCGTTCAGCTCGACAGCGCCGTCGATGGCACTGGAGATAGCGTCGGAGGAGCCACCGGTCAGCGCCTTCTTGAGCTTGTTAGACGTCTCGCGCAGCTCGGCCTGCAGGCTCTCCACACGGGCGGGAACCTCGTCGACACGGCACTTGAGCGCAGCGGCGGCGGCGTCAACGAGCGCCAGGCGGTCGGCCATGTAATCGAGAGCGCCCTTGGAGGTCACGGCCTCAATACGGCGGACATTCGAGCCCGTGGAGGACTCGGAGATAATCTTGAACAGACCGATCTCGGCGGTGTTGGCGGCATGCGTGCCACCGCAGAGCTCGCGGGAGAACGGCTGGTCCTCGGCGCCTACGGAGACGACGCGGACGACGTCGCCGTACTTCTCGCCAAAGAGGGCGACAGCACCGGCGGCCTTGGCCTCGGCGATGCCCATAACACGGGTCACGACCGGCTTGGAAGCGAAGATCTGCTGGTTGACCAGGTCCTCGACAGCCTTGAGCTGCTCGGAAGACAGGGCCTCGAAGTGCGTGAAGTCAAAGCGCAGGTGCTCGGGCGTCACCAGCGAGCCGGCCTGGGAGACATGCTCGCCCAGGACCTGCTTAAGGGCGGCGTCGAGCAGGTGGGTGGCGGTGTGGTTGCGGCGCAGGAAACCACGGCGCTCGGCGTCGAGCGCGGCGGTCACGGTGGCACCGACGGTCAGCGTGCCCTCGGCAACGTGCGCGACATGGGCATACAGGCCGTTGTGGTTTTTGGTGTCGGCAACAGTCAGCGCAACGCCCTCGGCGGAAAGCTTGCCGGCGTCGCCCTGCTGGCCGCCCATCTCGGCGTAGAACGGGGTGCGGTCGAGCACGACCTCAACGTCCTCGCCGGCGGCAGCGGACTCGACGGACTCGCCGTTGCGAACGATGGCGACAACCTTGGCGCCCTCGATGACGTCGTTGTCATAGCCGTCGAACTCGGTCGCGGCAACCTTGTCGGAAAGCTCGACCCACACGTCGTTGAAGCTACCCCAGGCGTCACCCTTGGCGTTGGCGCGGGCGCGAGCCTTCTGGTCCTCCATGCAGGCGGTGAAGCCGTCCATATCGACGTCGTGACCGGCGGTGCCGGCGATCTCGACAGTCAGGTCAATGGGGAAACCAAAGGTGTCGTGCAGCTTAAAGGCGACATCGCCCGGAAGGACGGCGCCGTCGGCGAGCGCGGCCAGGGCCTCGTCCAGGTAAACGCGGCCGTTGTCGAGCGTCGTGGAGAAACGCTCCTCCTCGGAAGCGACGATGCCCTTGACGAGCGCAACGTTCTTGAGCAGCTCGGGATAGGCCTCGCCCATCTGGGCGTTGACCTCGTCGATAAACTTGGTCAGGAAGGCGCCCTCGATGCCCAGCAGGCGACCGTGGAACACGGCGCGGCGGAGCAGGCGGCGAAGGACGTACTCGCGGCCCTCGTTACCGGGCAGGATGCCGTCCGAGATCATAAAGTCGACGGCACGGGAATGGTCGGCAATGATGCGCAGGGAGCGGCTGGCGCCGGAGTAATCGTCGGCGTCATAGGTCTTGCCGCTGATCTCCTCACCGAGCTTGATGAGGTGCTGCATCAGATCGCCGTCGTAGTTAGCGGTCTTGTGCTGCATGATGGCGGCCATGCGCTCCAGACCCATGCCCGTATCGAGGTTGCGGTGCGGCAGCTCCGGCATGGAGCCGTCCTCCTGGCGGTCGTACTGGGTAAACACGAGGTTCCAGAACTCAAGGAAGCGGTCGCAGTCGCAGCCGGGCTTGCAGTCGGGGCTACCGCAACCGACCTCCTCGCCCATGTCAAAGTAGATCTCGGAGCACGGACCGCAGGGGCCGGTGGGGCCAGCGGCCCAGAAGTTGTCATCCTCGCCCAGACGCGAGATGTGATCCTCGGCAACACCCAGAGAGCGCCACACGTCGTGGGTCTCGTCGTCCTCGGTAAAGACGGTGAAGTACAGGCGGTCGAGCGGCAGCTTGAACTCCTTGGTAATGAGCTCAAAGGCCCAAGCGCAGGCCTGCTGCTTGGAGACGCCGCCAAAGGAGAAATCGCCGAGCATCTCAAAGAAGGACAGGTGACGGCCGTCCTCGCCGATGCAGTCGATGTCGTTGGTGCGGACGCACTTCTGGCAGGAGATCGCGCCGATCTCCTTCATGGTCTTCTTGCCCTGGTAGTACTCCTTAAACTGGTTCATGCCGGCGTTGGCAAGCAGCAGCGAAGGATCGTCGGGGACGAGGGAAGAAGAAGGATAGAGCTTAAGACCGCGCTCCTCAAAGAAGTTGAGGAACTTAGAGCGAATCTCGGCCGTAGTCATTGACGGGTAGTCAGCACTCATAGAGGGAATCTCCTCGGTTTCACATCGAAACAGTTTAAACGTAACGATATTACCATCCCACCGCGCCTGTGCAAAAAAGAGGGCCGCCAAACAGCGACCCTCCAGCGAAAGTGCATGTTATTTAGGACTAAGCAATCCTTTGAAAAAAGTGGGTTTGGTAAAATGCTATTTTGGTAAAATGCTATATAAGAACCATCCGGAAGGAGCGATCGATGAAAAGCAAACGATTTGTCCTGAATGCACTTCTGGTGGTAGCACTTTTAGCGCTCTTGGCCTTCTCCCACTGGTATTCAAACCAACCAGCATTTGGCTACGTATTATATGCAGTAACGTCCGGCGATAAGGCTTATTGCCCTCTACGCGCAATTGACATTCTCTATTTCTATGTAGCCGGCCCCTTATCAATCGCTTTGCTCGTGTTTCTTGTCTTCTACAACATCAAGAAACGCTAACAGGGCCTATTTGGAATCCGAATCGTCCATGGAGCCGTCGATGCCGGTTTTGGTGTCGTCGTCCGTATTGGAATCGTCATCCTTGGCGAAGGGGTTCTTGAAAAAGCCTGTCGCGTCGGGCTGAAGACCCGAGAGCTTAATCCAGGGATTCTCGAGCTCGGGCTTGGGCATGGCCTGGGCCTCAGGCGCAGTCTCGTTGCCGATGAGCTCGGACTCATAGATGAACGTATCGTCTCCAAGCGCGTCGTAGGCGGCGACCGGGTTGCCCTCGGCATCACGATACGGCGTGCCTTTAAACACAGCGCCATCATATGCCACGAGCTGGCGACCGGTCTCATTCTCAAAGTAGTAGACGAAAATGCCCTTAACGGCCGCGCACAGCGGAATGGCGATGACCATGCCGATGGGACCCATAAGCGCCGAACCGATAACGAGGGCCGTCAGGCTCATAACGGGATGCACCTGCACCGAACTCTGCATGACCTTAGGCGAAATGACGTTGTCGGTGACATTTTGTGCCACCATGGTCACAATCAAGGTCCACAGCGCCAGCATCGGGCTGAACATAAAGCCGAGCACCGTGGCAATCGCAGCACTCACCCAGGGACCGACGACCGGGACCAAGTGCATGATGCCGGTAAAAATGGCCATGAGTGCCGCATACGGATGGCCAATGAGCGTAAAGCCGATAAAGGCAAGGATGCCACCGCAGATCGACGTTACGACCATGCCACGCATGTAGCCGCCGACCGAGCGCGAAAGAATCGCGACCATAAAGCGGTACGAGGTCTCTTTTTCCTGACCGATGATGGTGCAGACCTCGTGGTGCATACGGGGATAGTCGCAGGCAAGCCAGTAGGCAAGCACCAAGCCCAGGAAGATGACGAACAGCTGCGAGGCCGTATTGGTAATGAGTGGGAACACACCGCGACCGAGCTCGGCGGCAATCTGTGAGACATACTTGGACGCCACCGTAACGAGCGAAGAAAGGTTATCGTCCAGATACTCCTTGAGCGGCGTGTTATTGAGCGTCTTAGCATGCGAGATCATCTCGTTGAGGTCGCCACCAGCAACACGAAGCTGCTCGGGCAGGCGGCTCAGGACTTCCATGATCTGACCAAAGAGAATCGGCGACAAGATGCAAACGACACCGACGAGCACAGCAACGACCACAATAAGCGCGACAAGCGAACCTATGCCGCGATTCACGCCATGGTGCTCGAGCCAGTTGGTTATCGGCGACATCACAAAGGCGATGATGGATCCGACAGCGAGAAACTCGATAACCGGCGCCAGGATGCCCATAAGGTTAAAGATGACGGCGGCGATGACAATGCAGCCGACGACGCCCCAAATGCGCAGCGTCAGAATACGGGTATCGCGAAGCGTGCGGTCGGTTTGTTGGGGGTGCTCACTCATGAACGAACCATCACTCCGTCGGGGTCAATCTTGTCTTGAATCTTCTTAAGGGTACGGCGCAGCAGGCGCGAGACCTGCACCTGCGAGATGCCCAGCTTCTTGGCAATCTCGATCTGGGTCATGCCCTTTACGAAGCGCAGCTCGATAACCTCGCGCTCGCGAGGCGAGAAATCGCGGATGGCTTCCTCGATTACCAGGCGATCATCGGTAAAGTCGAGTTCGTTGTCGTCGTCGGCGTAGCGATCGAGAATCGAAGGCGCATCGTCGGAGTCGGACGCGCCGGGGGCCTCGATGGGCACCGAGGTATAGGCCGAGGACGATTCCATGGCTTCGAGCACCTCGTCGACGGTCACGCCCAAGTAATCGGCGATTTCCTCAACCTTGGGCGAACGTTGAAGCTCGTTGGTGAGCTTGTCGGTGGCCTGATTAACCTTGGCAGAGAGCTCCTGCAGACGACGCGGCACGCGCACACTCCAGCCCTTGTCGCGGAAGTGGCGCTTAATCTCGCCCAGGATGGTGGGTGTGGCAAACGTCGTAAACTCGAGCCCGCGCTCAGGGTCAAAGCGATCGATTGCCTTGAGCAAGCCCAGATAGCCGACCTGCAAAAGGTCATCGAGTGGCTCGCCGCGGTTCTTAAATTTGTTGGCAAGAAACCTTACCAGGTTCATATGGGACATGACGAGCTGCTCGCGTGCGTCCGGATCACCGGTCTCTTTATAGCGACGAAACAGCTCGCGGGTTTTCTCCTTGTCCCAAGCGGTCTTGCCGCTCCGGGAACGTTCGGTCATATTAGATATCCGCCTTGAGGTCGAGGGAAAGCGTTAGGGGCGCCGTAGTCTTTTCGTAGGAATCGCACACGCTTGCAAGAATGAGCTCGGCATACACGGCAGCCTGGTCATCCTCATCGACAGTCGCCTGGTCGCCAAAGGTAAAGGTCATGCCCACATGCGATTCGTCGACATCGAATTTGATCGAGATATCGTCGGAATCAATGGCCGTGCAGCCAAAGATGAAGGCTTCCTCGGCAGCCATACGGATATCCTCGATTCGATCGACGGACATAGAGCACAGGGCGCCGACGTTGGCTGCCGTCATGCGCACCAAGCGCGCGAGACGCGGATCACCGGCAACGCTCAGCGTAATGGGGCAGGTTGCTTCGCTACTCATCGCAGGACTCCTCGGAGGTCTCGGCGGGCGTATAGGTGTAATACTGAGCAGGCTTGGCTGCGGCCTTCTGAGCCGCATCCGCACCATCGGCGGCCTCGTCCTCAGCCTCACCAATCAGAACGCGCTCGGTAGGCTGCTCGGCCTCTGCGGCAGCGGCGAGCTTGCGATCGGCGTCGGATGCAGGAGCCTTCACCTTATTGAAGAGCTTCTGCACGGCGCCAGCCGCAGAGTCGGTCACGCTCGACACGGCGTTACTTGCCTCGGCCACGCTACCCGTGACCTCGGAAATGTCGCGAACCACGGCTTCGACCTCAACGAGGTTGGACGTCAGAGCGTCAACGGCAGTCTTACTCGACTTGAGCAGCGGCTCCACCTGGGCAAGTGCTGGCGTAAGCTCGTCTACGGCGCCATCGAGCTTTGCCACCACGGGCTGTGCCTCGGCGAGTGTGTTGTTGAGGTCGCTCACCGTCTTGTCGAGCGAGTCGACGACGGTGCGGGTCTTGCGCAGCGTGAGCGCGAGCTCGATAACAGCCCACACGCCGGCAACGGCAAGTAGCAGCAGGGCGATTTGAATGGGACTCATACAAGCCTCCCAAAGGAATCGAAATACAGACGTTGTTCATGGTACCCCAAAGAAGGGAAAAGTTACCCAAAGGGAATGCGGGAGGCGCCAATGACCTACTTGGGAGCGTTGCCGCTACGGTCGCGCTCGCTTTGCTCCACACGCCACTCTTCCCAACCGCGACCGGCAGGCTGCCAGAATGCGCCGCGCTCCAGCCCCTCGGGCAAATAGCGCTGATCGACCCAGCCTTCGGGATAATCATGCGGATACTTATACACACCGTATTCGTCGCTGCCTGGGCGATGACGGTCGCGCAGATAACTCGGCACCTCGCGCAGCCCACTTGAATGGATATCTGCCAGCGCCGCATCGATCGAAGCCTCGCACGCGTTGGATTTAGGCGCCAAACACACATAGAGCGCAGCCTGAGCCAGGTTAATGCGGCATTCGGGATAGCCAATTACCTCGGCAGACTTAAACGCGGCATGTGCCACCAAGAGCGCCTGCGGATCGGCGTTGCCGACGTCCTCGGAAGCGTGGATCATAATGCGGCGCGCAATAAACTTGGGATCCTCTCCCGCATCGATCATGCGTGCAAGCCAATAGATCGTGGCATCGGGGTCGCTGCCGCGCATAGACTTAATAAACGCACTGATGATGTCGTAGTGCATGTCGCCGTTTTTGTCATACGAAAAACCACGACGAGGGTTGGCAATCTTAACGTCATCCACGGTGATGGGGTAGCGCTCCCCCGCCGCCGGCGCTGGCGTTCCCTCGGTATCGGGACGCGTGACGGCAATCTCGCTCGCAAGCTCGAGCGTCGTGAGTGCCGAGCGAGCGTCGCCCGCGGCCAGCGTGCAGATGGACTTGACGGTATCCTCATCGGCCGAGAACTTACCGTTTAGACCCTGCGGTGCCTCGAGCGCACGCTCGATGAGCGTCGCGATATCCTCGTC
This sequence comes from uncultured Collinsella sp., assembly GCA_900551815.1. Lineage (GTDB taxonomy): Bacteria > Actinomycetota > Coriobacteriia > Coriobacteriales > Coriobacteriaceae > Collinsella. The sequence goes on from URXE01000019.1 coordinate 30,042, forward strand.
CTTTAAGTGGTCGAGCTCCACCACGCGACCACGCGAGAGCAACGCCGAGTTGACCTCGAAGTACGGGTTCTCCGTCGTGGCGCCAATCATAATGACGGTACGGTTCTCAACCGCATGCAGCAAGGCATCCTGCTGCGACTTGGAGAAGCGATGAATCTCGTCGATGAATAGAATAGTGCGGCGGTCGTAGGTATTCAGGCGCGTCTTGGCCTCGTCAATCACGCGACGCAGGTCCTTCACGGTACCCGTCACGGCGCTGACCTCGACAAACTCGCTCTTGGTATGGTTGGCGATGATATGCGCCAGCGTCGTCTTGCCCGTACCGGCCGGCCCATACAGAATCACGCTCGATAGCACATCATGCTCGATGGCCGCACGCAACCACGATCCCTTACCGACGGCCTTTTGCTGGCCTACGTACTCGTCGAGCGAATTGGGGCGCATGCGCACCGCGAGCGGCGCATTTTTAAAGGAACGCTCGCGCGTCGAGGCAGAAAAAAGGTCGTCCATAGCCATCCCGTGCATCAATCAAAAACGTTTTCCACTAACAGTATACCGAATATATACGAACTACCGTTCGTTAATATAGGTACGGTGTGGAAACTTCAAGCCAGGGAATAGCTTGCTCGTCAGCTCGCAGAAATAGCCGTCCGTCATGCTCGCGATGTAATCCACCACCGCTTGATCCTTGTCGTCCTGCCAGGCATAGGTGCGATCGTAGTAGGAAAGCTGCTGCTCAATGCGCGAAATGTGATGCTTAAAGATGTAAGAGGACTCGTCGCCTTCGTTTATATCCTGCAGGCAACGGTCGTAGAGCTTTTCGAACGCCTCGCGCAGTTCCGCTTCGGAGTCGCCTTCAATGCCGCCCTTGCTATAAATCTTTACGTAGTTCTCGCGCTTGGCTCGGCGGATTTCCTCAAACAGCTCCTCGCTCATCTCGATGCGCGGCTTGCCATAGCTGTGCTCAACGATATCGATGGAGGCATGCGTAAGTATCCAGCTGTTGTATGCCCCGCCCAGGCCATCGTCAAAGGCGTCGGGTGACAGCAGGCCCGCCGCAATAGCGTCTTGGCGATCGCGCCCAACGTAGGCAAGGATATCCGAGATGCGAACCACGCAGCCCTCGAGTGTCATGGGGCGCAGGTGCTCTATTGCGCTATAACCCGTGGCAATGCATTCCTCGACGGTTCGGTCGAACTGGTCAAAGGAACCCATGTCCGAAAGCTCAAACACGCGTTGCTCGTACTCGCCGTTATGGCACAAGACGCCGTCGAGCGTCTGGAGCGACACGTTACGACCGTACAGCGCATCGAGCACGCGAACCGACTGCACGTTATGAAAAAAGAAGCGGCCGGTACGCTCGTGATAGATATCGTTGAGGAATCGCTCACCGGCATGGCCGAAGGGCGTGTGGCCCAAGTCGTGGCCTAAGCCAATCGCCTCGATCAGATCGCAGTTGAGCCCCAGGGCGCGACCGATATCGCGTGCGATACGCGAGACAAGCTGCACATGCAAACCGCGGCGCGACAGATCATCATTGCTACGGAAGCTAAAAACCTGCGTTTTGCCTGCATAACGGGTGTACGCCGGAAGATGAAGAATCTTTTCGGTATCGCGCATAAATGCCGGTCGCATAAGCGTGCCTTTGTCGGCAGCGCGATCAATACGACGAATGACCTGGTTGTCGTTGCAACGATACGGGTTGACAGAACCCGAAGCACGATCGGCGGAAATGCGCTCGACAAGCTCGGGCGACAACGCCGACGGAATCCGGTCCATGCGCGCCTTAATGACGGCCGTTTCTTGATTAGTTGCCATGGCATGCTCCTTAAGAAGGATGCACAATCGGTTACAACGTGCAGCCCACGACCTCGATTATGGCAAAAATCGGCACCAAAAACGGGAGCAATGGCAGGGAGCGCGATTTTGTGAAGAGGCAGGAGAGGGCAAGGACCAGGAGTGCGACGGCAAATGCCTCGATGCCGCCCAGAGGGTCAAGCGTGCAAAGCGCGAAGAGCGCCTTGGCATCCCCCATGCCGATGCCGGGGGCGTGGCGGAGGCGCCGCCAGAGCGACTCAGTGAGCACAAGGGCAAGGTAGACGATGACCGCAAGACCGGCGTGGTCAAGCGCCGTGGTAACGCCCTTGTCGAGCCAGACGCCTGCCAACGCCGCCACCGCACACACGCCGGCAAGCTCATTGGGAAACCGTCGCTCACGGGCATCAACCAACGCACCGGCAAAGATGCAAATCCAGAACGGGATATAGACCATCGGACTCCTCCTCGAGCTGCATCACAAAAGCAAAAACCACCACAAAGGTCCCCTTTGTGGTGGTTTTGGTGGTGGTTATTTAGCGCCTTGCATGACCTCGTCGAGGGTGACGTTGACGGCGTGCTGCGTCGGGACCCAGTCGACCTTTAGGAACAGGGCCGCCACCGTGATGGGGATATAGCTGAACATAAAGATCGGAAAGGTAAACAGGTTGGTCACCAAACGCCACTTTTGCGCGCAGTGAATATGCTTGTACTCAAAGATGGTCGTGAGCAGTGCCAGGATAAAGAAGGTCTGGTACATCATCGCGAAGGTCATGATGAGCGAAGCGGCACAAGCTTGCATCTCGACCTCGGTGGCCAAGAAGCCGTGCGAAAGCCCGCCCACGATGAGGAAGGTCGCGTTGGCGAGCATGGAGATCAGGGACAGCAGCATGCCCGGAGCGATGGTCATAAACATGTCGTAGGCAGCAAAGCGATGATAGCGGAACGTCGACTTGACCAGGTGCTTACCGTAGGTAAAGAACACCTGGTAGAAGCCCTTGGTCCAACGCATGCGCTGTTTCCAGGACGCCTTAAACGTCACGGGCTGTTCGTCAAAGAACTCCGCCGGCGCATAGCCAATGCGAATGCCGTGAATGGCGCAGAACGTGGTGAACTGGATATCCTCGGTCAGCGTATGGAACTGCCAGCCGTGCATGCCCTCGATAACGCTGGCGGAGATGAGATAGCCCGAACCCGAGACAGCGCAGGACGTCTTGCAGATATTACGCGCGTTGTTGAGGAAGCGCGCCTCGCGCAGGTACCAAGTGGCATTAGCTGCCGAGATCCACGAGCTGCCGAAGTTCTTGGAATTGCGATAGCTCGTGACCACATGGAAGCCCTGGTCAAAGGCATCGTTCATCTTAGACACGTAATCGCGGGAGATAACGTTGTCGGCATCGAAGATAAAGTAACCCTCAAACGTGTCGGGATACTCGTTGAGAATGCGATCGAAACCAAAGTCCATGACCCAGCTCTTGCCCTTGCGGGCCAGGTCATTGCGCTCATAGACGATGGCGCCCGCCTCGCGCGCGAGCTGTGCCGTGTTATCGGTACAGGCATCGGCGACCACGAAGACCTCGATGAGCTCGGACGGATAATCCTGGTCCTTGATGGAGCGTACGAGATTGGCAATTACGGCTTCCTCGTTATGCGCCGCAATAAAGAAGGCATAACGGTGAAGTATTTTGGCCTTGGGAGGCGCGACCTCGCCACGGAGAGCGCCGATGACAAAGAAGACCACCTGGTACAGAAAGCAGACCGTGAGCAGCGTGACGACAATCTGGTTGAAGATCACGATGGGCGTGTTAGTTTGTAAAAAGGCGAGCATGCAGGCTCCCAGGAACGCGTTACGTAAACAATCGTATATCTTACCGCAGGCTTACCGAGTTCAAGAAACCACCTAATACCGGCTAGGCTTCGAGAAGGCCAAGCTGCGGGACAATCTCGTCGCCGGCGACAGAGCGGCCAAGCGATCGCGGGGCCAGGTCGTCAAGAACCGCAGCGAGATCCCACGGCAGCTCATCGCGGCACTCAATACGCTCCCCCGTCACGGGATGGTCGAATGCGACGCGCCAGGAATGAAGGAATTGCCTGGTCAGTCCCTGATCGGCACGCGCATCGCACTTGCCGTAGAGTGGATCGCCCACGCAGGCGTGGTTGATATGGCGCATATGAACGCGAATCTGATGCGTGCGGCCCGTAAACAGGTGACACTCGACGAGCGTATAGCCGTCGTCAAATCGCGTGGAATCGAAGCGCTCGAGGACTTTAAAGGTCGTAATGGCCTGGCGCGCGAACGGATCGTCGGAAACCGCCATCTTGACACGGTCGCGCGTCGATCGGGCAATGCCGGTGTTGATGGTGCCCTCATCCATAGCGATATGACCGTGAACGAGCGTAATGTAGCGGCGGTCGAGCGTGCGCGTGCGGATGAGATTTTGGAGCGCGCGCTGGGTGTCGTCGTCCTTGGCCGCAAGCATAAGACCCGAGGTATCGCGATCCAAACGATGCACGATGCCGGGGCGGTCCTCGCCCTGCACGGTGCCCAGATGGTCGATACCACAGTGATAGACCAGGGCATTCGCGAGCGTACCGCTCTCATGACCATGCGCAGGATGGCACACCAGTCCGCGCTGCTTGGAAAGTACAATGAGATAGTCGTCCTCATAGCGAATGTCGAGCGGGATGGCCTCGGGAATCACGTCGGTCGGGTCGTGCGGCTCGGGCAGGTCGACCGAAATGCGGTCGCCGGCGCGCACGGAGTACTTTTTGGACAGGCAGGTCTCGCCATTGACAGCGACGGCGCCACCCTCGATCAGATGCGCGCAGGCAGAACGTGTAGGGCAGCCGTCATTGGCGCCCAGATAAGCGTCAAGACGCTGACCGGCGGCATCGTCGGCAACAAGAATATGGATGTCGGCCATTAGCGCTCGTTCCTTTCGCGAATTTTGCGGGCACGCTCCCCGCGTTGCTGGGCCTTGCGCTTAGCACGGGCCTCGTCACGGGCGTTAAGCTCGGCGGTCGCATCGACCTCACGGGCAGCGGGGCTCAAGAACATGTAGCCGAAGAGGGCGAGCACGACACCCAAGGTAATGCCGATATCGGCCACATTGAAGACGGGGAAGTCAATGAAGGTGGTGGCAATAAAATCGGTCACGAAGCCAAAGGCCAAACGATCGATAGCGTTGCCGATAGCACCGCCCGCAACCATGGCCATGCCCACAACCTCAAGATGGGCGAGCTGGGGTGCACGAACGAGGTACACGACAATAGCGCTAATGACCGCCAACGCCAGCACGGCAAACGCGATGCCATGCCCCTCGCCCATACTAAAGGCAGCACCGATATTGCGGACAAACATAAAGTCGATGACACCGGGGATAACAGTCACATGCAAAGCTTCGCCCACGGCACGAACCGCAAGCTTGGTCAGCTGGTCAACAAGCAGCACAACGAGCGCTACCCCACCAGCAACACCCAACCGCCAACGCAAAGGCGGCGTCATATCCCCAGCACGAC
>URXE01000020.1 GCA_900551815.1 uncultured Collinsella sp.
CCTTAGTCTCGTGGGCTCGGAGATGTGTATAAGAGACAGGGCGATCCCCCACGCCCCGCCGAACCCGGCGAGCAGCTCCAGCCACCGCCGGTCCGACAGGTCGACCGCGGCCTCGAGGGCCGGGCAGGACTCGAGCAGCACCGCGCGCAGGCGGTTCTTGTCCCTGGTCGCGCAGGCGACGACGTGGTCGCGCTGCGACGAGAGGGCGCGGGCGGCCTCGAGGGCCTCGCCGCGGCCCGGGACCCCCGACAGGGAGTCCGGCACGCCCAGGGCGGTCCGCGCGATCACCGCGGCGTCGCGCTCGTCGGTCTTGGCCTCGCCGGCGAACAGGCCCGCGGCGCGGCTGGCGGCGAGCCCGGGCAGGTGGGCGACCCCGAGCCCCGCGGCGCGGGCCCGCCTCACGGCGAGGGACCCTATGTTGCGGAACTGGTCGACGACGACGAGCGTGCCGGCGGGCGCGGAGGCGAACAGCGCGTCGAGCTCGGCCTCCCTGTTGCGGACGGGGGCGCTGGCCAGCGCCTCCCCGTCGCGGTCGATCAGGCAGGCCCAGTGCGATGACTTGCCGACGTCCAGGCCGAGCACGGCCGCGGGTCTGGTGGATGGCGCTTTCACGGTGGTATCCTTCCGGTAGTCGTTCGACCGGATGGCCTCCCCCTCGGCACTCACATTACCAGCCGCGGCACCTGCCCGGCACTTTCCTATCAGCCGTCGGGGGCGGCGCGTCCCGCGCCGGCAGCACCCAACGGGCCCTCTCGGGGGGCAGGGACGTTCGGCCGTGCGCGGGCGCCCGGTCGGCGGCCCGTTCTGGGCGCGCCTCAATCGTAGCCCGAGACGGTCCCGGGCTGACAATTTCGACTGTAATGGACGTTCTTAAATGACTAGTCGTTTAAGAACGTCCCCAAGAGCTAGTTGTTTGGGACAGTCTTTGATGGTGGGGCCGCTTGGGTGCGGCCCCACCATCATATCAGGCTACTTGCCGAGTACCTTGCGCAGCGGGAAGAAGAGGGCCTGGACCACGACGGTGTTAAAGACGACAGTGCCGAGCACGATAGGCACCTTGGCAAGTGCCGTAGGCAGCGCCGCGCCCATGATCAGGGTGCCCAGGACGGCGAAAAGCGCACCCGAGACGAGAGTGGTCAGAAAGCCGGCAATAAAGGGATTCATCTTGTCGCCGCCGATGTTGGACTTAACGAGGACCGCCATCGTCAGTGCGCCGGCGAGCTCGGTGACAAAGTTGAGACCGGGGATGGACGTAGCGATCTGGATGACGGCTGCCGATAAGATGCCAAAGATGGCGGCCTGGGCAAAGTTCGCCTGCGTCAGTGCGATGGCCAAGGCATAGGCGGCGATGATGAACTGGGGCTTAATGCCCGTAACCGCCAGAGCGTTGCCGACGGTCATGTTGAGGATAAAGCCAGCGGCAAGCAAAATGGCGAGCAGGACGAGTGAGCTGACATTTACCAGTCCCTTGGAGACGGGGGCGGCAGTGACGGTGCGCGCCTTGGCGTTCTGGTTAGCCATGATGTTCTCCTTAAGATGAGATTTGAGATAAGAGTGTCCTGAACCCCCGCGAAAGGGGCTAAATCGAAAAGGGGATCAATTTTGAATAATGGAGCACGGAGACGGCTTTACGAGGGGCCCCAGGTTGGCGCGAAAGAGGAGCGAAGCGTACTTGGGTACGCGAGCGACGAATGAACGCCAAGATGGGGTGGCTCGTAAAGCCGAGCGGGTTAATTAAGCCTAAGGGCCTTCTGGATGGGCAAGTAGAGGGCACCGACCAGAATGGCGTTAAACACGGCGGTCATGGCGACCACGGGCAGCATGGCTGCGGCGAGCTCGCCCACCACGCCGAGCATGGCCATCTTGATGACCATGAAGATGATGCCCGAGACAAAGGTGGTCACGAACGTTGCGACGATGGCGACGACGGGCTTAACCTGGCCGTCCTTGGCAGCAGCGTTGACAATGACGGCCATGAGCATGGCGGCGATGCCTTCGGCGGCAAAATCGACAAACGGCGAGGTGGTGGTGATTTGGATTACAGCGGCCGAGATGAGGCCGATGATGAGCGCCTGGCCAATGTTGGGACGAACGACCAGGATGGTGAGGCAGAAGGCCGAGATGATGAACTCGGGGCTGATCATGCCGCCCGAGATGCCGGAGATGGCCTTGCCAACGGTGAAGTTGAGGATGAAGCCGGCGGCAAGCAGGATGGCGAGCAAGACGAGGGCACGGACGTCGAGTTTGCCGCGGTCGGCGGTCTGGACGGTGCGGGGCTGGGCGGTGGTGGTGTTCTGAGACATGGTGAAAATCCTTTCGGAAGGGAAGTGCAAGAGAAGAAAGCGGAGGCGCGTGATGCGAATGCGATCGGGCTCGAGATAGAAAAAGGCCCCCGGTCGAAACCGGAGGCCTTCTAATCACCTAGAGCGCAAAACAGGCGTGAGGGACTCACCGTCGACCGATCGCATTCGCATCACGCCACCACCAGTTGTTAAGAGACTTCATCGTGTTCTTCATGTTGGTGGCTCCTTTCGTGATACCGTGGCGCGGTCGCACCTAGTTGCTGTTGCGCTGCACTATAGCACAGCAAAGTGTGTGCGGGGGAATCTTTTTTGAAAAGATTTCAGCAGTGTTTCCCGCAGGTCGAATGGGCGGCTGGGCGGGCGGGCGATCTTGGCCATCCCGCCCGCGCCTTAAGGTGTGGGGTTCTTAGGCCTTCTTGCGACGATAGAGCACGAAGCCGCAGACACCGATGATGACGACGGCGCCAACGGCCATGGCGGCCATGTTGTTGCTCTCGGACTTCTCCTCGGTCGCCTCTTCCTCTTCGACCTCGGGCTCGGCTACATCCTCATCGGAGAGGGCCTCGTCGGCGTAGGTGATGGACTCGACCAGGCAGTCGTTGTCGGCATCGTAGTCACTCGGGACGAACTCCTCGGAGAAGTCGCCCTCCTTGAGGTAGTCACGCATCTCCTCGAGCATGGCCTTGCACTTGAGGTAGGTGTTCTTGGTGGCAGCCTTGCCGGCCTTGTTGGCCAGGGCGGTGCGCGCCTCGGTGTCCTCGGCGGCCTGCATGGCCTCGTCGACGGTCAGGTTCTGCTCGATGAGCTCCTTCTGCAGCGCATCGAGGTAGGCGCGGACGCCGGTGGCGCAGTGGCCGCGGTTCTCATAGGCGAGCGTGTTGATGTCCATGAGGACGTAGTTGATGGAGTTCTTGGGCTCCTCGTTGTTCACGACGTCTTCCTCTTCGCAGTGATCGAAGGAGACATCCTGATCGCTAAAGTAGGGGCTGACCTCGGTGAGCAGTGCAGAGTAGAGGGGGATGGCGACGGAGAACTCGGCGTTGGAGAGCATCTCCCACTGGATGGTCGCGATCTCGGGATCCATGCCGTGACGAATCTGGAAGGTGTGGATCTCGGTGTTGCGGTTGGAGCCGATGGCATAGGCACCGTCGGTGTTGGCATTGAGGCCGGCGACATTCTCGCCGCGAGCGGCGAAGGAACGGATCATCTCAAAGGTGTTCCAGTCAGACTTGCCGGGCTGGAAGAACAGCGGCTGCATCTCGTGGACCAGGGCGCCGGTCGTGGCGCGAGCGTCTTCACGCTCGTCCTTGACGATCTCGTAGTCAGTGCCTTCAGCCAGCGGGGCCATGAAGTAATCGCGACCCTGGATATAGCGCGACCACTGGTGCATACCGGCCTCGCCGATCTCCTCGCCGTAGGTCTTGGCGACGTCGAACTTGCCGTCGGTGTACTCGGCAAAGCCCTTCTCCTTGGGCATGGACTCGATGCCCTCGGAATGGAGACAGTTCTCGGTGTCATCGAGGTCGACGTTATAGGTGAGGTTGCCGATGTTGGGGTTGAGCGAGGCGATGTCATCGGTGAGCTTCATAGCAATCCACTGATGCCCGGAAAGCGCGGCGAACAGCCAGGTCTCGGTGCTGTCGGCGATGATGATCTGGTCGTTGGAGCAGACGCCCTGCTCGTCGATCAGGCTGCCGATGAGCTCGACGCCCTCGCGGGCCGTGGCGCTCTCGCCCAGGATGACGCTAGCGTAGTTGTACTCGCCGATACCGGTCTCCTCGGTGATGGGGTCGGCCTCTTCGGCCTTCTCGTTATAGGAGGTGCTCAACGTGGCAGAGCAGGAGACGCCCTTCTCGTTGATGCCGGCCTCGGAATATGCGTCGTAGCGATCTTCCCACTGCGAGGGGTTGTCGCGAACGAAGGTGTAGCGGTAGGTTGCGCCCTTGGACTTGTACTCAAAACCGGACTCGACCGAGGTGTACTTGTTGCCGTCCTTGTGTGCGGGCTCAATGCCAAAGTGCTTGACATAGCGCGGACCGAAGTCCTCGGAACGGCCGTAGTATGTGTTGCCGTCTGCCGTAAGCTTGCTGCCCATGTAGATCTGGGTGCAGGCGAGCGCCGAAGTCGGCATGGCCATGATGGCCGCTGCTCCAAACGCAAGGCCGCAGCCGAGCTTTTTGAGCGTGTTGACAGGATGAGTAAACCTCATGATCCCTCCCAACCGTTGAAACCCCGCGGAACCGTGCAGGATTTCAGCTAATAAATACATCTATTAGCCTATCGGAAGTCTAAATAGTATTCATCTATTTCGATGAATACTCGATGAGCGTCCTAAAATATGCGATGAGCGGACAAGAATACTCATTATCTAGCTTTAGTTAAATAAAGACGCCCTGCAATTACTGTATCTGAATAAAGCGCCTTGCACGGGGCACAAAGAAAAATCCCCCGCTGTCTGGCAAATGCATAAACAACGGGGGAGACGATAATTGGATGAATATCATACCAATGTGGAATTACTTCTTCCGGCGGTGGATCACGTTAATCGCATAGCCGACGAGCATGGCCAAGACGATGACGATAAAGCCAATCAGGGGGTTGTCGTTCATGGGGTCCTCCTATTTTCCGAGCGGGGAGAATTCGTCGACGATGAGGTCGAGGCATTGCGGAAGCGCGCGGGCTCCAAAGACGCCCGAGTTGCTGGAGATGATCTCGCCATCGAACTGCATGCCCAGCGACGGCGTGCAGGTGATTTTGGCTTCCTTGGTCTGGATGATCTTGAACTGCGGACGGCCGAGCACCTTGCCGGCGGGGTCGAGCGCGGCGGTGATCACAGTGGGCAGGAGCTGGACGGTTTTTACGGGCTCGATGACCGCGATGTCGACCATGCCGTCGTTCATGCGGCAATCGGGGAACAGGTTGATGTCGTTTTGAATGACCGAGGTGTTGCCGGCCATGCAGCAGATGCCATCGAGCTCCTCGACAATGCCGTCATGCTCAATCGTAAAATGCGCCACCGTGGGGTTGGGTGTGGCGAGCGCCGACAGGAAATAGGCGATCTCGCCGATGTCGTTTTTGGCGGGGGCGGCCTTCATCATGATCTCGGCGTCGAAGCCCGAGCCGGCGATGATGATAAAGCCGTGGCGCTTCTCGTTGCCGTTCTCGTCGAGCCAAAAGAGCTCGCCCATGTCCACTTTGACCGTGCGACCGGCGCGGCAAGCCTTGGCAAGCGCCGCTGCCTCGGGGGCATTACCGATGTTGTTAAAGAACAGGCAGGCTGTGCCGGAGGGGAAGACGAGCGTGGGGACACCGCACCCGCGCATCTGGTCGAGCACGTTGGAGACGGTGCCGTCGCCGCCCGAAACGACCACGCGATCAAACTCGCGCACGTCTGCCACGGCGTCCTCGGGTTCCATGCCATCGCCGATAAAGCGCATCACGACCTCGTCGCCGCCCTGCGCGAGGGCGTGCGTGAACGCGTAGATTTCATCTGAGCTGGGGCCCGATGCCGGGTTGTGGATGATAAGGCAGCGCATACTTACGTTCCCGTTCTGTGACTAACCGAGTATAGTTGTAAGGCAATGCCGATATCCTACCCGTGTTTTTCGGGCCTAACCTTATTCGATGGGTTGATATGTACATTTCCACACATCAGGCTCTGCTCGACTTTTGCCAACGCGCCCGCGAGTTCGACGCGATTGCCGTCGATACCGAGTTTTTGCGCGAGCGCACGTTCCACCCGCGCCTGTGCTTGGTCCAGATTGCCACCCCTGCCGAGAGCGTCGCGGTCGATCCTCTGGTGATCGACGACCTGTCGCCGCTCGCCGAGCTTATGGGCGATGAGAGCGTGACCAAGGTGTTTCACGCCTGCTCGCAGGATATGGAGGTTATGCTCCATACCGTGGGCGTGCTGCCGCGTCCTATTTTTGACACACAGGTCGCCGCCTCCTTTTTGGGCGAACGCCAGCAGATTTCCTACGGCGCGCTCGTGCAGACGTTTTGCGGCGTCTCGTTGCCCAAGACCGAGTCGCTGACCGACTGGTCGCGCCGCCCGCTGACCGATAAACAAATCGAGTACGCGATTGATGACGTCAAGTACCTGATCGTCGCCTATACCGAGATGATGAGTCGCCTGCGCGAGCTGGGCCGGGTGGACTGGGTGCTCGATGAGTTGCGTCCGCTGGCCGATGAGTCGCACTACCGCGCCGACCGCCATGAGGCATTCCGCAAGGTCAAGCGCATCAACTCGTGTAGCCGCCATCAGCTGGGCATCGCGCGCGAGCTTGCCGCTTGGCGCGAGGACCGCGCCGAGCGCCGCAACATCCCGCGCAAGTGGGTTATGTCCGACGATACGCTGCTGGCCCTGGTTAAACGTAATCCTGTGCGTGTTGAGGAGTTCCGCAGCATTCGCGGTACCGACCAGCTGGGGGAGCGCGACGTGGACGGCGCGCTCATGGCCATTAAGCGCGGTGCGAGCTGCCCGCACGATCGCCTGCCGCTCATGGTGCGCGGGCATCGCCAAATTTCGCCGGAGCTGGAAAGCGTGACGGACCTTATGTATGCGCTCATTCGCCTGGTCGCCGAGCGCTCGGGCGTGGCGACCTCGGTCATTGCCTCGCGCGATGACCTGGCCGATTACATCGAGCACCCCGAGCAGAGCCCCCTGCGCGAAGGCTGGCGCTTTGAGCTCGTGGGCTCGCGCCTGGACGATTTGCTCTCGGGCAATATGGGGTTGACGGTCAAAGATGGCAAAATTGAATTGCTATAGGTATATAGTTACGCGGTTTTACCAAACCGCGTAACAGCTCGACGCTGCAAACGGCCGAGAGCGGCAATCTGACGTTCAATCGTCGCTCGCGTACCAAAGTACGCGTCGCTTCTCTTTCACGTCACCTTGCTCGCTCTCGGCCGTTTTCGCTGACATTGCCAAAACATCGATGTTGATTTGCTGGTCAGTCGAATGGGTAGAATGCCTCCAACGTGTAACTCGATTCGGAGGAATTCGCATGCCTTATTACTATGGATACGGCTTTGGCATTGACCCGCTGTACCTGCTGGTTGTTCTTGTCTGCACGGTGCTTGGCCTTGCCGCGCAGAGCTATATCAACTCGACATACAAGACCTGGTCCAAGGTTCGCTCGGACGGCGACACAGGTGCCACGGTCGCTCGCCGCATGCTCAATGCCAACGGTTGTAGCGCCGTGGGCATCAAGGGCGTCGCTGGCGAGCTCACCGACCACTACAACCCGCAGGATAACAACCTGTACCTGTCGGATGCCAACCGTTCGGGCGGGTCGGTCGCAAGCGTTGCCGTCGCCTGCCACGAGGCGGGCCATGCCGCTCAGCGTCAAAGCGGCTACGCCATGATGAAGGTACGCACCGCTTTGGTTCCCGTCGTCAACTTTACCCAGAGCACCTGGACGATCGTGCTGCTCATGGGCCTGTTCATGAACGTCGCGGGGCTCACGACCCTCGCGCTGGTCTTCTTCTCGTTTAGCGTGCTGTTCCAACTCGTTACGCTGCCTGTCGAGATTGATGCCAGTCGACGCGCCGTGGCGTATATCGAGCAGTCGGGTATGAGTTCCAAGCAGGTCAACGGCGCCAAGAAGGTGCTGACGGCAGCCGCGCTTACCTATGTGGCCGCAGCGCTCACCTCGATTATTCAGCTGCTCTATCTTATGGCTCGCTACAACAGAAACTCCAACCGATAACAAATGGGACAGGCAGGCGCCGCGGGGATTCGTGTCCTCGCGGCGCTGTACTATGTGTTGGACTTAAATTTGCGCAGGGCCGGAGCCCATGTGCACGATGACGAAAGGAGGCTGCGTGGCAGGCTGGAATCTGACCGGCAATACCGTTTCCGCCGAGTTCGACGGATCGGACGAGCAGGAGCGCAAAGAGCTCAGCGTGAGCCAAGCGGTGGAGATCGCCGCCGGTGCGCTCGATGCCATTCCGCAGCTGAGCGTCCTGGGCGAGGTCACGGGCTTCCGTGGCCCCAATGCCCGAAGCGGCCACTGCTACTTCCAGATTAAGGACGACTCGGCGGCCGTCGACTGCATCATCTGGAAGGGCGCCTACCTTAAGCGCACCTTCGATCTGCGCGACGGCATGCAGGTAAGCTTTAAGGGCAGCTTCAATCTCTACAAGCCTACGGGTCGCATGAGCTTCGTCGCCCGCTCGTTCTCGCTGGCGGGGGAGGGCCTGCTGCGTCAACAGGTGGCGCAGTTGGCCGAAAAGCTACGCCGCGAGGGGCTGATGGACGAGTCCCGTAAACGCCGCATCCCGGTGTTTTGCTCACGCGTGGCGGTCGTCACCTCGCTTTCTGGCGCGGTAATCGACGACGTTAAGCGTACGCTGCGCCGTCGCAACCCGCTCGTCGAGCTTGTCTGCGTGGGCGCAAAAGTCCAGGGCGAGGGTGCGCCGGAAGAGCTTATTGAAGGCTTGCGCCGCGCCGCTGCCATTACGCCGGCGCCCGATTGCATTTTGCTCGTGCGTGGCGGCGGTTCCTTCGAGGACCTCATGACCTTTAACGACGAGGAGCTTGCCCGTGCGGTGGCAGCCTGTCCCGTGCCTGTGGTAACGGGTATTGGGCATGAGCCCGATACCTCGATTTGCGACATGGTGAGCGACCGTCGCGCCTCTACGCCCACGGCGGCGGCAGAATCGGTGGCACCGGCTATGACGGAGTTGGCCGACGTGCTCGAGGCGCGCCATCAGCGTCTGGGCGCCGCGATGGCTTCGATGATCGGGTCGGATCAGGTCGATCTGGAAATGCTCGACCAGCGCGGTCGTCGTGCCTGGGATACCTATACGGCTCGTCTGGGCGACGCGCTCGATGCGGCCGCATGCCGCCCGTGCCTCAACGATCCGACGTTTATGGTCGAGCGTCGCGAGTCTGAGCTTGCCCTGACGGCCGATCGTCTGTCCGGCGCCATAACGCGTTCGGTTGGGGCCTTCCGCTCCAACTTCGAGCGTCTGCCCGAGCGCTTGGTCGCAAGCACCTCGGGGCTCGATGGCAAGCGTCATGCGCTCACGCTTGCGAGTTCCCGTCTGGAGCATCAGGGACGTACGATGCTTAGCAAACCCGCGTCCGAACTGGGCCGTGCGGCAGCCTCGCTCGATGCCCTGTCGCCGCTCAAGGTGCTTGCCCGCGGCTATTCCATTGCATATAGCGAAGCTGGTGTGGCTACGAGCGCCAAGACCTTTAAGCCAGGCGACGCCATTCGCGTGCGTATGGCAGACGGCAACGTGGCGGCAACGGTCGATACGGTCGAGTAAGCCGTGTTTCATAGCGATAAACCTTTAGGAAAGGAAACAGATATGGCAGAGAAGACCCCGGTCGAGCAGCTTACGTACAAGCAGGCTTCTCAGGAGTTGGAGCTCATCATCCGCAGCTTGGAGTCGGGCGATATGGAGCTCGAGGAGTCGCTTGAGAGCTATACCCGCGGCGTCGAGCTCCTTAAGAGCCTGCGCACCCGCCTGTCCGATGCCGAGCAGAAGGTCTCGGTGCTCCTTAAGGACGTCGACGGCAACGACGTGCTCGCCGACGGCGAGGCCGCCAACACCGACGACAACCTCTCGTTCTAACTACCTCGCAGCCTACTTTGGGGTAGTCTTTTTGGGACGGGACTTTTTTGACTACCCTTGCGCGACGGCTTGCCGAGTGTTTGCGCTTGCGAAAAAGTAGTCAAAAAAGCCCCGTCCCAAAAAGACTACCTTGGTCTGTGAGAAAGGAACCAACCATGTGTGGTTGCATCTTCTGCAAAATCGCCAACCACGAGATCCCCTCGACCGTTGTCTATGAGGACGACCAGGTCATCGCGTTCGACGACCTCAATCCCCAGGCGCCGGTCCACACGCTCGTGATTCCCAAGAAGCACTACAGCGACATCGCCGACAACGTACCGGCCGAGACCATGGGCGCCATGGCCCACGCCATCCAGGAGGTCGCTAAGGCCAAGGGCCTGGAGGACGGTTTCCGCGTCATCTCCAATAAGGGCGTCAACGCCGGCCAGACCGTCATGCACTTCCACATGCACGTTCTCGGCGGCAAGAACCTGGGCGAGAACCTCATCTGAGGGCGCCTCTTCCGTGCAATGAAACGGAAGCTCAGGCACCGATAACTTATATATCAACGCAATAAACCCGAGCGCGAGGGCGTTTGGGTTTATTATTGAAGCGTATGTAACCTGGCGGCGCCACACCGCCTGTTAGTAGGGAGACACATGAACGTTCTGGTCGTCAACGCAGGATCTTCGACCCTCAAGTATCAGGTCATCGATACCAAGTCCCACAAGGTGTCCGCAAAGGGCTCCTGCGAGCGCGTCTGCTTTACCGGCGGTACCTTCACTCACGCTGCCAACGGTTCCAAGAAAGTGACCGAGAACATCGAGTTCCCCGACCACAAAGTCGCCATCGAGGTCGTCCTGAAGGACCTCGAGGCCAACGGCGTCAAGATCGAGGGCATCGGCCACCGTATCGTTCAGGGCGGTTGGTACTTCGGCGATTCCTCCCTCGTCGACGAGGACGTCCTCGCCAAGATCCGCGAGGTCGCTCCGCTCGCCCCGCTGCACAACAACCCCGAGGCCAACGTTATCGAGTACTGCCTCGAGCAGTATCCCGACCTGCCCAACGTCACGGTCTACGACACTGCTTTCCACTTCAATATGCCCGAGGTCGCCAAGACCTACGCCCTGCCCAAGGACGTCTGCGACAAGCTGCACATCCGTAAGTACGGCGCCCACGGCACCAGCTACCGCTACATCTCCAAGAAGGTTGCCGAGATGACCAACGGCGAGGCCCGCAAGGTCGTCGTGTGCCACATCGGTTCCGGCGCTTCCCTGTGCGCCATCGAGGACGGCAAGTGCATGGACACCACCATGGGCTTGACGCCGCTCGACGGTGTCATGATGGGCACCCGCTGCGGCTCCATCGACCCTGCTACCGTGTGCTACCTGCAGCGCGAAGGTGGCTACACCTTCGACGAGGTCGACGAGATGATGAACAAGAAGTCCGGCCTTTTGGCTGTGACCGGCGGCAAGACCAACGACTGCCGCAACGTCGAGGAGCTCGCCGCTGCTGGTGACCCCGAGGCCCAGCTCGCCTTCGATATGTTCGTTTACAAGATTGCCGCCAAGGCTGCCGAGATGGCCACTTCCATGTGCGGCATGGACACCCTGGTCTTTACCGCCGGCATCGGCGAGCACGCTCCGGCTGTCCGCGCCGGCGTGGCCGATCGTCTGGCCTTTATGGGCGTCAAGATGGACCATGCCCGCAACGCTCTGCGTGGCGACGGCGCTTGGTGCCTGTCCGCCAAGGATTCCAAGGTCAAGATCTTCGTCATCCCCACGGATGAGGAGTTCATGATCGCCTCCGACGTCGAGCGCATCGTCAACAGCAAGTAATTGCAAGAGGGGAGGGGCTGGACGACCAAGTGCCGTTCAGCCCCTCTTTTGCGCTCGTTGGGCGATATGCCTGATAGCTATTTATCAAGATGTGATAACTTCTTATTAAAATGCGGTCGCCTTAAGAGGTCTGCGTCGACCGTATTGCACTGCAAAGGAGTCTCATGAACGTACTTGTTGTCAACGCCGGCAGCTCAAGCCTTAAATATCAGCTTCTGGATACCGATACCCGCGAGGTTTTCGCCAAGGGCAACTGCGAGCGTATCGGCTCGGAGATGGGCGTCTTTGGCCACTCCGAGAACGGTGGTGCCAAGCAGACCGAGGAGATTCCTTTTCCCGATCATCGCTCTGCCATTGCGCGCGTGCTCGAGGAGCTCGAGAAGACCGACTTTACGATCGATGGCATCGGCCACCGTATCGTTCAGGGCGGCTGGCACTTCGATGATTCCGCGGTCGTTGACGATGAGGTCATGGCTAAGATCCTTGAGGTGGCCCCGCTTGCCCCGCTGCACAATTACGGCGAGGCCGCGGCAATCGAATACTGCCGCGAGAAGTATCCGGAGCTGCCCAATGTGGCCGTCTTCGACACCTCGTTCCACATGACCATGCCCGAGGTCGCCTACACCTACGCGCTGCCCAAGGACGTGTGCGACAAGTACCACGTGCGCAAGTACGGCGCGCACGGTACGAGCCACCGTTACGAGTGGATGATGGCCAAGGAGATCCTGGGCTCGCGTTGCCACCGCCTGCTTTCGTGCCATCTGGGCAACGGTGCTTCGCTTGCCGCCATTGAGGACGGCGTTTGCCGCGATACCACGATGGGCCTCACGCCGCTTGATGGCCTGATGATGGGTACCCGTTGCGGCTCCATCGACCCGGCCACCGTGTGCTACCTGCAGCGCGAGGGCGGCTACAGTTACCAGGAAGTCGACGACATGATGAACAAGCAGTCCGGTCTGCTTGCCATCTCGGGCATCTCCAACGATGCCCGCGACATCCGTACGCGCGCCTCCGAGGGAGACGAGCACTGCCTGCTCGCCTTCGATATGTTCGCCTACAAGGCCATGCAGCAGGCCGGTTCCATGATCGCTTCCATGGCGGGCGTGGACACCATCACCTTTACCGCCGGCATCGGCGAGAACGACTGGTCGATCCGCAAGGCTTTCTGCGACTGCTTCGAGTGGCTGGGCGTACGCATCGACAACAACAAGAACCGCGAGGCCGTGGGCAACGGCCCGCAGGTCATCAGCGCCGCCGGCTCTTCCGTCACGGTCATGGTCATCCCCACCGACGAGGAATACATGATCGCCCACGACGTCGAGCGTCTAACCAAGAACAACTAACGCGCGCATTTGCAAGTAGACGAAAGGTCTCCAGAGCAACAGCTCCGGAGGCCTTTTTACTAGCAGGCGGAAATTCCAGTCCCAAAGCGATCGCCACCAGCAACGCCTGCGCTCCCAACAACGGCACCCATCCGTTCAGATTTTTCAGCCCCAGCTCGTAGTCAAGCCGCCGTCCATTCCAGATGCCCTGAATGCTACGTGGCGGTAGAAGGCCGTACGGGCTAACCCCTGAAAACAATCCGCAGACCAGAAACGCCCCCGTTCGTAGCTCCGGAGGAGCAGAACGGGGGCGTTTCATTGGTCGAGGACGTTTTCAGGGGTTAACCCGTACGGCCTTCGGGCGAGTGCGTACGCTACTCAGCCATCTGAGCCTGGACGGCGGTGATGGCCACGACACCCACGATGTCGTCGGCAGAGCAGCCGCGCGACAGGTCGTTGACCGGCTTGGCGATGCCCTGCAGGATGGGGCCGTAGGCGTCAGCGCCAGCGAAGCGCTGGACCAGCTTGTAGCCGATGTTGCCAGCCTCGAGGTCGGGGAACACGAGCACGTTGGCCTTACCGGCGACGGAGGAGCCGGGAGCCTTGAGCTGGGCGACGGTGGGGACGATAGCGGCATCGAGCTGCAGGTCGCCGTCGATGGCGAGCTCGGGAGCCTTCTCCTTGCAGAATTTCACGGCCTCCTGGACCTTCTTGGCGACCTCGCCACCGGCGGAGCCCATGGTGGAGTAGGAGAGCATGGCCACGTGCGGCTCAACGTTGCCCATGAAGGTGGACCAAGAGTGAGCGGAGGCGATGGCGATCTCGGAGAGCTCGTCGGAGGACGGGTTGATGTTGAGGCCGCAGTCGGCAAAAATCAGCGTGCCGTCAGTACCGAACTGCGGAGTGTCGGTGCACATCACGAAGAAGGCCGAGACCAGCTTGGTGCCCGGGGCGGTCTTGAGGATCTGCAACGCGGGGCGCAGGGTGTCGGCGGTGGAGTGGCAGGCGCCGGAGACCAGGCCGTCGGCATCGCCCATCTTGACCATCATGGTGCCAAAGTAGGTGGCGTCCATCACCTGGGCGCGAGCCTGCTCGATGGTGACACCCTTCTTGGCGCGGAGCTCGGCAAACTTCTGCGCGTACTCCTCGTGCTTCTCGGCATTGCGCGGGTCGATGACGGTAGCGCCGGGAACGTCGATCTCGTCGGGGTTGCCCAGGATGACGATCTTTGCCAGGCCCTCCTCGATGATCTTGGTGGCCGCGACGATGGTGCGCGGATCCTCGCCCTCGGGCAGGACGATCGTCTTAAGGTCGGCCTTGGCGGCAGACTTCATACGGTTTAGGAAATCGCTCATGTTACTCCTTACAAGCGTTTCGCTAAGCTCCAGGCGCCCGGCTGTTCACGAATAAACCCGCTGCTAGCGGGTTTACCTTTCAATTATGTTCGCCGCGGTGCTTGAGCTTTCCTTGTGTGGCAAGCTCATTATAGGACGCATTAGCGCTATAATCGCTCTGATAAATATGTCTCGACGTATGTTCGAGAAAAAGCCCAGTTAAAAAGCGTGTGGCTTTTGACAAGGAGTATCGATGCAGATTACCTCAGGCCTGCCTGAAGGCTTTAACGCCGGCGCGTACGACATGATTGCCGTCGGTGCTGGATATGCCGGTGCCGTTTGCGCCCGCCGTCTTGCCGAAACCATCGGCTATCGTGTTGCCGTTTTGGAGCGCCGTAGCCACATTGCGGGCAATGCCTTCGACTGCACTGACGAGGCGGGAATCCTTGTCCACGAGTATGGTCCGCACATCTACCATACCTTTAACGAGCGCGTGCATAACTTCCTGTCGCGCTTTACCAAGTGGACGGACTACCAGCACAAGGTGCTCGCCAACATCAACGGTACCCTTATGCCCGTGCCCTTTAACCATGCGAGCCTTAAGCTTGCCTTTGGCGATGAGCGCGGCGAGGAGCTGTACCAAAAGCTCGTGGAGACCTTTGGCAAGGACGTCAAGGTGCCCATTATGGAGCTGCGCAAGAAGAACGACCCGGATCTTGCCGAGGTCGCCGATTACGTCTACGAGAACGTCTTTTTGCATTACACCATGAAGCAGTGGGGCCAGACGCCCGATCAGATCGACCCCTCGATCACCGGCCGCGTCCCCGTCTTTGTGGGCGATGACGATCGCTACTTCCCGCAGGCTCCTTTCCAGGGCATGCCGCAGGACGGCTATACCGCGCTGTTCGAGCATATGCTCGATCACGATTTGATCGACGTATTCTGTGACGTGGACGCCCGCGACCTCTTCGAGATCGACGAGACCACCGTCAAGATCGACGGCAAGGTCTATGGCGGCGAGATCGTCTACACCGGTCCGCTCGACGAGCTGTTCAACCTCGACCTGGGCGCGCTTCCGTACCGCACGCTCGATATGAAGTTCGAGACGCTCGATATGGACCAGTTCCAGCCCGTGGGCACCGTCAACTACACCACGAGCGAGGACTACACGCGTATCACCGAGTTCAAGAACATGACCGGTCAGGTCCTGCCCGGCAAGACCACCATCATGAAGGAGTACTCTAAGGCCTATACGCCCGGCTCGGGCGAGACGCCGTACTACGCTATCCTGGAGCCCGAGAACCGTGAGCTCTACGAGCGCTACCTTGAGCGCGTCCAGAACCTGACGAACTTCCACCCGGTGGGTCGTCTGGCTGAGTATCGTTACTACGATATGGACGCCGTGACCAATTCTGCCCTCGATCTTTCGGATGAGATTATCGCCTGCCATGCATAAAGTCATAACATTCGGTATTCCCTCGTATAACGCCGCCAAGGACATGGACCATTGCATCACCTCCATCTTGGAGGGGAGCAATTACGCCACCGATATCGAGATTATCGTGGTGGACGACGGCTCCAAGGACGAGACGGCTGCCAAGGCCGACGAGTGGGAGGCCCGTTATCCTGGAATCATCCGCGCGGTGCACCAGGAGAATGGCGGCCACGGTATCGCCGTCCTCTCGGGCCTGCGCGAGGCGCAGGGCACTTACTACAAGGTCGTTGACTCGGACGACTGGCTCGACGGTGCGGCGCTTTCGACCATGCTGTCGATTCTGCGTGGCTTTGAGGAGCGCGACCAGCGCGTCGACCTGTTTATCTCGAACTACGTGTACGAGAAGGTTTATGAGGGCACTCATACCGCTATTGGCTACAAGTTTGCCCTGCCGCGCAAAAAGATTTTCTCTTGGGACCAGATCGGACACTTCCGTCCCGATCAGAACCTGCTCATGCACAGCCTGTGCTATCGCACCGATGTACTGCGCGAGTCCAATCTGCCTATGCCGGCACACACGTTCTACGTGGATAATATCTACGCATACGTGCCGCTGCCGCGCTGCAAGACCATGTACTACGCCGACATCGACCTCTATCGCTACTTTATCGGTCGCGAGGGCCAGAGCGTCAATGAGGCCACGATGGTCAAGCGTCTGGGTCAGCAGTTCCGCGTAACGCGCATCATGATGGAATCGTTCCACCTGTACCAGGATGTTGAGTCCTCACGTCTGCGTTCGTACATGATGGGCTACTTCACCATGATGATGGCGATTTGCTCGGTGCTCACCAAGCTTTCCGAGGAAGATTGTGCCGATGAGCGTCTGAAGACGCTGTGGAAGGACCTGAAAGAGTACGACGAGCGCATGTATCGTCGCGCTCGCTACGGCGTGGTCGGATTCTTTACCAACCTGCGTGGACGGGCCGGAGACAAAACCACACTCGGCCTATACCATCTTGCCTCAAAGATCTTCAAATTCAACTAACTGCTGAGTAATCGCTGCTGATAGGTTGACTGGGCCCCTTGGCCTTTAGTTTGCTACTGCGAACAGTCCTGCTCGCACGGAAAGCACATTAAGTGCTTTCCGGCTCGTGCGGAACTTGTATCAAACTAAAGGCCAAGGGGCCTTTGCTATAAGAATCGATTGTCAGGCTGCCTGAATTTGAAGATCTTGGACGCGCGGTACACAGGGGCCTGGGCTGAAAAGATCTTAGTTGGTAGTCGGTCGGGGCGGGCGGGCGTTACGTTTGTCGCGAGTTCCGCATGCAAAGAAGGCCACTTAATGTGGCCTTCGTCTTGCATAGGATTGTAGAGCAGCAAACGTAACGCCCGCCCGCCTCCGACCGACGGTCGAGTGGACTACTTTGCGGCGCCGGGGATGCCGTGGGAGGTTTTGGCGGTTTTGGCACCGTTTACGATGGCGGTCTGTAGGGCCCTTACGGCGAGCATGCCCAACAGGTCCAAGGGTACGGCGGCGCTTGCCTGAGCGTCTAGTTTGCCGCTGGCGAGGGTGTAGATGGTGTCGCCGTCGTTGGTGGTGTGCGTGGGGCGGATGGCGTGCGCATAGGCGTCTGCTGCCATCTGGGAGACCTTGGTAGCCTGCGCCTTGGTGAGCTCCACGTTGGTGACGATGCAGCTGATGGTGGTGTTGGTGCGGTCGAGCGGCATCTGCATAGAACCGGCGGCGGCAAAGGCTGCGAGCTCCATGTCGACGATCTGGTCGCTATCTGCTGCAGCGCGCATTCCGGCGACCCATTCACCGGTGAAGGGGTCGACGACATTGCCGCAGGCGTTGACCGAGACCACGGCGCCCACCTTGACGGGGCCGAGTGTCACGGCGGCAGCGCCAAGGCCGGCCTTCATGCAGGTAGCGGGTCCCATGAGCTTGCCCACGGTGGCGCCGGTGCCGGCGCCTACGTTGCCCTGCTCGAGCGTGGTGGGGGTGTTGTCGAGCGCTTCGCGCACGGCGGCGATACCGGCCTCAATGTCGGGACGCACAGTGGGGTCGCCAAAAGCGAGGTCGAAGATGCAGCTGGAGCACACGATAGGCACCTGGGTGGAACCGACGGGCAAGCCGATGCCGCGGCTCTCAAGCTCGCGGGCCACGCCGCTTGCGGCTTCGAGTCCAAAGGCCGATCCGCCCGAAAGGCAGACGGCGTGGACCTTATCGACGGTGTTCTCGGGGCGCAGCAAATCGGTCTCGCGCGATGCCGGGGCACCGCCGCGAACGTCAACACCGCCGGTGGCGCCCTCGGGTGCCACGATTACGGTGCAACCGGTGCCGGCCTCCTCGTCCGTATAGTTGCCAAAGCAAAAGCCATCGACATCGCAAACGTCAATGGCCTCAAGCAGTGTATCCATGTTTTACTCCTATCGGTTTTCCGCCGGGCCTTATGCCCGGTCGGGATCCGTACGGTACGCCGAAATTGTAGGCGCTGGGGGATACCCAGCGCCAGACGCAATTACGATAGTTTTTGAATCGCACGCGCGACGCGAGCGATGGGCAGGCCCACCACGTTGTAGAAGTCGCCCGAAATATCATGCACGAGCATGCGCCCGCCGACGCCCTGGATGCCGTAGGCGCCTGCCTTGTCCATGGGCTCGCCCGAGGCGACGTAGCGCTCAATCTGCTCGTCGGTGAGCTCATAGAACGTCACGTCGGTCACATCGACAAACGACAGGCTCTCGGCGGCGTGCGGGGCTGTGGCGTCTCCGGCTCTAACGATGCAGACGCCGGTTGCGACCTGGTGCGTGCGCCCCGAGAGCTCGTGGAGCATGGTGCGGGCTTCATCCTCGTTTGCCGGCTTGCCCAAAAGCTTGCCATCGAAGGTGACGATGGTGTCGGCCGCGATGGTCAACTCATTGGGCTCGGCGTGCTCGGCGGCAACGGCGGCAGCCTTAGCGCGAGCTAAGCGCTCGACAAGCGTAAGCGGGGTTTCGTCATCAAAAGGAGTCTCGTCGATGTCAGCGGGAATGACGCGGATGTCGTAGCCCGCTTCGCGCATCAACTCGATGCGGCGCGGTGATTGCGAAGCCAAAATCATAGCTGAATACCCTCGGCAACCTTCTCGACAGCCTTGTCGCCGGCGAGCGTACGCAGCAGCTCAAGCGCAAAGGGGAGCGACTGGGCCATGCCGCTGGCGGTGATGATGTTGCCGTCGTGCGTGACCTTGTCGCCGTTATAGGCGCCCTCGGGGAAGCTCTTCTCAAAGCCGGGGAAGCACGTGGCGCGGCGTCCCTCGAGCAGGTCAAGCTCGCCCAGGATAAACGGGGCGGCGCAGATGGCGGCAACATGCTTGGTCGCGGCGAACTCGCAGACTACATCGCAGACGCGCTGGTCGGCGCGCAGGTTGGTGGCGCCGGGCAGACCGCCGGGCAGCACGACGCAGTCGTACTCATCAAAGTTAATCTCGTCAAAGAGTGCGTCGCAAGTTACGGGAATCTGCAGCGAGCTTACGACCTCGCGCGTGGGCATGATCGAGACGAGCGTGGCGCGCACGCCGCCGCGACGCATGACATCGACCATGGTCAGGCATTCAATCGTTTCAAAGCCATCGGCGGCAAGAACGGCAACGCTGGGCATAAGGGTTCCTTTCATAGGGCGGCATACAATTAGCCGTCTTATACCCCGAAGACATACGCTTGCCACGCCCCATTCCCCAATGATTTTGATCCTCGCCCCAGAAAATCATGCAGGGTGGATGGGTGTTGCGCACTAGGAGGGGCTTGCGGTGCGGCGATAAAATCTCGGCATCCGTCATCTTTCGCAACATGAGGAGCTGATTTGCGATGATAGGCCTTAGTGTATTTGATCTTCTCGTTTTGCTAGTTGTATTTGGTGGTGTCGCGGCTGTCGCCTTTGCTGTTATCTTGAACAAGGAATCGTCGAATAAGCCTCAGCCTCCGCAGTCCAATCCGTACCAGCAAATGCCTCCCGCGCAGCAGGTTCCGCCGCTTCAGCAGACGCCGACCGCGGTCGATGATGCTCAGCCAGTTGAGTCCGCTCATTTTTGCCCACAGTGTGGCTCAATGTTGGAGGCAAACGCATCCTTCTGCCAAAACTGCGGAGCTCCCGTCAACCGCCAGTGATTTTTCTGGGACGGGGATTAAACAATCATTCGGTACTCGATGATGTTTAATCCCCGTTCCATTTTCATCAGGCGTTACCGACTTTTTTGCGCGCTGGGAATTGTTGCGCAACACATTTTAGTTTTTTGGGCTTAGCTTAGCTTCAGATATTACTCACTTCTCGATTGAAAGGGGAAACCATGCCAAATACGAGAAAAATGAAATGGGGGGGGGCTTCTAATAGCCGGCCTGGCGCTGGCCGCTAGCCTTATTGTCGCACCGCTGGGCGCCTATGCTGCCGACGTCCCCACGCCCGAGCTCAAGGACAGTTTCGTAGTGTCGGGCAGATTGTTTGACAGGTCCTTGTCGGGAAAATACCTGATTCTAAAGCAGGGCTACTCTGGGGACGGTACCCAGTTACTAGTGGTGAATGCGGATGATGGATCGCAAATACAAGCCTCAACCTTTATTGATGACTATGGTTGCCGAGGCGGTGACTACCGAGGAGCTTATTGTTTCTCCAATAAAGAGGACTTCTTTTATTCATATGATCCGGAGCAGTCAGAAATCATTGGCTATCCGTTAGGGGATAAAGGCGAATCGGAGTCTACTCCCGTAGATTCTTCCGCCGTTGAAAGGAATCTTTGGCAGCTCGGCTTGTCTGATGATGGCAACACCTTTTTCTTGACCTCTTCTGATACCGAGTCTGTTAGGTTCAGTAAGATTGATCGCAAGACGGGAAAGGTTCTCTCGGTCTATTCGGCTCCGTTTTTTGAGGACAATAGTTGCGGGGGCTCTTCGGCATGGATGTCTTTAGACGGTAAATATGGTTATGTGAATTATTCAACTGGCTTTAAGCTGACAACAATTAACTTGGATTCTGAAACCATTGTTAATGAGATAAGCACACCGGGCCTCGAATTTTCTTCATTTGGTTCTCCGGTGCGTGTGATGGCGGATGGAACCTTGTTTTCAAGCGGTGTATTTGTTTCGAAAAAAGGCGAAATTGCAGCCACTAATGAGCGAGAAGATATTTCGGGCCGCGCATACAACGCAAATGGATCATTGATGGGCATGCTGTCCAGCCAGCCTAACGGGGGAGGCTCTTCGAGCTCGGAGCGCGTCGACGAGTGTTCTCTTTCGGTTGTCGACTCCGTTACAGGTAAGACAAAATGGAAATCCTCATTTAGCACGAAGAATTACGATCCGGACATTTCGTCTTTGTCAAGTGATGGAGCATTTGCTTTAGCATATACCGATGATATCGATGGATCCGGTTTGCTCTATCTGGTTGATACCAAGACTGGATCGTCCTCTCAAATATCCTTAAAAAGCGGTTATGACAAATCTGGGGTCGGCCCCGCGTATTTTTCGCAAGATAATTCAAAGGTTTACGTTGCGCGAGATCTTGATGACGATAGCGCATCAATTGATGTTTACGAGATCGGTGCCTCGGGAGGCCTGCTGTCTCCTGCGGCCCAGCACGATGGTGGCTCATCCTCGCTCAACCCAATTGTCATTGTCATTGTAGTTGCGATTCTTCTTGCTGCGGGCGTTGGTGGCTTCGTTGTCATTCGCATGCGTAAGCACTCTAAGGGGTATGCGGCAACCGCGAATGGCGCTATCCCCGCTGCGCCTCAACAGACGATGCCGCAGAATTTCGTCGGACAGCAGGTTCAGGTTCAACCGCAGCAGGCGCCCATGCCTTCGGAAGCTACGCGATTCTGCGGTTCGTGCGGAAGTCCGCTTACGCCTGATTCTCAGTTCTGTCCGCATTGCGGCGCGCCGGTAAAGCACTAAGCGCATGCCGGTGGAGCGATTAAAACAGAATCGCGACATGCTGATGGTCGCGGGCATCTTTGGGGTGCTCGCGACCATCGCGGATATGTTTCGCGATACTGTGGGATTCTCTTGCAACCCTATCTACGTGGTTCATGTCTTGGGGCACTTCGCCTTTTTCTGCGCAGCGTTGATGCTTAGCGACTATCTGATCGATCGGTTTCTGGCGGGACGCAAAAGTACTGTCGACGTTCCTCGACAAGTCCATGCTGGATGGTTTGACAACTTGTGCGACATGGCGTTCTCTGGCATTCCGCAGACGTACGCATTCGGCGGCATCGTAAAACTGGGCGCAATCATCTACGCCTGCTGGTCTCCGTTGCTGGTCCTGCTGTTCCCGGGCGTGATCTGGTGGGATACTCGCCAGCAGCTCTTGCAGTACAACGGTTTACCCAATGCCTTGTCGGAGGGCGCCGTTACCGATCACCATCCAGTGCTCGATACCTATCTGTACGGATGGTTTACCGACCTGGGCCGTGCGCTGGGAAGCGTTGATGCTGGGGTGTACGCCTTCTGCCTGGTACAGGCGTTTCTGACGGCGTGTGCCTTGGCTTGCTGCCTTGTTTTGGTACGCCGTATGGGCGGCCGCCGTGACGTCTGCCTGGCACTGCTGGCGTTTCTGTGCCTGTATTGGCACCTTCCCATTTATGCTTCTGCCATGGCGAAGGATGCCACCTTCCTGCCGTTTTTCCTACTGTTCTCGGTTGCCTCCATTGAGGTCATGCGTTCGAGGGGGCAACTCCTGAGGGTCCGCGGCTTTCTTCTCGTGTACGTTGTTCTCGTGTTGCTTGTGGCGCTGACGCGCAAGACCGGTTTGATTCTCGCGCTGGTCGTCTTGATTGCCGTGTTCTTTAGGGCTACGGGTCGACGAGGAAAGCTAATCGTCGCCGCGGTCGCGGTCGGCAGCTCTCTGTTTATGGTGATTATCATGCCTAGGGCCGCGCTTCCCGCTTTGGGGTGCGAGCCTGGTGGCAAGCAGGAAGTCTACGGTCTCATGTTTCAGCAGTCCGCGTTGCTGATGCGTGACCACGGGGACGAGCTTCCGGAATGGCAGCGTCGAGAGATTGACCGCGCCATAGGGGAGGATGGTAAGAACAACTACACTTGGTTTTTAACCGACTCCGTTAAAGACCCCACGCTTGGTAAGGCCGACGAGCTCGATTTTGCAGCCTATCTTGGCGCGTGGGTAGCGGGGCTCCTGCAGCGTCCGCTTTGTTATCTCGAGGCGTATCTGGGAGTGCAGATTGGCTGGTATGCCATGCCGGCGGTGGGAAGCGAGACCTTGTCGCCCTATGTGACTCCTGTCGACGGGCACAACGTGAGCCATGTGTTTCCTCGTTCGCGAGACCTAGGATTGAGCTGGTCCGATGCGACCTTGGGCCGCAGTGTCGAGTCGCTCGTCGCATGGTTTCAGTCGATGCCGGTCGGCATGCTTGTCGGCGCTAAGGCGCTTTGGTCGACCTGGGGTATGGCGTTTCTGCTGCTGGAGATAAAGCGTCGTGCGCCCCAGAAACTCTATCTGATGGCGCCGCTCGTTGCGGCAAACCTTGTCCTTTGGATCTCGCCGACGTCGTACACGACCGAGTCGATGCGCTACTTGCTGCCGTTGTTGTTCTGGCTGCCCGTGAGTGCAGCGATGACTTTTGCCAGCGTTGCGTCGACCGAATAAAGCGGGCCCGCGTGCAGCTACGCACGCGGGCCCGCTCTCATCATGTGGTTAGTTGCGCTTGAGGTGGACGACCGTTTCGCAGTGGAAGGTTTGCGGGAACAGGTCGACCGGCGTGATCTTGACGGGGGAGAAGGTGCCCTCCTCGACAAAGCGCTTGAGGTCGCGCGCCAAGGTGGCGGGGTCGCAGCTCACGTAGGCGACATCGCGGGCACTCGTGCTCGCGATGAGGTCGATGGCCTCGGGGGCGAGGCCCGCACGCGGCGGATCGACTACCAGGACATCGGCGTCCTGGTCGGGGAACTCGCGCACGGCATCGCCGCCGATGACGTCGACGTTATCGAGCTTGTTGATCTCCAGGTTGCGACGCAGGTCGCGCACGGCCGGGCCATAGGCCTCGACGGCGGCGACAAAATCGCAGCGGCGGGCGAGCGGCAGGGTAAAGGTGCCGGCACCGCAGTACAGGTCCACGGCCAGCTCGTCTTCCTGCGGGTCGAGGGCGTCCATAACGAGCTCAATCAGAATCTCGGCGCCCTTGGTATTGACCTGGAAAAACGACGGGGCAGATAAGCGCATCTGGCCTTCGGCGATATTCTCGGTCCACGAGCCCTCGCCGGCGAGCATCTCGACTTTGGAGACACGGCGGGCTTTCTTTTCGCCCTTGCTCATCACACGCACGATGCTCGTGGGATGAGTGGCGTCCGCCAGCACGCGGGAGACCTGCGAGCGCGGAAAAGAGCCTGTGGGCGTCCAGAGTGCGACCTCGAGTGCCTTGGTGCGGCGCGAAGCGCGAATGCCCACGCGTTCGAGGCCCAGGTCGTGGCTTCCGCTCAGATAGTTGAGCGCGCCGACGACTGACTTGAGCGCCTTGGGAAAACGCTTATCGAACAGCGGGCACGCATCGACGGTCACGATTTTGCTGGGGTCGACACCGTGCATGCCAAGGCGCACGCGACCGTTGACGACGGTCGGTTCGAGCTCGATCTTATTGCGGTAGCCCCAGTCGTCCTTGGTGTGGCGGATGGGCTGCACCAGCTCATCGACCTGCTCAGGAGCGAACTTGCCGATGCGCTCGAGCGTGGAGCGCAGGTTTTGCTCCTTGGCGGCGAGCTGTGCCGTGCGTGAGAGATTGCCCCACGAGCAGCCGCCGCAGATGCCCACGAAGGGGCAGGGAGGCTGAATGCGATCGGGGCTTGGCTCCAGAATCTCGGTGGTACGGGCGCGCATGAACGACTTGCCGTCCTGTATGACCTCGGCCTCGACGTTGTCGCCTGCCACGGCGCCCTGCACAAAGACGGCTTTACCGTTGTCGGCGTGCGCCAGACCGTCGGCGCCGTAGGTCATCGATTCTATAGTGAGCTTCATATCCCTGCCCGTCATTCGCGTTGTTGTTCGCACCATGGTAGCAGGGAAAAGCGCCCCGCATCCGAGGCTTTCCTCAAATGCGGGGCGCTTCTACAAACTGCTTCTACAAACGACTATTTCGTCTTGCCGGTAATGAGCGTCTTAAGACCTAGGCCGATCAGACCCAGTCCCATGCGCACGCGACCGGGGCGATGGCGCTCGATGGCCTTGGTCTTGCCAGCGGGCTTCTCGCGGCGGGCACTCTTCTCGGGTGCGGGCTTGGTGGCCTGCGGCTCGGGCTGAGGTGCAGGTGCAGGCTCGGGCTCAATGACGGTCGCCTGGACCTTCTGAACCTCGGGCGCTTTCTCCACGGCGGGCTTTGCGGCAGCCCCGGGCTCATTCGCCGGGGCTGCCGCAACCGCTTCCGGTTTGGCAACTGCCCCATGTTCAACCTCGGCCTGAATAGCCTCTTCGGCCACGCGTTCCTTCTCCTGTGCGCGCTGCTGCGCGGCCGCCTCGGCGTTGCGATAGGCACGATCCAGCAGGGCTTCCTGCGAGTTGAAGGGCTTCTCACCCTCTGCACGCTCCACGGGGACCCAGGTGCCGTCGCTCGTGAGGCTGCGGGCCTTCACGTTGTCGCGCAGCTGCATGCCCATGTACTCGTGCACCAGGGCACGGCAGGTGGGGTCGAGCACGGGGAAGGCAATCTCCACGCGGTGCTCGGTGTTGCGCGTCATCATGTCGGCCGAGCTCAGATAGATCATGTCCGAGTCCACGCCAAAGGCGTAAACGCGTGCATGCTCCAAAAAGCGTCCGACGATAGAACGGACGTGCACATTCTCGGTCTTGCCCGGAACGCCCGGCTTGAGGCACGAGATGCCGCGGATGATCATGTCCACGCGGACTCCTGCGCACGACGCCTCGGCGATCTTGTCGATGACCTCGCGGTCGGTGAGCGAGTTGAGCTTAAAGAACACACGGGCGGGCTCGCCAACGAGGGCACGCTGAATCTCACGGTCCAGGCCGCGCATGATGAGCGGCTTCAAGCCGACCGGCGCCACGCCCAGGAAGCGGTAATCGCCGCGCAGGTTGCCCAGCGACAGGTTGCGGAAGAACAAGTTGGCGTCCTCGCCGATGCCGGGATGGGCGGTCATGAGCATAAAGTCGCTGTAGAGCTTGGCCGTCTTCTCGTTAAAGTTGCCGGTGCCCAACAGCGTCAGGCGTGTAAGCGCCATGCCCTCGCGATAGGTGAGCTGGCAGATCTTGGAGTGGCACTTAAAGCCCTCGGAGCCGTAGATAACGGTGCAGCCCGCTTCTTCCAGACGCTCGGCCCACTCGATGTTGTTCTGCTCATCGAAGCGGGCGCGGAGCTCCATGAGCACCGTGACCTCTTTGCCGTTCTCGGCGGCATCGATGAGCGACTCGCACAGGCGGCTCTGCTTGGCCACGCGGTAGAGCGTGATTCGCAGTGAGATGCACTCGGGGTCGTAGGCGGCCTCGTGCACCAGATCCAGGAAGGGGTTCATGGCCTCATAGGGATAAAAGAGCAGCTTGTCGTGCTGAAGTACCTGCTCGCGGATGGAGCGGGTCATATCGATGGTGGGGTTGGGCTGCGGCTTAAACGGCGTAAAGAGCAGCTCGTTGCGCAGGTGCTCGGGTATTTTGCCCTCGATGCCAAAGACATAGCCCAGGTTGAGTGGGATATCGCAGGTAAAGACCGAGCGACGTGAGAGCTCGAGCGCCTTGCGGATAGTCTTGAGCGTTGGCTTTTCGAGCGAGCCCGATACGGCGAGCACCACCGGCTGCAGGCGCAGGCGCTTCTTGAGGATGCGCTTCATATGCTGGCGGTAGTCCTCTTCCTCCTCGAGGCCCTCGCCGTCCGGATCGATATCGGCGTTGCGGGTGACGCGGATGAGTGCGCGGTCGAGCGGCTTATAGGAGCCAAAGCAGCTGTCCAGGCAGGCGAGGATGACGTCCTCGAGCAGAATATAGGAGTAGGTGCCGGTGGGCGAGGGGATCTCGACCACGCGGTTCATCGAGGCGGGAATCTCGATCAGGCCCAGCAGGCTTTCCTCGTCGGTGACACCGTCCAGGCCACAAGCCAGATAGAGCGCGCCGTTGCGCAGGTTGGGGAAGGGGTGGCGCGGGTCGATCACCAGCGGTGAGATGACCGGCGACACATAGGCCTGGAAGTAGCGGGTGACAAAGGTGCGCTCCTCGGGCGTAAGCGAATTGATGCGGGCGCGGTGAACGCCCAGAGTGTCGAGCTTGTCCTCGATGTTCTTAAAGATGGACTCCCAGCGGGTAAGGAGCCCGGGCATTTCGGCCATGACAGCATCGACCTGTTCGGAGGCGGTCATATTGCTCTTGTTGTCGACAGGCTGCTTTTTGAGCTCGGCAAGGTCGGACAGGCCACCCACGCGCACCATAAGGAACTCATCGAGGTTTGACTCGAAGATCGAGACGAACTTAAGGCGCTCGAACAGCGGCACGGACTCATCAAAAGCCTCGTCGAGCACGCGGTTGTCAAAGCGCAGCCAGCTGAGCTCTCGATTTTGCGTGTACGAGAAGTCGCGCGGCGGCTTGCGCAGCTTAGCGGCCTTTTGCTTCTTTTCGATTTTGCTCGGCATATGCATCTGTCCGTTCAGTCCCTACAGGGGACGGTAGCCTAACACTATTTCTTATTGTCTCAATTTAGTCGACCTATGGCGCGGACGTATCGCGCGAACGGTATCTTTACCTACTTATTACGCAGACGATCCGAAGCTCTAACGTCCGGTGCTTTGAGCAAGCGATCTATATCTTCACTCAACTGGTGAGAATGTATGAATAAGAATGATAGCAAGCTGAATATAATCGAATGTAGGTCGAATCGAGGACAAGCGTCATTTATATGCAGAAAACCGTTTTCGCTATGCAATTTTGAATCATGGATAACTTTGAATGTTCAATCTTGATTTCCTAGAAAAATAACGTTTACCTAGGAAAATCTGCTTTACGAAACTGAAGTGCATCATGGGAAATCATATGCGATATACCGTTCATCGCACTTTGCTGACCGTTCGGGGGCGAGGTGGAATTGCGGGTGGTTTTTGGATATAACTAGAGCTGTCAGCAAGCAGCGTCCCATACGGAGGGGCGCTGATACATTCGGCCAGTAAGGCCCGAAAGAAAGGTAGGAGGCCATGACGAAAGGTCTGCACGTGCCTTCCGAGATCGGCAAGCTCAGGAAGGTCTGCCTGCACCGTCCCGGCGACGAGCTCCTCAACCTGCCGCCCGACGAGCTCGAGCGACTCCTGTTCGACGACGTCCCGTTCCTGGAGGTCGCACAGCAGGAGCACGACACCTTCGCCCAGATCCTGAGGGACCAGGGCGTGGAGGTCCTCTACCTCGAGAACCTCGTCGCCGAGGTGTTCGACCAGGTCCCCGGCGCCCGCGCCGAGTTCACCGACCAGTACATCGCCGAGGCCGGCATCCGCGGCCAGCACATGCCGCAGATCGTCCGCGAGAAGCTGGACTCCATCGAGGACAACCTCGAGTTCGTCAAGAAGACCATGGCCGGCATGACCAAGGCCGAGATTGACATGCCCCTCACGGCGTCCACGACCCTCGACTCCCTGGTCAACTCCGAGTCCGAGTCCGACCTGATCATCGACCCGATGCCCAACCTCTACTTCACCCGCGACCCGTTCGCGGTCGTCGGCGAGGGCGTCAACCTCAACCGCATGTACTCGGTCACCCGCAACCGCGAGACCCTGTACGGCAAGTACGTCTTCAAGTACCACCCCGACTACAAGGACGTCTCCCTGTACTTCCGCCGCGACTGCCAGTTCCACACCGAGGGCGGCGACGTGCTGAACATCAACGAGAAGACCCTCGCCGTCGGCATCTCCCAGCGCACCCAGGCCGCCGCTATCGACGTCATGGCCCAGAACATCTTCTGGAACTCCGACTCCAAGGTCGAGCGCATCCTGGCCTTCGACATCCCGGTCTCGCGCGCCTTCATGCACCTCGACACGGTCTTCACCCAGATCGACGTCGATAAGTTCACGATCCACCCCGCCATCATGGGCACCCTGCGCGTCTACGAGCTGACCGCCGGCAAGAACCCGGGCGACGTGAACATCCGCCTGATCGAGGACACCCTCGAGCACGTCCTGGAGGACGCCACCGGCGTCGACCAGGTCAAGCTGATCCCCTGCGGCGGCGGCGACCCGATCGCGGCCTCCCGCGAGCAGTGGAACGACGGCTCCAACACCCTGTGCGTCGAGCCCGGCAAGATCTGCGTCTACGCCCGCAACACCGTCACCAACGACGTGCTGTACAAGGAGGGCCTGGACCTTCTCGTCGTGCCCTCCGCCGAGCTCTCCCGCGGCCGCGGCGGCCCGCGCTGCATGAGCATGCCCTTCTGGCGCGAGGACCTCTAAGGTCTTCAAGGACCCGTACAGGTCTTAATACATACATATTAGATGTCTCCCATTGGGGCGGTGCGGGTATTCGCACCGCCCCATTCTTGTATGAGGAACGTCAACACGATTGGATGACTGCTTTTGTAAGGAGCTTGGCCATGGATATCAAGGCAATCGGCGTTGAGGAGTGGCTTAACGTTTGGGAGAAGAGCGCTACGTGGGATATCGCCCAGTCGACGATTTCGTCGCTTACCATGGGCGAGCTTCGCGCGCTCGATGAGCAGGACGGCGCCACATTCTATGAACGCCTGGACCGCGAGAAGATGAACTACGGCTGGATCGAGGGTTCGCCCGACTTTAAGGCCGAGGTCGCCAAACTGTATCGTCGCGAGGTCAATCCCGATCACATTCTGCAGACCAATGGCTGCACGGGCGCCAATCTCAACGCCATCATGGCTGTAGTCGAGCCCGGCGACCATGTGATTGCCGAGATCGCCCGCTCGGTTGGCGCCTATGTGCTATGCGACGAGGTGTACCTGCCGCTTGAGAACACCGAGGACTTTTTGTCGATGGCCGATGTGTACGAGAAAGCCATCGTCACCAACTCGGTGTCCAAGACCTATTCGACGCCCGCGGCCCGCGTGGGCTGGGTCGTGGCCGACGAAGAGGTGTCCAACCGCATACGCACCTATCGCGATTACACCATGATTTGCGGCGGCGTGTTCAACAACGCCCTGGCGACCTATGTGCTCAAGCACAAGGACAAGATCCTCGAGCGCAACCGCAAGATCGTGTTTGGAAACCGCGATATCGCGCAGGCTTGGATTGATACGCAGCATCGCGTTTCCTGGACGGCCCCGCAGGGCGTGTCTACCTCGTTTATCAAGCTTGATATTCCCGAGGATGACGAGGAGTTCTGCAAGCGCCTGCTGTCCGAGAGGGGAGTGCTGTTGGTTCCCGGTAGCCGCTTTAAGCTTCCCTGCGGCGCACGCCTGGGCTACTGCGCGAGCGAGGACGTTCTGCGCGAGGGTCTGAGGCTTTTGGGCGAGGCACTGGCGGAGTTCGATTGCTAGGATTCCGACGGCTCTCAAAGCCGCTCAAATCTGTCTACGATTATCGATAACTGACCCGTTTCCCAAGAGGGGAGCGGGTCTGTTTTTCTATACCGAGAAGTCAAGTTGTTACAAATGAGGCTGTAAGGCGAGCCGGTATCCGATGGGCCTTATACTGAGCTTCCGGTGAACGGTATCAAGCGTCTGGTAAACGGTAATTTGTTACCAGAAATGAATAGGACAAACTTTTTTCTGAATAAAAATGAAAATGGTTGAGACGCGGTATGAATCGCTAATTCTATTCATAGCTTTATTGGAAATATGCAATTTGAGGGTGGTTTAATAAAGTTTAGTTCCATTTGCTATCTGGATTGAAAACGCGTTTAAGCACGTAAATAAACTTTATTAAATCAAAGTGTGCCATGCGTGAAGTATATGTGTATGCCGTTCACCCCTCATATAAAACCGTTCGGGGGCGAGGTGGAAGTATGAACTGATTTTGGATATAAATATGTCGTCAGCAATAACGCCTCACACGGAGGGGCGCTAACGAATCGGCCCTGACAGGGGCCCGAAAGAAAGGTAGGAGGCCATGACGAAAGGTCTGCACGTGCCTTCCGAGATCGGCAAGCTCAGGAAGGTCTGCCTGCACCGTCCCGGCGACGAGCTCCTCAACCTGCCGCCCGACGAGCTCGAGCGACTCCTGTTCGACGACGTCCCGTTCCTGGAGGTCGCACAGCAGGAGCACGACACCTTCGCCCAGATCCTGAGGGACCAGGGCGTGGAGGTCCTCTACCTCGAGAACCTCGTCGCCGAGGTGTTCGACCAGGTCCCCGGCGCCCGCGCCGAGTTCACCGACCAGTACATCGCCGAGGCCGGCATCCGCGGCCAGCACATGCCGCAGATCGTCCGCGAGAAGCTGGACTCCATCGAGGACAACCTCGAGTTCGTCAAGAAGACCATGGCCGGCATGACCAAGGCCGAGATTGACATGCCCCTCACGGCGTCCACGACCCTCGACTCCCTGGTCAACTCCGAGTCCGAGTCCGACCTGATCATCGACCCGATGCCCAACCTCTACTTCACCCGCGACCCGTTCGCGGTCGTCGGCGAGGGCGTCAACCTCAACCGCATGTACTCGGTCACCCGCAACCGCGAGACCCTGTACGGCAAGTACGTCTTCAAGTACCACCCCGACTACAAGGACGTCTCCCTGTACTTCCGCCGCGACTGCCAGTTCCACACCGAGGGCGGCGACGTGCTGAACATCAACGAGAAGACCCTCGCCGTCGGCATCTCCCAGCGCACCCAGGCCGCCGCTATCGACGTCATGGCCCAGAACATCTTCTGGAACTCCGACTCCAAGGTCGAGCGCATCCTGGCCTTCGACATCCCGGTCTCGCGCGCCTTCATGCACCTCGACACGGTCTTCACCCAGATCGACGTCGATAAGTTCACGATCCACCCCGCCATCATGGGCACCCTGCGCGTCTACGAGCTGACCGCCGGCAAGAACCCGGGCGACGTGAACATCCGCCTGATCGAGGACACCCTCGAGCACGTCCTGGAGGACGCCACCGGCGTCGACCAGGTCAAGCTGATCCCCTGCGGCGGCGGCGACCCGATCGCGGCCTCCCGCGAGCAGTGGAACGACGGCTCCAACACCCTGTGCGTCGAGCCCGGCAAGATCTGCGTCTACGCCCGCAACACCGTCACCAACGACGTGCTGTACAAGGAGGGCCTGGACCTTCTCGTCGTGCCCTCCGCCGAGCTCTCCCGCGGCCGCGGCGGCCCGCGCTGCA
Source organism: uncultured Collinsella sp. (assembly GCA_900551815.1). Taxonomy (GTDB): domain Bacteria; phylum Actinomycetota; class Coriobacteriia; order Coriobacteriales; family Coriobacteriaceae; genus Collinsella. The sequence goes on from URXE01000020.1 coordinate 32,039, forward strand.
TGAGCATGCCCTTCTGGCGCGAGGACCTCTAAGTCTTTCCGTTTCCGGTGCGGTCCCCCTACAACCGCACCGGTTTCGCCCGTCAAACGGGCAACACTAATACTTACGCAATTCATTATTTCGAAAGGAAACGAACCATGGGTGTTAACCTCTCCGGCCGTAGCTTCCTCAAGCTCCTCGACCTCTCCACCGAGGAGATCGAGTACTTGCTCAAGCTTTCCAAGAACTTCAAGGACATGAAGCGCGCTGGCGTTCCGCACCGCTATCTCGAGGGCAAGAACATCGTTCTGCTCTTCCAGAAGACCTCCACTCGTACCCGCTGCGCCTTCGAGGTCGGCGGCATGGATCTGGGCATGGGCGTCACCTACCTCGATCCCGGTTCGTCGCAGATGGGCAAGAAGGAGTCCATCGAGGACACCGCCCGCGTTCTCGGCCGCATGTATGACGGCATCGAGTTCCGTGGCTTTGCACAGGACGACGTCGAGGAGCTCGCTGCTAAGTCCGGCGTGCCCGTGTGGAACGGCCTGACCACCGAGTGGCACCCCACCCAGATGCTCGCCGACATCCTGACCGTCCAGGAGAACTTCAACTACGACATCAAGGGCAAGACCCTCGTCTTCATGGGCGACTGCAAGAACAATGTCGCTCGCTCCCTCATGGTTGTCTGCTCCAAGCTCGGCATGAACTTCGTGGCCTGCGGCCCCGAGGAGTGCATGCCCGCCGACGACGTCATCGAGGCCTGCAAGCCCATCGCCGAGGCTAACGGCTGCACCATCAAGCTGACCACCGACGTCAAGGACGGCGTCACCGGTGCCGACGTTATCTACACCGACGTGTGGGTCTCCATGGGCGAGCCCGATGAGGTCTGGGCCGAGCGCATCGCTCAGCTCACCCCGTATCGCGTTACCTCCGAGGTCATGGCTATGGCCAACCCGGGTGCCATCTTCCTGCACTGCCTGCCCAGCTTCCACGACACCAACACCACGATTGGCGCCGAGAAGTGCGAGCAGTTCGGCATCACCGAGCAGGAGGTCACCGACGAGGTCTTCGAGAGCCCCGCTTCCAAGGTCTTCGACGAGGCCGAGAACCGCATGCACACCATCAAGGCTGTCATGTACGCCACGCTCAAGTAAGAGCATCTAGCATCTCGCTCGGGGTGTATTGCTGCACACCCCGAGCGGCTTTGTCTGGTAAATATCTCGCGTCGGGCGGTGGGCACGGCACGGAAGATCCGCTTCGCGCGAGAAAGTTAAATGATTTATGAAGGGGGGATGAGAACCATGACTGAGACCGCTAAGAAAAAGCGCGGTATGCCTTCATCGTTCACCATTCTTCTAGCTCTGCTGGCAATTGTTGCAGTGATTACCGTTATCGTCTCCGGCACGTCCGGCGGCGCGGTTACCGCAGCCCGCCTGAGCGATTTCTGCACCGCCCCGATCCTGGGCTTCGCTGACGCTCTGCCCGTCTGCCTCTTCGTTATGATCCTGGGCGGCTTCCTCGGTATGATGACCGAGACCGGCGCCCTGGACAACGGCATCGCCGTTCTGGTGCAGAAGCTTAAGGGCAACGAGATCATGCTCATTCCTGTCCTTATGCTCATCTTCTCCCTCGGTGGTACTACCTATGGTATGTGCGAGGAGACCGTTCCCTTCTACGCCCTGCTCGCCGCTACCATGATGGCCGCTGGCTTCGACCCCATGGTCGGCGCCGCTACCGTCCTGCTCGGCGCTGGCTGCGGCTGCCTGGGCTCCACGGTTAACCCGTTTGCCGTCGGCGCTGCCGTCGACGCTCTGACCGGCGTTGGCATTGAGGTCAACCAGTCCATCATCATCGGCCTCGGTGCCGTCCTGTGGATTGTCACTACCGCTATGTCCATCGTCTTCGTGATGAACTATGCCAAGAAGGTCAAGGCTGACAAGGGTTCCACCATCCTGTCGATGCAGGAGCTTAAGGACGCTGAAGAGGCTCACGGCAAGGCTGCTTCCGAGGTCCACAAGGAGGTCAAGCTCACTGGTCGTCAGAAGGGTGTTCTGATCGCCTTCGCCTTCACCTTCGTCGTCATGATCGTCGGCTTCATCCCGCTGGCCGACCTCAACGAGGGCGTCGCCAACTTCTTCGACGCTGGCGCTGTCTACGACGCCGACGGTAACGCCGTCGTCCAGGGCTGGTCTGCCCTGATCACCGGCCTGCCCATTGGCCAGTGGTACTTCGACGAGGCTTCCACCTGGTTCTTCCTCATGGCCGTCCTGATCGGTATCATCGGTGGCCTGTCCGAGAAGCAGATCGTTAACACCTTCATCACCGGCGCTGCCGACATGATGTCCGTTGTTCTCGTCATCGCCCTCGCTCGTGGTATCTCCGTCCTCATGGCTAACACCGGCCTCGACGTCTTCGTCCTCGACGCTGCCGCCAATGCCCTGGCTGGCCTGTCCGGCGTGATCTTCGCTCCCATGAGCTTCCTGGTCTACTTCGGCCTGTCCTTCCTGATCCCCTCGACCTCCGGTATGGCCACCGTCTCCATGCCCATCATGGGACCGCTGGCTGTTAAGCTTGGCTTCTCGCCCGAGGTCATGGTCATGATCTTCTCCGCCGCCATCGGTGTCGTGAACCTGTTCACCCCGACCTCCGGCGCCATCATGGGCGGTCTCGCCCTGGCCAAGATCGAGTGGACGACCTGGCTCAAGTTTGCCCTTAAGCTCATCGTCGCTCTCTCCGTCGTCTGCGCCGTCATCCTGACCGTCGCCTGCGTGCTGCTCTAAGTACCCAACGGGTACCCCACGGAAACCTTGACGATCCTGTAAAGGATCACCTGGTCATCGTCTGTCCGGTGGGGTAAACCCACCGGTAGACTCCTACCTTTAGCCCCCTCCCGTTCCGTGCGCGGGAGGGGGCGCTCTCATGTTGCGCGGTTCTACGAACCGCGCAACCAGTCGACGCTGCGCGCCGCCCAGGACGACAATTTGTCATTCAAAAGGCAAGGCATGACCAAAAGGTCTATGCCTTGCCTTTTTCATGCCAACTTGTACGTCCTGGGCGGCGCTCGCTGATTTATGCTCAACCTGCGACGTTCCCCTTAATTGGTGCAGGGGGCTGCTTGTTCGCTCTGGTACCCGTTCGCTGTCCGTTCTCTGCCCGCGACGTTTCTGTTGTTGGTGCAAAGGGATCAGGTTACTTTGCGCCAAAAGGGGAAGTTGCGGTGGAATAGTTCCTGTTTGGCCGTCTTGAGGGGTTAAACAGGGACTATTTCACCGCAACTTATCGATGGCGTGTTTGGTTGGTGCCTGTTGATGGTCTGGGTATCGGGGAGGGCGGGCTCCG
>URXE01000021.1 GCA_900551815.1 uncultured Collinsella sp.
TCGTCGGCAGCGTCAGATGTGTATAAGAGACAGGCAGAAGACCTCGGTTGCGAAATCGACGGGGAAGTCCTCGGGGATAGCGGGCGCTGCAGGTGCGGGGGCTGGGGCCGCTACGGGTACCGAAGCCGGTGCCGGTGAGGGAATTTGGTCGCAAGCAGAGGCGGGCACGGATTCGATGACGGATGCGGGCTCCAGCGTCGCTTCCGGCTTGATCGTGGAATCTGCGGGCTCCTCGGTGACGGGCGCGTCTACAGCTGCGGTTTCAACCTTAACCTGCGCTGCGTTCTCGTTCTCGACGCTCGACTTTGCCTCGATGGGCGTGGATGCCATGGTGGTGATGCCGGCGTTGGCGTTCTCGGGGTCATAGACGACCGTGAGCGAGATGGCGGGCTGCGGCGTCTCGGGCTCCGGCGTCGACTCAGTAGCGCCTTGATCGGCGGGCTCGTCGGGCTGATCGTCCTCGGCCTCGTCGCCAAAGACATCGCTGTTTTGGAACGCAGACGTCTCGGGCTGGTCAGCGGCTTCTTCGGTTGTCGACTTGGGAGCCTCGTTGAGCTCGGCAGTGGCTTCCTGCTCGGATATGACTTCGGGATCGGTCGTGGCGGCGATTTCGGTTTCGGCTTCTGCCGTTACCTCAATAGCGACTTCGATCTCTGCCTCGGGCTCGGGCTCCGGAGCGACTTCGGCCACGGGCTCGGGCTCGGCGCGCTTAACGTGCTTGGGGCGCACGGCCTTGAGGTCCTTCTCGCCGCGCTTTTTCTTTTTGTAGGACTGCTTGGCACCCTTGGCAGCCTTGGGCTTGTCCTCGCCCTTGGCAAGGGCGGCATCCCAGGCCTCGTTGGCGATGACCGTGGCATACAGGCGACCGCCCTTAAAGACGGTCAGCTTAATGCAGTCGTCGAGCTCCTCGAGTAGCTCGCGCGTGGACTCGAAGCCCAGGTCATAAGCGGCCATGTCACCAGCGGCGAGTACCTCCTCGACCTGCGTCATAAACGTTTGCTTGCCGCATCCGATTGCGTCGCGCAGCAGGCGATACAGATAGATGTGGTTGCCCAGCGAAAGTGTGGGCCTAACTATTGTCTTGCTCATGGCAAATCTCCTCTTTACACACCAAAGCATCTTACCATCGCGCGGGGCTTGCTACCTCGTCGCCTAAGGCAAACGGGCGCGACCGTTGCCGGTTCGCGCCCGTTATACAGGTCGGTTATCTATGAGGGGCAACGTGCTTAGTTGCCCGATGCTGTGCCTTGGCTCGAGCTGTCAGATGCCGTGCCGGACGCGGTTCCGCTCGAGCTGTTCGAGTTGCTGGTGTTGCTGTTGTCGGTAGATCCCGTGCCCGATGTATTGCCGCTCGTCTGGTCGCCCGTGCTCGGCTGCGAGCTGTCAGTCGTTTGGCTTGAGTCGGTCGTGCCGGATTGCGTGCCGTTGTTGTTCGCAGAGGAATCGACGTCCTGCGATTGATCGGGGGTGTTCGAGGACGAGTCGGTAGATGCGGAGGTGCCCTGCGGGTCGTCCTGCTGGCTTTGCGATTGACCGGAGCTATCCGCGTCGTGCTCGGTCGTATGCGACGAAAGGATTGGCTCGGGGCGCTCGCCCAGACCCTCACCGGCGGTGGTGATAAGGATGGCGCCGGCACAGGCGATGACCGCGACGATGGCGATGGCGATCGAGAAGACGATGACCTTCTTTTGCGTCTGGCTGCGCTCTGCCGCGGCCTTGGCGCGCAGGCTATCAGGGGCGACGCGGGCCGTGGTCGCGCGCCCCGCAATCTGGCGCATCTCCTGCGTAGTCGCGGCGCCGCCCAGGTGCTCCTCGGCATTAAACTCAACGGGCTCGTAGGCGCCGGCGGGGTAGTCGACGGCGGTGTGCGTACCTTTGATGGCTTCGGCGCTGGCAGAGATAAAGTGGCGGTAGACCTGCGAGGACACAACGGTGATGACCGAGCTCACGGCGGCACCAATTACTGAACCGGCGATACCGATCTTGGAGGCAAGCGCGACGCTCGTGGCGGCAGCTGCGGCGCCGGCGATGATCTGGGGAATGGAAATGTCGTCAAACAGGCCCTTTTTGGGCGCGATGGCCATGGTCTGTCCGATGGAATGGTTCTCGTGCACGCCGTTGTTGAGCGCGGCCGGTGTCATGACGCGCGTGCGCGGCGCGTCGGTGTACTTGGTTGTCATACGGGGTCCTCCCGGTGTAAATCTGCTTCGTTTCGTGTAGCCATCAGGGTACCCACCAGATGTGAATCGTACGTGACATTTAACAGATACCATCAACTCATCAATAGCTCACCAAGTTGGTGGGATGCGGTTGCACCCGGCGGTTGAACTACAATAGGGCTTGCTAATTGTGTTGAATGGCGTTTACGCACGGGAGCATCCTTATGAATCTTCACCTTTCTCAGTCTGATGGCTTTTTGCGTGTGGCGGCGGCGTCGCCGCAGATTCGCGTTGCCGATGTCGAGGGCAATGCCGAGGTTGCGCTGGCGGCTGTTCGCGAGGCTGCCGAGCGCGGCGTTCGCGCGCTGGTGTTGCCCGAGCTCAACTTGTGCGGCTATACCGCGGCCGACCTGTTCCATAATCGCACGCTGCTGCATGCCTGCGAGGCTGCTCTGGTGCGTATCCTCGATGAGACTCGTGAGCTGCCGATTGTCTTTACCATCGGTCTTCCCGTTGCGGTTGCCGAGAATATCTACAACTGCGCCGCCGTGTGCTGCGCGGGCGAGCTTTTGGGCCTCACGGCCAAGAAGTATCTGCCCAACTATGGCGAGTTCTATGAGTGCCGTTGGTTTGCTCCGGCGCCTGCGGATCCCGTGTGGGTCGAGTTTGCCGGTCAGGGTCCGGTTCCGCTGGGCTCGGGGCTTGTCTACCGCTGCTGTGATGAAGGTGCCGAGGATATGGTGCTGGGCGTTGAGGTCTGTGAGGACCTATGGGTGCCGGCGCCCCCTTCGACCGAGATGGCGCTTGCCGGTGCGACGGTGATCCTCAACCCGTCGGCCTCGGACGAGATTATCGGTAAGGCAGACTATCGCCGCAGCCTCATCTCCAATCAGAGTGCGCGCCTGTACTGCGCCTATGCCTACGCGGATGCGAGTGAGGGCGAGTCCACGACCGATATGGTCTTTGCGGGCGAGAACCTCGTCTACGAAAACGGCTCTAAGCTGGCGGCGACGAAGCTCCTTACCTGCGATATAGCGGTTGCCGATGTCGACCTCGACCGTCTGGTTGCCGAGCGCCGTCGCTCGACGACGTGGACGCGCGCGGACGATGCGCCGGGGGCCACAGCCGTTGAGTTTTCGTTTGAGGGCGTGCTGGCCAAAGAGCCTGTCCTGCGCGATGCGTTCGACATCGACCGCGTCTTCCCCCGCGCGCCCTTTGTGCCGGCCGACCATGGCGACCTGGCCGAGCGTTGCGAGACCATCCTCAATCTGCAGACTGCGGGCCTCAAGACCCGCCTTGCCCACACAGGTACCAAGGCTGCGGTCATCGGCCTTTCGGGTGGCTTGGACTCCACGCTGGCTCTGCTTGTGACCGTGCGTGCCTTCGATGCGCTGGGGCTGCCGCGCACGGGTATCACGGCGGTCTCCATGCCCGGCTTTGGCACCACGCACCGCACCAAGTCCAATGCCGAGTCGCTTGCCCGCGACCTGGGTGTGAGCTTCCGCGAGGTTTCGATCCACGCGGCTGTGGAGCAGCACTTCAAGGACATTGAGCACGACCCGGCAGTTCAGGACGTGACCTACGAGAACAGCCAGGCCCGCGAGCGTACGCAGATTCTGATGGATCTTGCCAACCAGGCTGGCGGTTTTGTCATCGGCACGGGCGACCTGTCGGAGCTGGCGCTCGGCTGGGCTACCTATAACGGCGACCACATGAGCATGTACGCCGTTAACGCGAGCGTACCCAAGACGCTCGTGCGTCACTTGGTGCGCTATGCCGCCGATGTCTTTGGCGGGCGTATTGCCGAGGTCTTGCTCGACATCCTCGATACGCCGGTGTCCCCCGAGCTTCTGCCGCCCACGGGCGATGGCGAGATTGCACAGAAGACCGAGGATTTGGTGGGGCCGTACGAGCTGCACGATTACTTCCTCTATTACCTGCTGCGTTTTGGCTTTGAGCCGGGCAAGATCTACCGCATGGCGCTCAAGAGCTTCGAGGGCGTCTACGACGCCAAGACCGTCCACACGTGGTTGCGTACGTTCTATCGTCGCTTCTTTGCCCAACAGTTTAAGCGCAGCTGCCTGCCCGATGGTCCCAAGGTGGGCTCGGTGACGCTCAGCCCGCGCGGCGATTGGCGTATGCCGAGTGACGCCAGCTCACGTTTGTGGCTTGCGCAGATCGACGCGCTCAATCCGATTGACTAAGGTTGGCTAAATTGAACCAATACGGGGGTTGCAAGCGTTACACTTTTGCAATCTGATGGCCCGTATCGCGCGGCGCTCTTGTCGGAGCGCCGCGTTTTTCATATCGAAAGGTGGCACCATGCAGGCATCGCAGCGTCTCGACCGCTTTGGCGCGGAGGTCTTCGCCTCGCTCAACAACAAGCTTCTCGCGCTGAAGGCCCAGGGCAAGACCATTTACAACATGAGCGTGGGCACGCCCGACTTTAAGCCGTACGACCACGTGGTCGAAGCACTCACGCAGGCAGCCCAAGATCCCGAGATGTGGAAGTATGCCCTGCGCGACCTGCCCGAACTCAAGCAAGCCGTGTGCGATTACTATGAGCGTCGCTTTGGCGTTTCGGGCATTACGCCGTCCATGGTGCAGTCGTGCAACGGCACGCAGGAGGGCGTGGGCCATTTGGGCCTGGCCCTGCTCGATCCGGGTGACACGATTTTGGTTCCCGATCCGTGCTACCCGGTCTTTGAGGCGGGTGCCAAGATCGCCGATGCCAAGCTCGAGTACTATCCGCTGGTTGCCGAGCACAATTACCTGCCCTATGTGGCGGGCATCGATCCCGAGGTGGCCGACCGTGCCAAGTACATGATCGTGTCGCTGCCCGCCAACCCGGTGGGCTCGGTGGGCACGCCCGAGATCTACGAGGAGATCATCGCTTTCGCCCGCGAGCACGACCTGTTGATCGTTCACGACAACGCATACTCCGACATCGTGTTCGACGGCGAGCCGGGCGGCAGCTTCTTGCAGTATCCCGGCGCGCTTGAGGTGGGCGTGGAGTTCTTCTCGCTTTCCAAGTCGTTTAACGTCACCGGTGCGCGTATCGGCTTTTTGGTCGGCCGCGAGGACGTGGTCTCTGCCTTTGCCAAGCTGCGCGGCCAGATCGACTTTGGCATGTTCATCCCGATTCAGAAGGCTGCTATCGCCTGCCTGAACGGTCCGCGCGATGAGGTCGAGGCGCAGCGTCTGAAGTACCAGGAGCGCCGTGATGCCCTGTGCGACGGTCTTGAGGGCCTGGGCTGGGAGCGTCCCAACGCGCATGGCTCTATGTTTGTGTGGGCCAAGCTTCCCGGTGGTCGCACCGATTCCATGGCGTTTTGCGAGGAGCTCATGGAGAAGGCCGGCGTTGTGGTGACGCCGGGCGCGAGCTTTGGTCCTTCGGGCGAGGGGCACGTGCGCATGGCGCTGGTTCTGCCGCCTGATCAGATTGCTTTGGCTGTCGAGTCCATTCGCGAAGCGGGCCTGTATTAGAAGGCTATTTCGACTCGTCAATAGCTCGAAACCGATTTCGTGCAGTTATTTTACGAATCCTGCAGACAATTTCGGTAAACGGTCGATTTTTGGCTGCGAATAGGAGCATAATCAAAGTCCCGATTGGATGTATTGGGATTACGACAAGCCGCTCGGGTCGTTCCCGGGCGGCTTGTTTGTGGAGAGAGATGGGAGTTTCTAATGGTTAACGAGAAGAAGGTCGCTATCGTCGGCTGCGGTTTCGTCGGTTCGTCTTCGGCGTTCGCGCTGATGCAGAGTGGTCTGTTCTCCGAGATGGTCCTCATCGACGTGGACAAGAACCGCGCCGAGGGTGAGGCCTTGGATATCGCGCACGGTATGACGTTTGCCGAGCCGATGAAGATTTACGCCGGCGATTATTCCGATGTCGCCGACGCCGCCATGATCGTCGTCACCGCTGGCGCTGCCCAGAAGCCCGGTGAGACCCGCCTGGACCTGGTCAACAAGAACGTCAGCATCTTTAAGTCCATTATCCCCGAGATTAAGAAGTCCGGCTTCGACGGCATTCTGCTCATCGTCTCCAACCCGGTCGATGTTCTGACCTACGCCGCCATCAAGATGTCCGGCCTGCCCGAGGGCCACGTCATCGGTTCCGGCACCGTGCTCGACACCGGCCGCCTGCAGCAGATGCTTGGTGCCCACGTCGAGGTTGACCCGCGCGATGTCCAGGCCTATGTCATGGGCGAGCACGGCGACTCCGAGTTTGTCGCTTGGTCCAGCGCTCAGGTTGCCGGCGTTCCGCTGAACACCTTCTGTGAGCTTCACGGCCACCTGGAGCATGAGGCTGCCGAGAAGCGCATCGCTGAGGACGTCAAGAACTCCGCCTACACCATCATCGAGAAGAAGCACGCCACCTACTATGGCGTCGCCATGGCCGTCAAGCGCATCTGCACCGCCGTTATGCGCGATGAGCAGACCGTTCTGCCTGTCTCCTCGCTCATGGTGGGCGAGTATGGCCTGTCCGATCTTGCCATCTCCATGCCGACCGTCGTTGGCCGCGACGGCGTTGTCTGCCGCGTCCCCGTGCCGCTGAACGATGACGAGCAGCATGAGCTCACCGTCTCCGCCAAGGCCCTCAAGGACATCATCGACAGCGTCGATTTCTCCTGCTAAATCAAGCTCGCTGGAGCGAAAAGCTACAATGAAGGCGTCCGGGTCCACACGGCCCGGGCGCCTTTTTGGTGCAAAGTAACCTGACCCCAATGCACCATAGTTGATGGGAGGGCCATGTCGGATTCGCCTAATTTTTTGACCTATGCCCAGACGGCGTTTGATCCGTTTGAGGAGCGGCCGTTCTGCGCGGTGGATAGCCTCGTCTTTGCGTGGTTGTCCTATTTGCGTTTGCCGGGTGATATGGCGGAGCTGACGAACTGGCAGGGCCTAGACGTACGCGCGCTGCTGCGTGCCGAGTGCTACCGGGACATGATTGACGACTTGTGGGACCCAGAGGGGAGCAGGGCCTTGCTGGAGGCCGTGGCGGCAAGCCCTCGCTACCGTGGCGTGAACGTTTGCGGCTATCGTGCCGTGAGCGATGTGGTGGCGACAGAGCAGTTTGCAGCCATGGCGTTCCGGTTTCCGGCGGGGTTTAGTTATCTTTCCTTCCGGGGGACCGACAGCACGATTGTGGGCTGGAAAGAGGACTTTAACATGGCGTTCCGGTGTCCTGTGCCGGCCCAGGAATCCGCGGCACGTTATGTGGACGAGGCGGCGGATGCGATTGACGGGCCGCTTTTGTGCGGAGGTCATTCCAAGGGTGGAAACCTTGCGGTGTACGGTGCGGCGATGTGCTCCAACATCGCCCGTGAGCGAATCGAACGGGCGTATTCCCATGATGGCCCGGGCTTCGTCGAGGAGTTTCTGAACGGCGACGCCTTTGCCGATCTTTCCGGTCGAATCGACAAGACGCTACCTCGGTCGTCGATCTTTGGCATGATGTTCGAGACACAGGAGGACTATGCCATCGTTGAGAGTACCGAGTTCAGCCTGCTGCAGCACAATCCCTTTAGCTGGGTGGTTGATGGTCGCGACTTCGTGTACTGCGAGCGTCTGTCCGCCGGCGCTCGATACGTTGATGGCTCCATTCGCGAGATGCTGCTTGCAGTGTCGCCTAGCGAGCGCGAGCGTTTTGTAGATGCGTTGTTCTCCGTGTTTGAGGCTACGGGTGCTGAGCGGTTTGCGGATATCGCTGGGAATCTGCGCGAGAGCCTACCCGTGATGCTCCAGGCTGCGCAAGGCTTTGACAAGGATACGCGACGCTTTGTCTCGCAGACCATCGTGGCAATCCTTAAATGCGCATTGCTGCCCAAACGCCCTCAGATCGACATGCCCGCTGCCGGCAAGAGTTTGGCAGAACAGCTCGAGGCTTGGCAGTCCGAGCTCCTGCGCTAGCCATTGGTGCAAAGCAACCTGTCCCCGATGCGCCGATCTTCGATGCACCTGGGGCAGGCTCGACCGCTATACTGGTTCGTGCCGAAATCGATCTAGAACGGAATGCCGTATATGAAAATCAATCACGCGATTCTGCATATCATGGACTTTGACTCTGCCGTCAACGTCATGAGCCAGCGCGAGCTCGATATCGAGAGTCGTACCGTGCGCAACTTCGTGACCACGCATCTGCGCCGCGCACGCACCTCGGCCGACAACAAACGCGCCACGTTTGCCGAGAACTCTGCGTTTGGCGGCGAGCTCAAGGGCTATTTCTTTGGCGAGCGCGAGTTCGTGGACCTGTCGCAGCAGATTGCGGAGTTTATCTCCTCCGAGCTCACCAAAGCCGAGAAAACCGAGTCCACCGACGTGCTCGTGGCCGATTTTGACGACGATGAGGATGCCCGCTGGTTTGCCGTGATGCTGCTGGGCTCCAAGCAGGCTTTTATGCACGAAGTGGGCCGCGAGGAGGGGGAGGTGCGCAACGACATCGCGCGCCACTACGCCATCCTGCCGAACCCCTCGCAAAAGGTGCCGAGCTATGCCATTGTGCGCGCGAGTACCATGGAGATCGGCTACGTGGACAAGAAGCGCAAGATTGCCGGCGAGGACCGTATGCTTATCCCCGATGGCTTGCTGCAGTGCGACACGGGAGTATCGGGCAAGGAGGTCATCGACACCGTGACGCGTGTGGTCGAGGAAGTCGCCGAGGAGCACGGTGCCAACACAGCTGTAGCGCTCGCTAAGGTTAAGGCTGCCGTTGCCGAGAAGGTTGAGGATGACGAGGAGCTGCCGCCTTGGGATATCGTCGACGAGGTCTTTGAGGACGAACCGGTTATCAAGGAGAGCGTGCGCGCGGCACTGACCGAGGAGAAGGTGCCTGAGCGTGTGCCCGTGGAGCGCAAGCAGGTCGAACGCGCGGCGGTGCGCAATCATAAGATCCGTACCGACACGGGTATCGAAATCAGCTTCCCGGCCGAGATGGGTTCGAACTCCGAATACATCGAGTTTGTCAACGAGCCCAACGGCCTCATCTCCATCGAGCTCAAAAACATCGGCAGCATCGAGAACCGATAAGGCTTTTAACTTTTGAATAAAAGTCTGGATAATATTTTGAAGTATACTTTGAAATATAATCCAGATTATTTTTTGGAGGTCAAAATGTCCCCACTTGTTCTGGAAAAACCGGTGTTTACAAAAGACCAGGTTGTTTCTGCTACCGAAGCAAGCAAGTCCTTATCCGCTATTCGTAAACGCGCAAAACGCGCACCTCAGTTCATTGCTGATCATAATGATATCGATACCGTGATTATCGACTATGCTGCCTATGAGGAAATGTACGGCGCGCTGCAGTATCTGCGTGAACTTGAGATAAATCGCATCGCTGCGGATCGAGTCAAGCATGGTCCGCATGAGTTTGTTCCGTTTGAGGACGCCTTAACTGCCGATGAGCTCGCGGAGTTTGAATCGATGGATTCGGACGCGATTCCCGATGAGGATCTTTTCGAATGAGCGGGCATTTTATTGTCGGCTTTTTGAATCGAGACGTCGAGAAGGAATATCAAAAACTAGATGGATCCCAGCGCAGGCTCGTTCGTATTGCCGTCGCAAAATTAAAGACGCGCGCTGATGAAATCGGAACGCCGCTTCACGGCGAGCTCGCCGGCTGCAAAAAGATTAAATGGCGGAATGCGGGACTCAGAATGGTTTTCCGAATCCGAGAGGACGGAATGGTTGAGATTGCCGAGATTGTGGCAATAGGGCGGCGCGATCGTTCCGAGGTCTATAAGACGGCCGTAGGGCGCCTGTCAAAGCAACCCGCCATGGTTGAATACGACGGAACCCTGAGATGATGAAGGCCGAAGTTCCGATGGTGCTTCGGCCTTTTTTGTTTTCGGCTTGGTTGCCGACATTGCGCCGTAGGTTGAGCATACGCCAGCGAAAACGCCCCTAGGCGAGCAAGGTGACGCGAAAGAGGAGGGCATTGACCTTCTGGTCATGCCCGACGATTGAACGTCAGATTGCCGCCTAGGGGCGTTTGCAGCGTCGGGTCGTTACGGCGTTTGGTAAAACGCCGTAACTATTAAAGCTGGCGCAGGCCCTCCTCGAGGCCGGTCTTGCTGTCGGTCTTCTCGTCGCGCATCTTGATAACGCGGGCGGGGACACCGGCCACGACGGCGCCGGCGGGGACGTCCTCGACGCATACGGCACCGGCAGCCACGACGGCGCCCTTGCCCACGCGCACGCCCTCCAGGACCACGGCGTTGGCGCCAATCATGACATCGTCCTCGATGATGACGGGCGTGGCGCTCGCGGGCTCAACGACGCCTGCCAGCACGGTGCCGGCGCCGATGTGGCAGTTCTTGCCCACGGTTGCGCGGCCGCCCAGGACGGCGCCCATATCAATCATAGAGCCCTCGCCGATAATGGAGCCGATGTTGATGATGGCGCCCATCATGATGACGGCGCGGTCGCCGATCTCGACGCGGTCGCGGATGATCGCGCCCGGCTCGATGCGGGCATTGATGCCCTTAAGGTCGAGCATGGGGACGGCGGAGTTGCGACAGTCGTTCTCCACATCGTAGTAGTCGATGGAGTCGGCATTGGCATCGAGGATGGCCTTGAGCTCATCCCAGTCGCCAAAGACGGTCTTGCCACGACGGCCGCCGTAGACATGTGCGTCGCCCCAGGCAACCTTCATGCCGGGCTTCTCGCGCACATGCAGCTTGACGGGCGTCTTTTTAGGCGCGGTGGCGATGTAGTTGATAATCTCCTGTGCATCCATCTCGGCTGCGTTGCTCATTTGCTACCTCTCCTTTGGGTGGATTCGGTTGATACCTGGTTAGGCAAACATGACCTGGTCGAACGTATAGAAGCCGGGTTCGCGGGTGACGAGCTTCTGCGCGGCTGCCAAGGCGCCGTTGACAAAGATCTGACGGCTCGTGGCACGGTGTGTGAGTGTGACCTCCTCGTCCTGGCCAAAGAAGCTTACCTCGTGCACGCCGGCGACGGTGCCGCCGCGCAGCGAGTGCATGCCGATTTCCTTGGAGTCGCGCACGCCGCACATGCCCTCGCGTCCGTAGACGGGGTGGTAGCCTGCCTCGGGCTCGGCCTCGACTACGGCGTCGAGCAGCAGCTTGGCGGTGCCGCTGGGGGCGTCGACCTTTTGGTTGTGGTGAGTCTCGACAATCTCACAGTCAAAGCCGGGCAGCTCACGCGTGGCCTGGGCCACTAGATGGCGCAGGGCTGCGATGCCGATGGAGTAATTGCCGGAGTGCATGACGCGGACGTTCTGACCCAGCTCGCGCAGGCGGTCCATCTGCTCGGGCGTATAGCCCGTGGTGCCGGAAACGAGTGCGGTGCCCGTGCGCTCGACATAGGCGACAACGGCGTCAAAGGTCACGACGTTCGAGAAGTCGATGATGACGTCGGCCGCCGGGGCGCTCTCGAGCTCGGTCAGATCAAAGCCAATCTGCGCGACAATATCAAAAACGGGCTGACCGGCGGCGTCGACAACGTCCTCGGCGGTAGTGCGGATGAGCGAGCCCATGCGGCCCGTTCCCATAATGACGGTCTTAATCAAGCAGACCAGCTCCCTTCAGGGCATCGGTAAGTGCGGCGCGCGTGTCGTTGGCCATGGGGCATAGCGGCATGCGGTAGTTTGCCTCGATCATACCCATCTGAGCGAGCGCTTCTTTAACGGGGATGGGGTTGACCTCACCAAAGAGGGCGTTGATAAGCGGCTGGCTGGCAATCTGGATATCGCGGGCACGTGCCACGTCACCGTCCAGATAAGCGCGGCACATGTCATGCACGAGCTGCGGCTGAACATCGGCCCACACGCTGATGGTGCCCGAGGCGCCCAGGCTCATGAGCGGCACGGTAAGCGCGTCCTCGCCTGAGTACATGCGGAAGTCATCGGACAGCAGGTGGGCGATCTTGGCCGCGTAGGCGACGTTGCCCGAGGCTTCCTTAATACCCATGATGTTGGGGTGCGCGGCCAAGCGCTCTACGTTGCGCTCGCTGATGCCGCAGCCGCAGCGGCCGGGGATGTTGTACAGGATGCAGGGGATGTCCACGGCGTCGGCGACGGTCTTAAAGTGCTGATAGATACCCTCTTCATTGGACTTGTTGTAGTAGGGGGTAATGAGCAGCAGGCCATCGGCGCCCAAGCCCTGGTAGGTGAGCGACTTGGTGAGCATGGTTTGCGTGGAGTTGGAGCCCGAACCGGCGATGACGGGGACGCGTCCTGCAACTTGCTTGACCACGGCGGCGACAACGGAGTTGTCCTCGTCATCGGTCATCGTGGCGCTCTCGCCGGTGGTGCCCAGGGTGAGGATGGCGTCGGTGCCGTTTTGCAGGTGGAAATCGATAAGGCGCTCGAGTGCGTCAAAGTCGACACTGCCGTCCTTTTTAAATGGCGTAACAAGGGCGACGATTGAGCCCTCGAGATTGCGGATGTCCATGTTCTTCTCCTTCGCGTCCGCGATCTGGATGCGTTTGTTCCATTGGGCGGCGACGGCCAGGCGCTCGTCTTGTGCGCGACGGCGGGCGCTTTCGGCGCGCGACTTGGCCAGCAGCTCGCGGCCGCTCGGCAGCACGTCGAGCGTGGCAAAGTAATCGCCCGGGCGCTCAGCACGGCGGATGAGGTCGGCCGAGCCATCGGGGCGCAGCAGGACCTCGGCGGAGCGTAGACGTCCGTTGTAGTTGTAGCCCATGGAGTAGCCATGCGCGCCGGTATCGTGGATCACAAGCAGGTCGCCCATGTCGATATGCGGCAGCTCGCGATCGATGGCGAACTTGTCGTTGTTCTCGCACAGATTGCCCGTGATGTCGTAGGTGTTCGTGACGGGTGCCGCGGTCTTGTCAGGGCCACCCGGCTGTCCCATCACCGTAATGTGGTGGTAAGCGCCATACATGGCAGGACGGATCAGATCGACGGCGCTTGCGTCGACACCGATATAGTCCTTGTAGATCTGCTTCTCGTGGATGGCCTTGGTGACCAAGCAGCCGTAGGGGCCCATCATAAAGCGACCCATCTCGGTGCAGATGGCCACATCGCCCATGCCAGCGGGGACCAGAATCTCGTCGTAGGCTGCGTGTACGCCCTCGCCGATGGCGTGGATGTCGTTA
Organism: uncultured Collinsella sp.; assembly: GCA_900551815.1. GTDB lineage: Bacteria > Actinomycetota > Coriobacteriia > Coriobacteriales > Coriobacteriaceae > Collinsella. The sequence continues at coordinate 13,245 of URXE01000021.1, forward strand.
GCCTGCTGCTCGGGCAGATAGGGGATACCGACGCCGCCGGACAGATTGATAAAGGCGACGTGTGCGCCGGTCTCACGTTCCAGGCGCGCGGCAAGCTCAAAGAGGATGCGCGCGAGCTTGGGATAGTAGTCGTTAGTGACGGTGTTACTGGCAAGGAAGGCATGGATGCCAAAATTCTCGGCGCCCTTGGCCTTGAGCATGCGGAAAGCCTCAAAGAGCTGCTCGGTGGTCATGCCGTACTTGGAGTCGCCGGGGTTGTCCATAATGCCGTTAGAGAGCTGGAACAGGCCGCCCGGGTTAAAACGGCAGCTTACCGTCTTGGGAATGGGGCCCGCGACGCGCTCAAAGAACTCGATATGGCTGATGTCGTCAAAGTTGACGATGGCGCCCAGTTTATCTGCAAGGGCAAAATCCGCCGCCGGCGTGTCGTTGGACGAGAACATGATATCGTGTCCCGTGATACCCAGCGAGCGGGCGATCATGAGCTCGGTATAGCTCGAGCAATCGCAGCCGCAGCCGTATTCGTTGAGAATGGAGATGAGCGCCGGGTTGGGATTGGCCTTGACGGCAAAGTATTCCTTAAAGCCCGGGTTCCATGCAAAGGCATCGCGCACCTCTTGCATGTTGCGGCGGATGCCCGCCTCGTCGTATAGATGAAACGGCGTGGGGAACTGCTCGACGATATGCTCGAGCGTTTCCTTGTCCACAAACGGCTGCTTGGCCGCATATGCCTCGTTGGGGGTCAATGCCATGTCCCGTAAACCTCGCTATCCAGACGGCGCCATCTGCGCATCGAATCCGCATAGCGTGGACCCAATGTCCGGATAGCGCTCCCGCATTGCTGCAGACAGTCCTGCGGGTGTTTCCCGCAGGCCCACCAGGCTGTTCGTGCCCGAAAAACCCAGTTCGGCGGGTTTCGCCTCCCCGCGGGGTCAAAGCCTGCCGGCTCGCCCGCGGTTCTTCGTGCCCGCGCCTCTATCAAGTGGTAACGACCCTACCACGTTGCACTTTACCAAACAAGAGTATTCGTATATAACGTTTAAAAAATGCAGGGATATGCTAGAAACAAGGGCGTCACAATTCTGCATCACAATACTGTGCGAATGGATATGCCCCATGAAAGGATCCTTTATGACCGAGCTCCAAGAACTTCGTCGCTATCGTCGCGACCTGCATCGCATTCCGGAGCTCGATTTCGATCTTCCTCAAACTATAGCCTATATCGAAGGCGTGCTGGCACCGCTTGCTTGCGAGGTGACCCATCCCTGCCCCAGCTGTGTTTGTGCTTTCTTCGACGCTGGCACGGGCGCCGCGCATGCTACGGCGATTCGCGCCGATATGGACGCGCTGCCCATCGCGGAGGCGACGGGTGCGGCCTTTGCCTCGACGCATCCCGGAAAGATGCACGCTTGCGGACACGATGGACACATGGCCATGGCACTTGCAGCGGCAACCTTTGTCGATCGCACGATTCGTGAGCAGCCGGGTGCCATCAAGCGCAACGTGCTCTTTGTGTTCCAGCCTGCCGAGGAGACGACCGGTGGCGCCAAGACAGTTTGTGAGAGCGGGGTGTTTGAGCGCTACGGGGCGGACCGTGTCTTCGGGTTCCACGTATGGCCCGACCTGCCTGCGAACACGTTGGCGAGCTGCTCCGGTCCATTGCTGGCGCGCTCGAGTGAAACGCATGTGCACATCCACGGGACAAGCATCCATATCGCCAAGACCTATGGTGTGCCGGTTGAGGAGTCCCACGATGCCGCGTTGGCGGCAGCGAAGTTTTTGGTTGCCGAGCGCGAGCTGATGGACGAGTTGGGCGCCGATGAACCCTGCATTGGTAAGTTCGGCCTGCTGCAGGCCGGTACCGTCTGCAATGTGGTGGCGGGGGAGGCCCATGTTGCCGGCAGCTTGCGTGTGTTTACGGACGGCATGTTCGACCGTGCACGCGAGGGTGTGCGCCGCGTGCTTGATGAGGCATGCGCTGCAACGGGCTGCACGTACGATCTCGACTTTGCCGAGGGCTATCCGCCGGTCGACAACGACCCTGAGTTATTTGCCCGAATCGCGCCTGCTCTGCCCGAGTTACAGCTCGTGGACGAGCCGCTGCTGATTGCCGAGGACTTCGCCTTCTATCAGCGCCATCTGCCAGGCGTGTTCTTCCTGCTGGGCACGGGCGTTCCTGTCAGTCGGGATAATCCGAGCGACACCGAGGGCTGTCCCGCCTATGCCACGAGTGCCCTGCATACTGATACTATGCTCTTTGACGAGGAAATCCTACTCAAGGGCCTCGATGTCTACAAACGATTGCTTTTGCTTGGTTAGTCGACGGGGATGTATCTTCTCGAAAATACGAACTAATGTACGATATAATAGAGATGTAACTCTATAGAAACGTTTGACGTTATTAACGTAAGGCGATACTATGTTGCGTCGTAATGAGCGCTATCGGGTCTGTTTTGAGTGGAGACAGGGGATGGCTTGGAATGTCGAAATCGTCGATTATCACAAGTGATGAGACTGCGTCCGATTTGCTGCCGCCGGTGACTCCTGGTGAGCTGCTCAAAGAGGAATTTCTTGCCCCTATGGGCATTTCACAATATCGTCTTGCTAAGGAGACCGGGATTCCGGCTCAACGCATTGGGCAGATTATCTTGGGAAGGCGTCGTGTGACGGCCGACACCGACCTTCGCCTTTGCCGTTACTTTGGCCCGACGGATGGTTATTGGCTGCGCGCTCAGATAGCGTTTGATCTCGAGGCGGAGAAGAGGCGCATCGAACCGGAACTGGATAAGATTGTTCCTGTCCAGCAGGCTGTCGCATTGTAGTGCTCAAAGATGTTGAGGTTGGAGTGACGATGGGACGACGCCGACAGACTGCCGTGTATAGTCCTGGTGGGTGCGGGTGCGGCTTGCTGCTGCTCCCGGTTATTGCTGTGAGCATTGGCGTTATGTTTGCGCTTGCCGGGTTGGCAGCAGCGGCACTCGTGTTGCTGATCGTGGCCATTGGCGTGACGATTTGGCTCTGCCGCAATCGCGAGCAACGCCATGCCTGCGGTAAAACCAATGTCGGCTGGGCCGTCTTCCTGATCATTGCGTACTCGCTGAGTGTCAGCTACCTGGTGTTCTTTGTCCTGTTGATGGTCAGTACCTTTACCGGAGAATCCGTCACGGTGGGATAGGCTTCGACGAGTCTTTTGAAGATGGAACAAAAATGGAACCGGATGGGAAATACCCCCATCCGGCTCCATTGCTCAATATTGGCATGAGCTTCTACTCGGTTGCTTCGCGGCGAGCGACCTCGTCGATCAAGATAGCATCGCCGTGCTTGGCGGCGGCAATGCTCGCGGCCATAAACATGCCCATTGCCGTGATGTAGGCGAAGAGCATCGACGGCACCACGTCCATAACGATGCCGGAGAGAATCGGTGTCGCCACCTGAGCCGCCATACTCACGGTGTAGTAGTAACCAGAGTAGCGGCCTACGCTTTGGGAGCTGCAGCACTCCAGAATCATCGTGTACACGCACAGGTCCACGCCGCCCAGCGCAACGCCCATCAACAAAAAGACGCCGTACAACACGGGCGAGAAACCGGGTGCCAGCCAAAGAAGCGCGGGGCATAAAACCATGATGACGGCGGTGCCCAGGGCGACCTTTTTACGGCCGATTTTGAGCGAAAGATTTGCCAAGGGTACGTAGCTTAGCAGCGCGCCTGCAATCGTCACGATATTGATGATGGCGTATGAGCCGCCCTCCATGCCGTAGAACATATCGGCATAACGGCTGATATTGGTGGTCATGGCGTTATAGCTCATGTAGTAGAAAAACGTTGCAGCAAGCAGCATGATGATGGAGCGGCGTACGCCGGCGTCTGCAATGTGATCTTTACCGCCGGCCTCGGGAGAGTCATCTTTGTCAATCTGATCCTCGTCGATGCCCATGGACAGCGATTTCTCGCGCATCTTTTCGACAAGGGCGGGCTCACGGACAAAGATGCCGTAGACAACGGCCGAGACGAGAATAAAGGCGGCCTGCAAGATAAAGAGCGGAAGGTAATCGGGTTTGTCGGCCTTGGGAACCATGACCGAGATGGCGACGAGCATAAGACCCGTCCCCGCATAGCCGACGATCTTTTCGATCGAGTCCGCCTTGGTTCGAAGTGGGCGAGGCGTAATATCGGCCACGATGGCAACCGTCATGGTGCGATAGGCGCATATTGCCAATAGCGTGAGGATAATCGCGCCGATGAGCAGAGGTAGGCTGCCCATGTTGTTGGCGATCGCGATGAGCGGGACGGAGAGCATTGCCACCGCGGAGCCGCCCAAGATAAAGGGCGTTCGGCGCCCGAGTTTGCTTGCGCAACGGTCCGAGAGGATGCCAAAAAGCGGAAGCAGGAACAGGCCAAAGACATTATCGATAGCCATGATCGCGCCGGTGAGCGAGTTGGATAGGCCAAAGGTTCCCGTGAGCATCTTAGGAACGATGCCGTCGTAGACCTGCCAAAAGCTGATCATGCCCATAAAGGGTAGGGAGGCGAGGGCGACGGCCTTGGTGTCGAGCCGGGCCGCCCGCTTAAGATTTGGTTGGGTCATGCTGGTTCTCCTGGTCGGTAAAAGCGGGGAGGGGCGCTATCGGCCCTCCCGTCCTACAGTTGTTCAAGGTTGGCGAGAAACGCCACATAGAATTCGATGCCGCGCTTGTAGACGTCGACGCCGATGCGTTCGTTGGCGGCATGGATGAGCTTGCGCGCCTCGCCCGAGTAGATAAAGCCGCAGAAGCGGTAGACGCGATCGCAGATCTCGTTGAACTCGCGCGAGTCGGTGCAGGAGTTCTGCACGTAGGGTGCAAAGCCGGCCTCGGGATAGACGCCCGACACGCAGCGATGGATGTAGTTGAAGGCGGCATCGTCTTCGTAAGGCGAGATGGGCGCGGGCTCGGTGTAGGGAATCGCCTCGTTGATTTCGACGGTGACATGTTCGGGGCTTATGCCCGAGGCGCGGCACTGCTGGGCGGCGAGCTTGCGGACGCGCTCGACGGCATCGGCGATAGTCTCGAACGGAGCGATGCGCACGTTGAAGTTAGCGCGAGCAACTGGTGGCAGTACATTGTGCGCGTTGGAGCCTTCGAGCTGCGTGAGCGCATAGGTTGTGCGCAGCATGGCCGAGGTCTCGGGGCTGGCGGCCATGATCTTGGTGACCGCGGGGCGCGTGAGCCACAGGTTGCCAAAGATTGCCTGATACGTCGCGCTGCTACGGGCGCCCAGTTCGGTCAGTGTGGCCTCGACGGCGGGCGTGAGCTGCGGCTTGCCGGGGTTGGCCGAGATGGTCTCGCATACACGGCAGAGAAGACGGCAGGCATCGTTTGCCGCAGGCGTAGAGGCGTGGCCGCCGTCGGCGCGCGCCGTAACGGTAAGGTCGACGTGGCCCTTCTCGGATACGCCTACCATGGCAACGGGTTCGGTGACGCCGAGCGGCGCGTCGGTTGCCACGGCGCCACCCTCATCGAGCACCATATAGGGATGGATGTTGTGCTCGCGAAGCCACTGCACTGCATGGGTTGCAGTAGGCGCGGCGATTTCTTCGCCGTCGCTCGAGAAGAACCAGACATCGCGCGGTGGAACGAAGCCCTGATCGATGAGGCGCTCGGCGGCCTCGAGGAAAGCAGAGACGATGCACTTGGTGTCGAGTGAGCCGCGGGCCCAGATTTCGCCGTCGATGATCTCGGCTCCAAAGGGATCATGCTTCCAGTCTTGCCCCTCGACGGGCACGACGTCCTGATGCGCCATCATGACGATGGGGTCCAAGGCGGAATCGGCACCAGGCCAACGCAGGAGCATGCCGAAATCGTCGACGCGTGTAAGCTCGGCGACTTTAAAGAAATGCGGATAAAGTCGCTGAAGCGTGGGAATCCACTGGTTGAAGGGCTCATCGTCGCGCTCGGCGATGTTCTCACGCGAAACGGTGGGGATGCGCAGCAATTCGCAAAAGCGCTCGACGGCTGCCTCGTCTGCCTTGTAGGTGCCTGCATCAAGAGGCGCGCCCTGTGCGACCGATACCGATGCTCCCATGGTGGGACTCCTTTCGTGTTGTATATCGAATACGTCAAGATTATCGCCCGCACCGCGCGTGGGAAACGGCGAAACACGTTGTTCATCTGCGGGCGGCGGGTCGGATAGCCTTAGCCGACGATGACCGTGCCGTCTTCGGCCACGGTGATGGCGTCGCCCGTCGACACGGCATCGAGAAACTCATCGCCTAGGTTGTCAATGGTGGGCATGGGGGTGTCGGTCCACACACCCGAGAGGATCGCGCCTGCGGCGGCAAGGCTGTCAATGGGTTTGGAAAACAGCAGGCATGCGGGTTGGCGGCCCATTTTGGTGGCGCAGAAGAGCACCATGCCACCTGTGGTGGAGCCGATAGTCTGCGGTAGGCACAGGGCACATCCTGCCAAAGGTTTGCCGTACAAGTCGGGATTGTTTTGGTCGGAACATGTGGCCTTTTTGTCGCCAAACATCAGTGCCTTCTGAAACGATGCGAGTGTGTTGAGCCCTCCGTGAGAGACAAGTGCCTTGGCGTGGGCAGTTCCGGGGACAACGACGCGGCCGTGAAAGATTTTTTTCATGAGGAGTCGCCTTCCTATTTGATTGGTTTTCCGGTGGTGACGTAGGCGAGCACCTCGTCGTCGGTGTAGTAGCGCGATGCCGAGTACGTACGCAACTTGTTGGAGTTGGTGATGATGGGCATGCTGCCGCACAGCGGGTTGTTGGTGTACATAAGCGGGCAGATGCTCGAGACGACGGCGCCGGTAGTCGAGAGACGTCTGTATGCCGCAGTCTTGCGGAAGGCGTCTGCCACAGATGGGGCGGCGGTCAGCACGGTGGGTACTTGCACGCGGCAGTTGCCGGAGGCGCTCAGCTCATCGCAGATGGCGTCTGCCCAGTGGGCGAGTTGTGCAGACGAGAGATGGGGGCAGCCGATGAAGGCCAGCTTGGGGCGCGCGCCCGGGTTCTTCCACATAATGGGGTAGCTTGAGCGGATGTGTTCCAGCTCGGCGTCGTCAATGCGATAGATTTGGGCGTCTGGTGCTATGAGCTGTTCGCCTTGCTCGACGGCTTCGGGCGTGATGCCGTCTACGTGGTAGAGCCCGACAGCGCCGTTCGATGCGCTGGCGGCGCCCATGTCCTTAAGGTAGTCCTGCGTGTCGGGCGTGAGTTCGCGGCCAAGCCAACGGTCGAGGCCTTTAATGTAAGGGACGTCCTCCATCACCTTCATGCCAATGGCGCTGCCAAGCACTTGCGCTTCGGGCTTGCGCTTACAGTCGACTTCGATGATCCAGGTCGCCTTGCGGCCCTCGTCGGTGAGCAGGCCGAATTCCGGGACAAAGCCGGCAATTGAGCCGAACATCTCGATGATGCCGGAGTTGCGATTGCAGCGGGCGCCCAACACGGAGTTGGCAAAGACCACGGCGCTGCTTTCTGCCCAGCTTAGGATGTCGCCACGCTGGGGTCGATTGCCAACTTCGGGCTGGTAACAGGTGCAGCTGAAAGCATCGCTGTCCAATAGGCCCATGCTGCGCAGCTGTGCCTCATAATCGCCTTGTTTGGAATACATAATCTTGAACAGCAGCTTTTGCAGCGGGTTGGCCGGGACGGCGGGGTCGAGAGGCCTCGGGTCGACCGAGAATGACTGGCCGGACAGGACTCCGTCTTTCAACAACTCATCCATAAGGTCATAGACTGGACCGAGCATGGAGAGGCCAAAACTTGTGACAAGATGACCGTTTGCGCCGGTCACGGGAACCATGCGCTCGGCACCAAAGCACTCGCCGTACATAACGAGGGTCTTGACTACTTTGGCCATGGCGGGGCCCTTGGCGCCGTCGAGCAGGGCTTGTTGTTGGGAGGTCAGGTTCATCTGTGAGCCCATCCTTTCGTGTTAGATATTGGTGCCGAGTCGGTATGCCGCGCGGACCGCTTCGAGCACACGGCCGGGTGCAAACCCATCGCCGATGTTATGCAGCTCGTCTGCGGCATGCGTCTGCTGCAGTTTGTAGAACAGTGCGTCGTCGGGGTGTCCGCCGCAGGCAATGATTACCAGGTCGCAGGTTAGCTCGAGCGGCTTCCAGTCGTTGCCGATTTTGGGTGCAAGCGGGTTTTCGACGTTCTCGGGCAAGACCGGTGACCACGAGATGTAGGGGTCGGGAACGTTTTTGTGGCAGTTGCGACTCAAGTGGAGAAGCGCGCACCTCGCTGGGGCTCCAGACTCGCGCATGCCGCCGACCTCCGCGCGCTCGACGCGTGTCATATTGAGGAGCCGCACATTGCGTCCCCTGAGCGCATGGAGTAGGTGGCCACGATTTGCCGTACAGGCGCCTTGCATCATGTGAGGCAGCATTTCAATTATGCTGACCTGTGGTATGCCGTGTTCGACGGTGAGCCATTGGGCAACCTCGCAGCCCACGGCCCCTCCGCCAATGATGGCGACGGTTTTGGCATTGCCAAGCAGCGCGGGTTGACGCAGTAGCTGCGTTGCCTGCACGGCATGGCCCGATGCTGCAAGCTCCGTAAGGCCGGGGATGGGCGGTATCGCATTGGAAGTGCCTGTCGCGCACACGATTGCGTCGAAGCCTGCTTTTGCAAGATCTTCGGCGCGTGCTGCCCGTCCAAGTTTGAGTGTCAGGTTCCCGTTGGGTTTTTCTGCCTGCTCGCGCACCTGTCGAACAAGATATGATCGGTAATTATCGAGGTCGAACTTGATCCGGGCGGCGCTGGCGGAGAGGAGTTTTCCTCCAAGTTCATCTTCGGCGTCGATGAGCTTTACGTCGTGGCCACGACGCGCGGCGATTAGCGCACAGACCATCCCGGCGGGTCCGGCTCCTATCACCGCTATGCGTTTGGGTTCTATGGCGGGAGCGGGTGTCTGGGGCATGAGGTATTCAAAGCTGCAGCGTGGATTGACGGCGCACTGCGGGTGACCCCCTTCGACAAACTCGTTGAGGCATCCTTCCTGGCATCCGATGCAGGGACGAATATCTGCCACGCGACCAGCGTACGCCTTGTTGGGCCACTCGGGATCCGCAAGCAGCGGGCGTCCCAGCATGATCATATCGGCGTCGCCATTGCGAAGGGTGCGTTCGGCAATGTCGGGGTAGCCCAACTTACCCACCGCGACAACGGGTACGGGAAGGCCGGCATTGGAGCGGATATTGTCGGCGGCAAAGCGCTCCCGAACGGCGCGCGCCACGGGAACGAAGCAGCCTGCGGGCATGCTCGCAGGCGGGTGGGGCATCCACCAGTTGTCATAGCAACCCAGGTCGACGTCAAAGATGTCTACTCCCGCCCCCACGAGCTCTTCCATATAACACAGGGTCTGTTCGACCGTGCGGCCGCCGCGCATACGTCCCAGATAGGTCGAATTCATGACCTGCTCGTCATAGGTTTCCTCGAGTGCAAGCGAAAGGTCGATGCGGTACATGATGGGGTAGTCAGGCCCAACGCGGCGACGGATTTCTTTGACCATATCGAGGCCAAATTGACGCCAATCGGCATAACGTCCGAGTTTGCGATGGTTAAAGGCGGGGTTTCCGAGCTGCTCGATAAGATAACCTTCGTGCCCGTGCAAATAGACGCCATCGATGCCCATGGCATGGGCATCGGCCGCCGCTTGGCCGATATTGTTTACGATACGGCGCAGCTTTTGGTCCGAGAGGCGTATGCATGGAATGGCGGGGATGTAGTAGTTAGGCAAGAAACTCGCCGAGACCGGAAACCTCTTTTGCGTGATGAGGCATTGCGGGTTGCCCACGCGGCCGAGTCCAGCTGTAAGCTGGATAAAAATGCGCGATCCGAACGCATGGACACCTTGGGCAAGGTCGCGCCAGCCTGCCATAACGGTTCGGCTTCGATCGATGCGCGGGAAATAGGTGAGCTTGTCCAGCTCGGTGACCGTGGTGTCGATGCCGTGGCTTACCGGCACGAGTCCTGTTGTGATGAGGCCGCAGCCGCCTTTGGCGCGGGCGAAAAAGTACTGCAGCATCATGTCGCTGGGGCGGCCAGTTTCCTCGCACATTTCGATATTGCCCATCGGTGCCATGACAATGCGGTTTTTGACGGCGAGCTTGTTAATTTTGATGGGAGAGAAGAGCTTGTCAAAAGGATAGAGCTCTTGCGTCATGCGGGACGATCCGCAACCGGAATTTTTGGCGGGCCAGTTGTCGAATGAGTCGACGAGTTGCTGCACCAGTACGTCTTTTCCCAATGAGGTTCCTTTCAGATGTTGACAAGGTAACAAAGCAGTTTACGTCTAAATGTTTAATAGTCAACAACAAAGGCATGAGTTCGGTGAAGGAAAAAAGGACTCAATGAGCGTCAGATGACAAACTGTGTTGCGACATTAGCTCCCAGCTAATGAATTTGAGTTCGCTGCCTCCTACGATGTGCTGTGTGCCGGCACGGTAGCCGGATCGTGGGAAGGATGCATAATGGCAAAAGAGGGAAAGAAGCCGATCGGCAAGATCATTCTGGGTGTCATCGTGGTGCTCGTTGTTGCCGGCGTCGTAGGTTCTATGGGCGGTAACTCGTCTGATTCGTCTACGGGTGATGCAGCAAAGCCTGCCGAACAGACCCAGCAAGTCGAGGAGCAAAAAGAGGCACAAGAACCCTATACGGTTTCGGATGAGGCCGGTGATACGTCTAATCAGTTTGCGTATAAGATCACTGGCACGTTGACCAATAATACGGATAAAGAGCAAAGCTACATTCAGATTGAGTATGTTCTGTATGACGCAGACGGCAATCAGGTGGGAACGGCTCTTGCGAACACCAACCATCTCAAAGCGGGCGGCACCTGGAAGTTCGAAGCGATGAGCACGGTATCTCCCGATCAGGTTGCTAGCTGGGAACGTTCTGATGTGAGCGGCTTTTAACTAGAATAAACAACATGATTACTATGCGATCTGGGGAGGTGAGGTCGTATGCTCGATAAAAAGCTGACAGACGAGTTGCTCAATGAGCTCCTCGACGCGCCAAACATCGATGGCTATATCAAAGAACACGACTTTGACGCCCCGTCGCTTTCGGACTACCTTAAGCAGCTGCTGCAGGAAAAGGGCTTAGAGCGTTCGCGCGTGGTGCGCATGGCCGACCTCAACGAGACCTTTGGTTATCAAATTTTTACCGGTGCGCGCCACCCAAGCCCTAATAAGGTGCTGCAGATTGCCTTTGCGATGGCGTTGACGCTCAAGGAGACCAACCGCGCTCTGACAGCTGCCGGGGTAAGTGTCCTCAACTGTAAGGACCGTCGCGATGCGATTGTCATCTTTTGTATCGATCGCGGCTGCAGCCTGCAAAAGGTCAACGAGGAGCTGTATCGCTTTGGCGAGGAGACGGTGAGTTAGCGGCCGATGGCTGAATTGGCTGTTGCCGAAACAACTATGCGAACGAACAGGGCGTGGATGCCATGGGGTGTCCGTGCCCTGCGCTATGATGGACGCCATGGATACTCAGAACCCAACATATTCCGATGATGAGTTAACCGCCGCGCTCGCCGGGCACTTGGCGTCGCTCGAGCGTGATGATAGTTATCGCGTAGAGCGCGTGCTCAAGCGCTCCGATGTCGAGACAACCGAGCTTGTGTACTTTGAGGGTTCTGGCGGTGGTTCGCTTGGCCCCTTTGTCCGTAAGCGCATCGATGCTTCGGCGCAGATTGGCGGGGCCTACGAGCGCTTGTTTGCGGCTCAGCAGGCTGGACGCCGTTTTGAACACTTACCCCGGATTGTCGACTGCCACCGCGCGGGTGAGGAGCTCGATGTGGTGATGGAATATGTCGAAGGCGAGACGCTCGAGGCGCTCGTGGGGCGCCTGGGCGCGACGCCCGATTATGCCCGTGTGCTATATCCCGTCCTGTGCGATGCGGTGAGCGAGCTCCATGCCGGCTTTGCGGCGGCGGGGGAGACGGCGGCACCGGTTATCCATCGCGATCTTAAGCCTTCGAACATCATTGTGTCGGGCGTGAGATACGCGACCGATGCCGGCATGACCTTTTCCTCGCTGGTGATTATTGATTTGGGGATCGCGCGTGTCTGGCGCGACGGTGCCGATGCCGATACCGTTAAGTTTGGCACGCGTTCCTATGTGCCGCCCGAGCAGTACGGTTTTGGGCAGACGAGCGTGCGTAGCGATATTTATGCGCTCGGCGCGCTGCTGTTCTTTTGCCTGACGGGGGCTGATCCCAAACCGGGGCGCGACATGCGCGAGCAATGCGATGCGCATGGCATTCCCGTCCCGCTGGCAGATGTGACTTGCATGGCGATGGCGCTCGATCCCGCCAAGCGTTTTGCAAGTGCAAAGGCGTTGGGCAATGCTGCGCGCGCAGCGTATGGCTTGTGCGCCCCTGCGTCGTCGCTCACAACGGCTCCTGTCGCCGCCGTGTCCCGGACCGCGGTGCCGCAAGTGCATCGGGTACAGCAACCGGTTGTCCCTGCGCTTTCGCCTTCTACAGGTCAGCATACGACCATCTCGCCCTCGGCGTCCGAGTCCTTGGCGTCCAAGTGCGTAAGCCTGCTCTCGCATATTCCCGAGCCCGTGGGGCGCATATGGAATGGATGCGTTTATGCGACGACGCTGCTGCTCCTGATGGGGAGCCATTTTGCCGTGTTTCAGCCGACAGGTGAAAACCGCAACTATCCAACGTGGTTTTTAGCGCTTGAGTACTTCTTTATGGTCGATGGCTTGGTGCTGCTTATTACGTTTGGTATGCTCGACCGCCGCAGGCTTCGGCGTCGCTTTCCCGTGCTCGATCGGTATCGGGGAGGCGCCTTTGTCGAATTATGGTTCAAAGCGCTCGGGTTTATGTTTGCCGTTATGTGCGTTGTCGTCGTTATCGGCAACGCGACGGGCGTCGTCTCCTAGATATACGAAAAAGGGCCCCGTTTGGGGCCCTTTGCAGTTGAGGCTTGCGAGCCTAAATGCGGTTCATCTGGGAAGCAACCTTGTTGTACCAGTCCTGCCACGTAGGCGGGCAGTATTTTTTGGCGGCTGCCGGGGTAAGCGTGGAGCCATAGTTGGCGCCCAGGTAGGCAACGTGGGCAGAGACGCCCTCGCTCCAGCTACCAAAGCTCCGCCAGCCGCCGCCGCGGGCGCTCCAGCCCCAGGCGTTATAGGAGCCGGCACAATAGAGGCCCTTGCTGCTTTCGATGCAGGCGATGGCGGGAGACCAACGAGGATCGACGCCGGTGTTCCAGGCGGCAACGGCAAAGTTGTAGCCCTGGCCTGCCATAGGGGAGCCGGCAAGGTAGTTGTCGATGCGCCTCGTCCACTCGTTAATGAACGAGTCGTAATCGGAATTGCCGCTGTTGGAGTTGTTCACCGTGGTGTCGATGGTGGTGTTGGAGTTGGTGGCTTGACTGTTGGAGTTATTGCCACTCACGCCGGTACCCGAGATCTTCTCGGCGGCAGCGGCCTTGTCTGCCTCGAGCTTGGCCAGCTCGGCGGCATTTTCCTGCTCGGCCTTTGCCTGCGCCTCGCTGCGGAGCTGCTGAGCCTGCGCCAGCGCATCCTCGGCATTTTTCTGCTCGCCCTCGAGTTGAGACTTGGCCTGATCGAGCTCGGTTTTGTTCTGCTCGAGCTCGGTCTGCATCTTGTTGAGTTCTTCGATCTCGTCGACGCTCGAGCTTGTGATCTGGTTGGTGTACTTGCAAGTGGTGATAAAGTCGCCCAGACTTTGCGTGTTCACTAGGAAGCTCACGATGGGGCTGGTGCCCTTCTGGTACTTATACAGATCGCGCATGGCGGAGCTAGCCTTGGCCTGCTGTTCGGGCAGCTCGGCCTCAATCTTATCGATGTTCGCCTCATTGGAGTCTATCTGCTTTTGCAGGTCCTCGAGCTTGGTGCGGGCGTCGTTGTAGGCGCTCGTAGCGTCCTCGATTTTTTTCTGGGCGGCGGAAAGCTGATCCTGCGTTGCCTGCGAGGCGGCATAGGCCGCGACGGGGGAGAGCATCGGCGTGGCCGTCAGCGCGACGGCGAGCGCGGCGCTCGTGATGATACGAGCCGGCTTCGACGCGATGAGCGCTGCGGTGCGATGGTTCGAATGCTGCATCCAGTCCCTCTGCAATCAATCGTAGGTTATTGGTCGAAGTGTATTCTACTACTGCTTTCGACCTCAACTTGAACCTTAAAGGTTTCAAAGGGTCAAGTTAAACTTGAGGCTTTGGCTTTGACCTGCAGTTATAGCGAATTGTTGAGAAACCATAGAGTTCAACTTTAACGTTACGGAATCCTGTTTGTGAGGGTTTTTGGTTGTAAAAGTTGCCCTCACGTGGGGTTTTGCAACTATAGGGTTCCTTTGCGACGAGCCTGCTCCACCTCTTTGAGTGCCTCGGCGGGAGTGAAGGAACAGGTGCCATCGCCGAGCTTGACCATCTGTATGTCGTCACCGATATGGACTTCTCCGCCCTGCAACACGACGCCAAAAATGCCCTCGTGGGGGAAGATGCAGTCGCCGGCGAGATAGTAGATGGCACAGCGGGTGTGGCAGACTTTGCCGATCTGGCTGATTTCGACGAGTACTTCGCTGCCGAGCTTGAGCTGCGTGCCCAGGGGGAGTGAGAGCAGGTTGATACCCTGGGTGGTGAAGTTCTCTCCAAAGTCGCCCTCGCACACATCAAGCCCGCGTGCCCGCGCCGTATTGATGGACTCCGCTGCCAAAAACGAGACTTGGCGGTGCCAATGTCCGGCGTGCGCATCGGAGGCAAGGCCAAATTGCTTGATGACGGTGTCATGCCCATCGGCGACGGGTGTTTTGCGCGTTCCCTTGTGCGCCGATGTGTTGATTGAGACGATGCGGGCGGACCCGCTGTAGGCATCGTCTGCCGTGCGCAGAGGAGCGGTCGTTTGTGCACGCTCCGTCAGTTCGCGCTCTGCGGCGTTGAGGATGGGGTTATCGGTCGGATGGTCTTGGGGCACGCGTGCGCCTTTCGCTTGAGGATATCGATATGCTGAATCCTACAACAACGGTGGGTTCACTGCCGGATGTCATACACCGGTGAGCACCGTCCCATCGCTGGATGGTCGCGCCGATTGCCATAGATACGGTGGAGCTTTGGGTGCCGGCGGCTCGGCACGCTAAAATAGAATGGTTACTCAAAGACCGCCCGTTCTGGGGCAGTTCTAGATAGGAAGTTTCCATGGCATTGCAGTTTACAGAGCGCGAGTTTATCCCCGTGCTGCTCGGCGGCGACATCAACGCGTATTCGGTGGCGCGCGCTTTCTACGAGGAGTATCAGGTTAAGAGCCTGGTCTTTGGCAAGTACCAGACCGGCCCCGCTTATCGCAGCCAAATTATCGATTACACGCCCAACGTGGATATCGATACCATGCCGGTCATGATCGAGACCGTTAACGGCGTCGCACAGGCCAATCCTGATAAGAAGATTATTCTCATGGGCTGCGGCGACAACTACGTCGCGCTTGCCGCGCAGGCTCAGGACGCCGGTCAGCTTGCCTCGAACGTCATCGCGCCCTATGCGCCCTACAGCATGCTCGAGCAGTGCCAGAAGAAGGAGATCTTCTACGAGCTGTGCGAGAAGCACGGCGTGCCCTATCCGCACACGTTTACCTTTACCATGGCGATGCTCAACGCTCAGGGCGAGGCTTCCGCCGAGGTGCTCGACCAGATCGACTTCCCCTTCCCGATGATTCTGAAGCCCTCTGACGGCATCATGTGGTGGGAGCACGAGTTCGAGGGCCAAAAGAAGGCCTACGAGATTGCCGATCGCGCCGAGCTGGAGCAGGTCATTCGCGATGTGTACGCGAGCGGCTACACCGATGACCTCATCTTGCAGGATCGTGTGCCCGGCAACGACGAGTACATGCGCGTGCTTACCAGTTATTCCGACCGCAACGGCAAGGTTCGCATGATGTGCCTGGGTCACGTGCTGCTCGAGGAGCATCAGCCCCATGGTGTCGGCAACCACGCTTGCATCATCACTGAGCCCAACGACGAGCTCATGGATGGCGTGCGCAAGCTGCTTGAGGACCTTAAGTTTACGGGCTTCTCCAACTTCGACGTCAAATACGACGAGCGCGACGGCTCGTTTAAGTTCTTCGACTTCAATACGCGTCAGGGCCGCAGTAATTACTATGTCACCAATAGCGGCTTTAACGTTGCTAAATACGTGGTGGATGAGTACGTCTATAACCGTCCGTTTGAGCCGGAATTTGTGACGGCACAGGACGAGGCCCTGTGGATGGTCGTTCCCATGGGCGTCGTTGACAAGTATGTCAAGGACCCCGAGCTGCGTGCGAAGGCACACCGTCTGGCCAAGGAGGGCAAGGCTGCCGATCCTTCGTTTATGAAGGGTGATTTTGTCTTTAACCGCTGGTTGCGCATGTGGCACACCAAGTTGCGTCACTTTAAGCTGTTCAAGACGTATTACAAGTAGATGAGTGCGGCGCCCGCCCGGTTTGCATCGGACGGGCGCGGGTATGATGCGAGCAATTGCATGGGCGTCACCAAGGAGGCGGCGATGGAAAAGCTGGGAGTTATCGGCGGCATGGGCGCCGAGGCCACGTCGTATTACTACGACCAGGTCGTGCGTCATACGGCTGCTACCTGTGATCAGGAACATATCGACATGGTGGTACTTTCCAAGTCGACCATGCCCGACCGTACGCTGGCCATCAAGACCGGCGAGCATGCCGAGCTGCTGGCGACCATGAAGGAGTGCGCTCAGGCGCTCGAGACGCTGGGTTGCGCGCACATTGCCATTCCCTGTAACACGTCGCACTACTTCTACGATCAGATTCAGTCGTTTACCAAGGTGCCGATTATCCACATGCCGCGTGAGTCGGTGCGCTATGCCCTGGCGGGCGCGGTGATGGGGGAGTGCGAGTTCGATCCCAACCTGAGCATGCCGTCCGAGCCGGTGCGCAAGATTGGCATCATGGGTACCGACGGCACCGTGGGTGCAGGCGTCTATGGGCGCGAGTGCGAGGCCGCGGGCGTCGAGGTCGTCTATCCCAGCGAGAAGCGCCAGGCCGATGTAATGTCGCTGATTTATGATGACGTGAAGGCGGGACGCGAACCCGATATGGATAAGTTCGATCGCGTGATGTGGGAGTTCGCCCGCAGCGGCTGCGATCGCGTCATCCTGGCCTGTACAGAGCTCTCGGTGCTGCAGAAGCACCGCGAGATGCCCGAGATCACCCTTGACGCCATGGACGTCCTGGTGCGCGAATCCATCATCCGCAGCGGCGCCCCCTACCGCTTATAACCCTCGACCTGCCAAAAAGGGACAGGTTTGTTTTGGTAGGTTTTATCTGGGAAAACAGCAAGGCCCCGGCTCGTTTGATGCGAGCCGGGGCCTTTTGCGTTTGTCGGTTGTCGGTGGCGATGGGTTAGAACAGGAATCCGAGGACGATGAGGGCAATGCTGATAATAAGTACGGCAATGTCCATGCCCTTGATGGGATAGCGCTTGTATGAGCTCGCGCGCGTACGTAGGTAAAAGCCACGTTGCTCGGCCGCCAAGGCCGTGGCATCGGTCTTGCCCACGGAGCTCACCAGCAGCGGCACGCAGAGCGGTAGCATGAGCTGGATCTTCTTGAGGGGGTTCTTGGTGTCGTACTCAACGCCGCGCGCGGTCTGCGCCTCCATGATGGCGTTCATCTCTTGGCCAAACACCGGCACAAAGCGTAGCGCCGTGGTAAAAGTGAAGGCGTAACGATACGGAACGTGCAGCACCTCGACACAGGCGTTGGCAAGGTCGTTGAGCTTGGTCACCATGAGCATCAGAATAAGCGGAAGTGCCACGCCCAGCAGGCGCAGGCAGGCCTTGGAGCCGGTGATGAGGCCCTCGTCGGTGACAAAGCCCCACACGATGTTGCCATCGCGCATAAAGGCAAGCTGCAGCACCAACATGATGAGCGCGAGCGGAATCAGCAACTTGAGCAGCGAGAGCAGGCGGTCGACGACGCCGGCGTAGGCGCCCAGCGCAAGCGTGAGCGCCAAAAAGCCTAGCAGTGCCCCATAGGTGTCGGACAAAAAGATGCCGATGATGATAGCGGCGGCGAGGCCCAGTTTGATGACGGGGTTCAGGCGGTGCAGCAGCGTGTCGCCCGGCATATAGTCGATGACGTTAACCACGGCGGACCATCTCCTCGGTAATACGAACGATATCGGTGACCTCACTCACCTGCGTAAAGGCAGGCGAGACGGTGGTTGCCAGACGGCGAGAGAGCTCGATGACCTGGGGCGGCTCAACGTAGGCATGCTGCATGAGTTCGATGTTCGAGAACAGCTCGTGCGTGCGACCGCGGTCGAGGATACGACCGTTGGCCATCACCACGATGCGCTCGGCAAAGTCGGAAACGACTTCCATGTCGTGACAGACCATGATGACGGCGCAACCGCGCTCGGCCATGGTGCGTACCGTTTCCATCACGGTCATGCACTCGCGGTAGTCCAAGCCGCTCGTGGGCTCGTCGAGTACCACAATCTTGGGTTCCACTACCACGACGGAGGCCAGCGCCACCATCTGGCGTTGGCCGCGTGACAGCGAGAACGGTGCCTCGTCGGCGGGCAGGCCAAAGCGGTCGATGACGAGTCGGGCGCGACGCAGCGCCTCGGCACGGTCGATGCCGGCAAGCTCCAGGCCAAAGGCGACCTCGTCGAGCACGGTATCCTTGCAAATTTGACGGTCGGGGTTCTGGAAAAGCGTTGCCACCTCGCGTGCGATACGGCTTGTGGGAACCGATGCCGTGTCCAGGCCTGTAACGCGCACGCTGCCCGATGCGGGCTTAAGCAGGCCCGTGAGCAGCTTGGTGAGCGTGGTCTTGCCGGCTCCGTTTTGGCCGACAATGCCCACGAGCTCGCCGGGATAGAGCGTCAAGCTGAGGTCGTGGACGGCGGCGCCGCCATGGGGGTAGGAAAACTCGACATGGTCAAACGTGAGTACCGGCTCAGCGTCTTTTGCATGCGGGCGCAACGACGGTGCGTGCGGGGAGCCTGCGGGCGCTTGGGTGTCGCTTGCCGTGCGGTCGGGGTCGACGATACCCATGATCAGCTGCTCGGCCTCGTTCACATCTAAGCAGGGCACACCGCTTACCAGGCCATCAGCCTCAAGGCTGTTGAAGATGCGTGTGACGCGCGGGCAGTCGACGCCGGTGGTGCGAAGCTCGTCAGTGTGCGCGAATACCTCATGCGGCTCGCCTTGCAGCGCGATCTTGCCGCGATCGAGCACCAGCACGCGGTTGCAGTACTCCGAAAGCAGGGCGACTTTTTGCTCAACGACGACGATGGTGATGCCGAGCGCGTGGTTTGCCTTGCGCAACGTCTCGAAGACCAGCGTTGAGCTGGCGGGATCGAGTGCTGCGGTGGGTTCATCGAGCACCAGGACGCGCGGGCGCATGGCGAGGATGGCGGCGATGGCTACCTTTTGCTTTTGGCCGCCCGAGAGGGTGGCGATCTCACGGTCGCGCAGGTCGCTGATGCCGACGGTCTTGAGCGTTTCACTCACGCGCTGTTCGATCTGGTCGTGTGGAACGCCAAAGTTCTCGAGGCCAAAGAGCATCTCGTCTTCGACGACCGAAGCGACCATTTGCGTGTCGATGTCTTGCAATACGCTGCCGACGATCTGCGATACATCGGTGAGCGAGACCTCGCAGGTGTCGCGGCCATCGACCTTGACGGAGCCAAAGAATGTGCCGGTGTAGTGGTGAGGCACGGCGCCCGAAAGGCAAGCGGCAAGTGTGGACTTGCCGGCGCCCGAGGGTCCGATGATGCCGATGAAATCCCCTTTGTTCACGCTGAGCGAGACGTGACTAAGCGCCTGCTCGGTTTGCGTGCCATAGGAGAACGAGACATCGTCGACGTTGATGATCGTTTCCATGGATACCTTTCATAGTCATTGGGTGTTCCTATAGTTTTGTCAACCGTCGGGGCTACTCCCGGTAGGGCACCCGGTCGCGCATCACGGCGTATATCGCCCTGAGCCGCTTCCTCGCGACGGCCTTGAGCGCCCGCCCGTGCCCCATGCCCCGCGCCCTGCAGGCCCGGTAGTACTCGCCGTAGCGCCCCGAGGACCTCACCAGGCTGTTGCACGAGAAGATCAGCAGGGACTTGAGCCTCGCGTCGCCGCGCCTGGACGCCCTGACCGACCTCACCGACGTGCCGGAGCTCCTCACCCTCGGGGCTATGCCGCAGTACGAGGCCAGGTGGTCGTGGTCCGGGAACCTCCCGATGTCGACCGACACCGCGAGCTGCGCCGCGGTCCTCGGGCCGATGCCGGGCACGGTGAGCAGGCACGCGTAGGTTTCGTCGCCCTCGAGCAGCGCCGCCGTCTCGGCCTCGAGGGCCCCGGCCTCGTCGAGGGCCTCCGATATCCGGGCGGCCAGGAACCTGACCTGCCTGTTCTCGGCCTCGACGAGCGCCGGCGGGGGCGCGGTGGAGGCGGCCGCCGCCTCCCCGGCGGCCTCGGCCCGCGGGCCCCCGGCCCCGGAG